>ONHI01000125.1:0-7718 GCA_900317565.1 uncultured Eubacteriales bacterium
AAGTTCATCGTGTGCGACGAGCCGGTCTCCGCGCTGGACGTGTCCATACAGGCGCAGATATTGAACCTGCTGATGGATTTGCAGGAGAGCATGGGCCTGACCTACCTGTTCATCACCCACGACATGTCGGTGGTCAAGCACATCTCCAACCACATCTGCGTCATGTACCTGGGCCAGATGGTGGAGAAGAGCCCCAAGGAGGAGCTCTTCGATCGGCCGCTGCATCCCTACACCAAGGCGCTGCTCTCGGCCATACCGACCACGGACATTCACAACCCCAAGAAGCGGATACTGCTCAAGGGCGAGATCAAATCGCCCATCGATCCCGGCCCCGGCTGCCGGTTCGCCTCCCGCTGCCCCTACGCGGACGAGAGCTGCAACGCGGGCGTCACCCTGAAGGAGGCCCTGCCGAACCACTTCGTCGCCTGCAACAAGGTGGAGCAGATCAACGGGCTGTAAGCTGCGTCCCTGGGAAGGGGAGACGGATTGCCACGGCCCCTTCGGGGCCTCGCAATGACGCAGCGCACAACAGCGGCGTTGGATGTCATTGCGAGGAGGCCGCAGGCCGACGTGGCAATCCGTACCCCGGATCGCAGGACACAGGAACAGGAGGGAGGTTTCGCCGTGAAGACCTATCGCCAGACATTCGAGGAGGACTACCGCCCGGTACAGGAGCCGAAGGCGGGCGGCAGCGGCTTTCGCACGCGCTATGTCTACATTGGAAACTGGCACCTGTGGGATGTCTCCGGGGAGCGGCTGAGCGCGGTCAAGCGGCTCATGGCGCTGTCGGCGGCGCTGGGCGCGGCGATCTTCCTCATCGGCGCGCTGATCCCCTCGCCGCTGACCTGGAACCGGTATGTGGGCCTGGCGACGGGCCTGGGGCTGGCCGCCGTGCTGCTGGAGATCGTGGGCGTGATACAGTTCTGCGCCGCGAAACCCCGGCTGTCCCGTCAGTATTTTGGCGACATCAACGCCAAGCTGAAGCTGGCGCCCCTGGCCCACGCGATACTGCTGGCCTTTGCGACGGCGGCCTCCGCGGCTGCGATGGTCGGCGGCCCCGTCACCCTCCGGGACGCGCTGGTTCCGGTGTGCTTCCTGGCCTCCGCGCTGGCCGCGGCGGGGATCTTCACGCTGTATCGCTCGATGCCGCAGAAGGTCGTTCCCAACGACGCGGCGGACCAGTTTCCAATTCGGAAAGCGGACGCGGAAAAACAGATTTGAAGCGGCGGCGGGGTATCCGATACAATGCCCATACAGAGAAAAGAAACGGAGGCCGATGACATGGCAAGAGCCGTAAGCGAAGAAAAGAAAAACAGAATGCTGAACGAAAAGATCAGCAAACTCGTGCCCGCGATGGCGGTGCCCACCATCGTGGCGCAGCTGATCACCACCATCTACAACCTGGTGGACACCTATTTCGTCTCCACCCTGGGCACGAACGCCACCGCCGCCGTGGGCGTGAACAACTCGCTGGAGCGCACCATCACGCTGATCGGCTCGCTGATCGGCGCGGGCGCGTGCAGCTACATCGCCCGGCTGCTGGGCGCGAAGCGGGACGACGACGCCAACCGGGTGCTGTCCACCTCGTTCTTCACCGGCCTGGGCCTGGGCGTGCTGTTCATGATCGCCTGCAAGCTGTTCATAAATCCGCTGGTGGTGATGCTGGGCGCGACGCCGGAGTGCATCAACTATTCCATCGACTACGCCACCTATGTGCTGTACGCCGCGCCGTTCATGATCGGCAGCTTCATACTGAACATGTGCCTCAGGTCCGAGGGCAGCGCCACCTACGCCATGATCGGCATAGGCTTCGGCGGCGTGCTGAACTGCTTCCTGGACCCGCTGTTCATCTACACCTTCGGGCTGGGCGTCGCGGGCGCGTCGATGGCCACGGCCATCTCCAAGACCATCAGCTTCTTCATACTGGTCTGGCCCTACGTCAAAAAGCGCAGCTCCGTGCAGATCGCCATCACAAAGTTCAAGTACGTCCTCAGCGACATCAAGGAAGTGCTGGCCATCGGCTCCACCTCCTTCTTCCGCAGCGCGTTCAGCGTGGTCGCCAACGTGACCATCAACCGCGTGGCGGGCGGCTATTCCACCGCGGCGCTGGCGGCCATCTCCGTGGCCAATCGCGTGATGGACATCCCCTTCGCGGTGATCCTGGGCTTCGGTCAGGGCTACCAGCCAATCGCGGGCTTCAACTGGGGCGCGAAGCAGTTCAGGCGCGTGCGTGACAGCCTGAAATTCGTGGTCAAGGTCTCGATCTTCGGCGCGATACTCTTCGGCGCAATACTGGCGCTGGCCGCCAGCCCGCTGATCAGGGTGTTCAACTCCCAGGCCGACGCGGAGGTGCTGCGCCTGGGCGTGATCTCGGTGCGGCTGCAGAGCCTGTTCCTGTTCTCCCACGCGCTGAATTCGATCATCAACATGTTCTACGCCGGCATCGGCAAGGCGAAGTACGCGCTGCTGATGAGCACGGCGCGCCAGGGCTATGTGTTCATTCCCGTGGCGATCATCGCGCCGATGATCCTCAAGGAGGTCGGCGTGGCCAGCGCCCAGGGCATCGCCGACGCGCTGTGCCTGCTGATCGCCGTGCCGCTGGCCATCAAGGCCTACAGGATGATAGACAAGGAGGAGAGTGCCATTGCCGAAAACGCATGACAGGGAATACGCGGTGCGCGAGACCTTCCTGCGGGTTGGCCGCCGCGCGCCGGCGCTGATGTATGAGCCGGAGGGTCGGGACGGCGAAAGGCTGACCACCGTGCTGGTGATGCACTCCGACGAGGATTACCTGACCTGCCCCACCGGGCCGGAGCTGGCGAGGCGCGGCTATCGGGTGATGTGCGCCAACGTGCCGGTGAAGGAGGGGCTGTTCTTCTCCCAGAACGACAAGTACGCCGCGGTGCGCGGGGCGATCGAGAACCTGCGCGCCCGGGAGAACGTCGGCGCGATCGTGCTGATGGGCCATTCCGGCGGCGCGACGCTGATGACCGCCTACCAGGCCATCGCCGAGAACGGCCCGCAGGTGTTCCAGGGGGAGGAGATGATCTATCCCTATCCCTACGACGAGCCGCTGCCCCCCGCCGACGGCATCATGCTGCTGGACGCCAACTGGGGCAACGCCGCCATGCAGCTGTTCAGCCTGGACCCCGCGGTGGCGGACGAGGCCAGCGGCATGCGCCTGAACGCCGACCTGGACCTGTTCAACCCCGCCAACGGCTTCAACCCCGAGGGCTCCACCTTCCCGGAGGAATTCATACTGCGCTTCCAGCAGGAGCAGGGCCGGCGCAACAACGAGATCCTGCGCTATGCCCAGGCCCGGCTGAAGGCCATCCGGGATGGCGCCGGCGATTATTCCGACGACGAGCCGCTGACCATTCCCGGCGCGAACCAGGTGTTCTTCAACAACAAGCTGTTCGCCCAAGACATCCGCCTGATGAGCCACACCAAGCGGCCGCACACGCTGCTGCACGGGGACGGCACGCGCACCGAGGAGGTCGTGCGCAGCGTCCGCAGGCCGGTCAATCCCACCTCGCTGACCCATTCCATGGTGGACGGCGCGCGGATCATGACCGTGCGGAACTATCTGTCCTCCTATGCCGTGCGCACGCTGGACAACTACGGCTTCGACGATTGCGCCGCCTTCGGCATCGAGTGGGACACCACCTACGCCTGCCCGCCCGGCAACGTCAAGCACGTCCGCTGCCCGCTGCTGGCCATGGGCATGACGGCGGGCTGGGAGTTCCTGGCCGCCGAGACCATCTACGACAAGGCCGCGTCCCGGGACAAGACCATCGCCTTCGTCGAGGGCGCGGACCACAAGTTCAACCCGGCGCGGGACTGCGAGAGCGTCCCGGGACAGTTCGGCGACACCATGAAGACTCTGCACGACTACGTGGCCGAGTGGCTTTCCCAGCCGGGACGCTTTGAATAGAAAGGAGACGTTGCCCATGTTTGTCGAAGTGGACAAGGAGATCATAAAGACCGACGATCCGACCGTCGTGAAGGTCAGGCAGAAGCTGTTCCCCGAGGAGGAGAAGATGCCCCTGGCCAAGTACTTCTACAACTACCCGCTGCACTATCCCACGCCGGTGGAGATGCAGATCATCAACACCATGAACCCCATCCCGGTGGAGGACGCCATACAGCCCCAGGACTTCATGTCGCTGCTCAAGCCCTACGGCTATGACAAGTACGAGCTGGGCTATTGCATGTTCCCGGACGGCAGCGGCTACGTGGCCACCTATCGCGTGCGCCCGCCCCACATCACCGCCGAGATGGAGAAGTGGTACCGCAACTGGCGCAACCTGAAGAGCAAGAGCATGGTGCCCGGCCACGGCAACCTACGCTACAAGATCTGGAATTACGCCGATCACTTCGATCATTATTATGTGAACTGGAAGAACGGCTCCGAGGGCATCCACACCACCGAGAGCCTGGATATGGGCGCGGGGGACAGGATGTACGACACCATCCGCCAAGAGTTCCAGCTGTCCGAGTTCGGCATGACCGACGAATGGATGAAGGAGCTGAAGGACGCTGGCTGCCAGCTGACCAGCCACGGCTCCTACGAGACCTTTGACGAGCCCGGCACCCACCTGTGCCTCAGCTATTCCCGGCCCTGCCCCCAGGGCGGCGTCGAGACCCGCAGCCGCGAATGGATCGGCTGGCGGCCCGAGCACGGCAAGCTGGTGCGGGACGAGCGCACCTACTGCACCGAGGAATACCTGAAGAAGGTGGTCATCCACACGCTGGTGGAGTGGGAGCACCTGTACACCTTCCTGCCGGAGCTGTATGCGGAGTACAAGGACCAGCCCATGGACGCCGATTGAGCGGGAGGAGAACGATATGCTGACACTCAAGGGAAGGACCATGATCATCACCGGCGGCGCGGGCAACAACGGCACCGCGATCGTCAAGATGGCGCTGAAGAACGGCATGAACGTGGCGCTGATGAGCGGCTTCCACAGCAAGGCCCAGGACGCCATCAAGCGCATACTGGCGGAGAACCCGGAGTACGAGGGCCATGTCATCGGCTTCGCCCAGAATCCCCAGGCCAAGCTGGAATGGAACATGGAGGCCGCGCCGGACATCTACAAGCCCGATTCGAAGATGGCGGACGTGCACAGGTGGATCTACGACGCCTTCGGCTCCATCGACGTGGTGGTGAACGCCAAGGGCGGCCACATTCGCTATGACTTCGACCACACCGACAAGACCATCTGGCGCCACTCCATGGAGGTCGTGGAGTCGGCCTTCGTGAACGTGAAGCTGGCGCTGCCCTATCTGGAGAAGAGCAAGGCCGCCCGCGTGATCAACATCACCTCCTGCGACGGCAGGCACGGCGGCTGGTTGAACGACCCGTCCTTCGCCGCGGCCCGCGGCGGCCTGGAGGCGCTGACCTACGAGATGGCCCGGGAGCTGGGACCCCGGGGCATCACCAGCAACTGCGTGCTGCTGGGCCACTTCGAGGGCGACGTGCCCGAGGAGGACACCCTGGACGACGCCACCCGCGCCAGGCTGCTGGCGAACACCCCCCTGGGACGGCTGGGCGTGCCCGCCGACGTGCCCAGTGTGGTGGAGTTCCTGGCCAGCGAGGAGGCGGGCTTCGTCAACGGCGCGCGCATCGACGTGAACGGCGGCTTCGTCGTAGGTTAGGGAGTAGGCAATAGGGAGTAGGGAATAGGGAGTAGGGAGTAGAGAGTAGAGGAACGGAGCTCCCGGATGCGTCCCTGCCCATGATACGGGAGGAGAACCATATGGAACTGATCACCAACAACTGCATACCGCACATCAAGGTGCCGGAGCTTTCCCCGGAGGAGCTGGCGCTGCCCTATGCGAAGTATTACACCGACTATCCGCTGTATCCGCCGAACCCCCTCCAGCAGCAGATCCTGGACGCCGGCCCGATGCCGCTTCAATACGCCATCCCGGTGGAGAAGTGGCTGGACTGGCTGAGCCCGAAGGGCTATCCGCCGGTGGTGTACGGCTACACGATGATGCCGGACGGCAGCGGCTTTTACATCGAATATTCCACCACCGCGCCGACCTGGCAGGGTGCGTGGCGGCGCTGGTACGGCAAGTGGTACAACCAGCACCCGGCGGAGCTGCCGGAGGGCCGGGGCAACCTGCGCTACAAGATCTGGAACCCGGTGGACCACTGGGACCATCGGTTTGTGAACGGCGTGGACGACAGGGACGGCGTCTGGTCCCTGGAGACGCTGGACCTGGGCGCGGGCGGCGACCCCAGCAAGGGCATGCCCGCCGTGTCCCACAACATCGACCTCACGGAATACGGCCTGTCCCCGGAGAAGAAGGCCGAGCTGGAGGCCGCGGACTGCCGCGTGGAGGCCTGCTGGGAGGAGTTTGACGAGCCCGGCCACCACCTGGTGCTGCGCTTCTCCCGCCCGTGCCCGCTGGGCGGCAGGGAGAGCATCAACTGCGAATGGATGGGCTATTGGGCCAAGGACGGCAAGATCGTTCGCGACCCCGAGACCCGGGTGGACGAGACCTACCTGAAGAACGTCATCACCCACAACACCATCGAGCGCGCCCACCTGGCGCAGGTGCTGCCGGATCTGTACGCCGAATTCCACGACAGGCCGCTGAATTGACCATCGATTACATCGCATGCGTCGTCCCGCGCCGCGCGGCGCGGGGCGGCGCAGACGATCGTCTGAGGGAGGAGATACCAATGCCAGAACCCATCACCAACTGTCCCCATTGCGACAAGCACTGTCCCCTGAGCGCGCCGGGCTGCGGCAAGGGCGAGCGCTATGCCCGCCAGCTGCGGGGCGAGCCCGTGCCCGAGGGCGCGGAGCATGACCGCCACAGCCACGGCGAGGGCCACGGCGAGCGCCATGAACACCACGAGCACGAGCATCGTGGCGAGCATCACGGCGAGCACCGCGGCGGCCACCGCCACGGCCACGGCGAACACTGAAACCGTCAACCACAATGACCTGAATCCAAGGAGGTGTTTTCCCATGAAGAAACTGCTGCTCGTATCCCTGCTGGCGCTGTGCCTGGCGTTCCCGGGCTTCGCCGCCGCCGAGACATCCGCGACCGCCGTGCCCGCCGACGAGGGCCAGGCGGAGGCCGGCTTCGTCGCCATCCTCGCCGAGGACGGCACGGTGTACAGCCAGATGGCCGTGGAGAGCTTCGACAAGCTGCTGAGCGCCAACGACCTGGCGGATGACGGCAGCCTCGCCAAGCTGTGCGTGATCCCCGACAACGGCGAGGAATATCCCTATCTGTATCCGGACGGCGACTGGAAGGTCGTGTCCTTCGGCGAGCTGCCCGCGTGGTACGGCGCAGAATCCGAGGCGGCGCTGCTGGCGGCCTTTGAGGACTGGAAGGCCGAGGCCTATTCGATCTTCGATCCCTCCGTGATCCTCTCGCTGGTCAATCCCCAGACCATCGAGGTCACCGAGGCCGACGTGACCGAGGACATCCAGGCCGCGCTGGACAAGTGGGCGGACACCGACACCAACTGGATGGTCTGCTATGTGCGCAACGGCGTGCCGACCACGATCCAGGGCGCGGTGGGCAAGTCCATCGCCAACGACGCCTGGAACTACTGCGTGAACATGATCTGGACCCAGATCGGCGAGGACCTTGCGGGCCACAGCCAGGTGGACCTGATCGCCTCCTACGTGGGCAGCGCGTTCCCCGGCGTGACCGAGTGGGCGGGCTACTTCGGCGCGGACGAGGGCTAT
>ONHI01000125.1:7741-15242 GCA_900317565.1 uncultured Eubacteriales bacterium
GAGGGCTATCCCTTCGCCGACGGCGCGAAGCTGCTGTCCTCCGGCTTCCTGTATTCCAACGGCCTGGTCTCCGCGAAGCAGGTCAAGGAATTTGACGACAACTACGATCCCGAGCAGTACAAGCAGCTCACCCGGCTGGCGGACGTGAAGGTCAGCGACACCGGCAGCGCCTTCGCCTGCCTGGTGGACGAGGAGGGCAACGTCTACTGGTCCATGGGCACCGATTACGTCAGCGGCCTGGTGACCGAATTCGGCCTGGAGGGCGCGGATGTGGTCAAGCTGAACGTGGGCCCCGAGCAGCAGCAGCCCCAGCAGGCGGGCGTCTCCCACGCCGCGGCGGGCTGGGCCGAGCTGGAGAACGGCTATTTCACCACCGGCGAGTGGGAGGATGTCGAAGGCGCGCCTGAATTCGCCGCCGAGGACGGCTCCATCACCTGGCGGATGAACGAGGACGGCACCATCCAGCCCGCGGGCGAGGACATGTCCGAGCCCGGCGCGGCCATCAACCCCGGCAAGTACAGCTATGTGGACGGCGACATCACCTGGGAGGTCATGATCGCGGGCAACGGCAACTGCTCCGTGACCGAGATCAACGCCGCCGACCAGGCGGAGCAGGAGCCCCAGGAGGAGCAGGAGCGCTCCACCTACTTCAACACCCCCGCGCCGCGCACGGTGGTGAAGTCCGTCGGCCCGGTGCCCGCCTGGTATGACGAGCGCAAGCAGGAGATCGACGAGCTGGCCAAGCAGGCCTACGCCGACTGGCAGGACCAGATCCTCGAGATGGTGGACGTGGACGCCCTGAACAACACCCTGAAGGGCATGGGCCTGGATTACGCCACCGAGCTGAACGACGACATCATGGCCGCCTTCAAGACCTGGGTGAAGATCTGGAACGAGGACGCCGTCGCGGGCGCCATCAACATCGGCATCAGCACCGCGGGCTACAGGATGGTCGGCCCCTCCATCTGGAACGAGATGGACAACACCGTGCTGGCCAACTACAAGAGCATGGACCACGAGGGCTGCCCCGGCCCGACCACCAGCACCTTCATCGCCGCCTACGCCAAGGCGCAGTACGGCAAGGTGATCGACGCCGCCACCGACGATTACATGGGCTCCACCATGAACGACGTGTACTCCGCCCATGT
This sequence comes from uncultured Eubacteriales bacterium, assembly GCA_900317565.1. Classification (GTDB taxonomy): domain Bacteria; phylum Bacillota; class Clostridia; order Christensenellales; family Aristaeellaceae; genus UBA2862. The sequence goes on from ONHI01000125.1 coordinate 8,890, forward strand.
GGGCAGCTTCATCCGCGGCCTGATGGACGACGAGGACGGCAATTACGTGTACCAGGTCGCCCAGGACCTGTGGGAGGCGGGCTGCATACCGTTCTTCGACGGCGAATACTGGTATCTGGTCAGCGGTCCGGACTTCGACCCCGACGGGAACCCCGCCGTGAAGGTCATCTACTCCGCGACCCCCGCCGAGCTGCTGGCGGATTGATCGACGAAGGAGCGCGTTCTCCGCGGCTGCGGGGAACACGCTCCCATTTTTTTGCGCAAAACCGCCTTGATTCAAGGTTGATTTAAGGAAAGGACCCTATACTGTCACCGTGGCAGGGGGAAAGCCCCTGCGACATAAAATTGTGCGAGGTATCGTGCGGCGCGAGCGTAAGTCCGGATACTTCAAGGAGGTAACGGATCATGAAGCGTTTGATGTGTCTGTTGATGGCGGTTGCGATGCTGGTGACGGGCGTCGCGGTGTGCGCGGAGGAGCAGGAGGGCCGCGGCGGCTTTGGCGGCGGTCCCGACGGCGGCAGGATGGGCGGCGGGCCCAACGGCGAAGTCCCCAACGGCGGCGGCCGCATGGGCGGCGGCGGACAGGCGGACAAGAGCGCCGACGCCGAGCTTCAGGCGATGATCGCCGAGGTCGCGCCGAAGTTCCAGCTGCTGACCTTCGAGGACGAGGCCACCGGCACGGCGCTGCAATACCAGCTGTATGTGCCGGAGGGCTATGACGATAGCCAGAGCTACCCGCTGATCATGTTCATACCGGATTCCAGCGCGGTGGACAGGGACGCCGATTATGTGCTGACCCAGGGCTGGGGCGGCCTGATCTGGGCCACGGACGCGGAGCAGGCCAAGCACGCCGCCTTCGTGCTGGTGCCGGTGTTCACCGAGACCGTCGTGGACGACAACTTCAACCACTCCGAGCAGATCGAGGTGGCGGTGCGGCTGATCGAGAGCCTGACGGAGCAATACAGCATCGACGCGAACCGGCTCTACACCACGGGCCAGTCCATGGGCGGCATGACCTCGTTCTACCTGAACGCGACCTATCCCGACCTGTTCGCGGCGTCGCTGTTCGTGGGCAGCCAGTGGGACAACAGCATACTGGATGTGCTGGAGGACGACCGCTTCTTCTACGTCGTGGCGGCGGGCGACCCGAAGGCCTCCGCGGGCCAGAGCGGCCTGATGGAGGTGTTCGACGGCGATGGCGCGGCCTACAGCCACGCCGAATGGAGCGCCCAGGACGACGCCGATACCCAGAACAGCGCGGTCAAAGCGCTGCTGGCAGAGGGCAACGGCGCGAACTTCATCACCTTCACGCTGGGCTCCACGACGACGGACGGCAGCGCGGGCGGCGGCGGCGCGGGGGAGCACATGACCTCCTTCGACTACGCCTACAAGCTGGAGGCCGTGCGGGACTGGCTGTTTGAGCAGTCGAAGTGACATGACGGGAACGACGGGACAGGGGCGGCATTGCGCCGCCCCTGTCCCGTTTATGCTGGCCTATGTGGGCCTTTGCCTGTCAATCCCTGCAGACCACCGCCAGCGCGACACCCTCGCGCACCTCGATCTCGGCGAAGTCCGCGGCGAAGGCGTTGCTGACGCCCAGCGGGAAGGCGGGGGAGAGGCTGCCGTCCTCCAGCGGGTACTGCGCGCCGCGGATGGACACGCCCCGGCAGCTGTCGCTGAGGGCGAACACGGACAGCTTCACGCCGTCCTCCGTCCCGAGCACGTCCCGGGGCACGCGGATTGCGCCGTCCTTCACCACCGTGGCCCAGCGCAGCCCGTCGCACAGCACGGCCCGGGCATGGCGCTCGGCGGCGTAGCGCAGCGCCTGGAGGTTCGCCAGCGTGTGGTCCACGCGCCCGCCGAAGCCGCCCACGATCGCGAAGTCCTCGCAGCCCCGGGCGAGCCCCTCCTTCAGGCACAGCATGGTGTCGGTGTCGTCCTTCTCCACGGGCACGCGCCGGGTGGCCTCGTCCCCGGGCTCCCGGGAGGAATCGAAGTCCCCGATCACCAGCTCGGGCTTCACACCGGCCCGACGGGCCAGCTCCCAGCCGCCGTCCGCGCACAGCACCAGGTCGTCTTCGCGCGGCGCGCAGGCCCGCGCCGGGTCGCCCTCGCAGCGGGCGGTGTAGATCACGCAGCGCCGCGCCGGGGGCAGCGGGTGGAAGCGGCCCATTTCGTGGAAGTCCGCGATCACGCCGTCGGCCAGCGCGTCGATCTCGTTCCGCAGGTGGTCGTTGCCCGCGTCCCGCACGGCGTAGGCCAGCATCCCGGCGCGCTTCGCGCCGACGATGCCCTCATGCACGTCCTCGAACACCGCGCAGCGCTCCGGCGCGACGCCCAGCCTGTCCGCCGCCAGCCGGAACAGCGCTCCGTCGGCCTTGGAGACGTCGCCCACCTCCGCCAGCGTGCAGATCGCGTCGAAAAGCTCCGCCGCCCCGCAGCGCTCCAGCGTCGGGCCGAACAGCTGCGGCCGGTTGGCCGTGGCCACCGCCAGCTTCACCCCGGCCCGCTTCAGCCCCCGCAGGTAGGCCAGCGCGCCGGGCTTCAGCCTCACGTGCTCGGCGTATTCCAGCGCGGACATGCGCATCCACTCGGCGGCCACCTCCTCCGCCGTCTCCGGCAGCTGGAAGCGCCGCACGGTGTATTCCGCGGTCTCCCGGAAGCTCATGCCCTGTATGGCGCGGGAATAGTCCTCCGGCTCCGCGATGCCCCGGGCGGCGAAGAATTCTGCGTCCACCCGCCGCCAGACCCACATGCTGTCCAGCAGCGTGCCGTCCAGGTCGAATATCGCGGCGGAAAAGGGGATGGTTTGTTTCGTCATAGTGCGCTCCTTCTGGGGGGTGATTGAGAGTGGAGTGTGGAGAGTGGAGTGTGGAGAGTGGAGTGTGGCGATCCGGAACCCCGGGGAACGGGATCGAACGATGTCATTGCGAGGAGGCCGTCAGGCCGACGTGGCAATCCGTCACCCCGGCCCGGACTTACTCCAATTCTTCATTCCTCATTCCCAATTCCTCATTAACATTCATAACCGCCTCCGCCACCTTCATACCGTCCACGGCGGCGGACATGATGCCTCCGGCGTAGCCCGCGCCTTCGCCGCAGGGGTACAACCCGCGCAGGTTGGACTGGCAGTCCTCGCCGCGCAGTATGCGCACGGGGGAGGAGGAGCGGGTCTCGACCCCGGTGAGCACGGCGTCGGGATTCGCGAAGCCCTTCAGCTTGCGGTCCAGCAGCGGCAGCCCCCGGCGCATGGCGTCGGTGACGAACCCGGGCAGGCAGTCGTCCAGGCTGCCCCACTTCACGCCGGGGCGATAGCTGGGCGCGACCCTGCCGGGGCCCTCGCTGGGCCTGTTGGCCAGGAAGTCGCCCACCCGCTGCGCCGGTGCGCGGTAATCGCCGCCGCCGGCCTCGAAGGCGGCGCGCTCCCATCTCTGTTGGAAGCGCACCCCGGCCAGCGGGTCCTCGCCGCCGAAGTCCTCGGGCAGCACGTTGACCAGCACCGCGGAGTTGGCGTTCTCGCCGTCCCGGGCGTACAGGCTCATGCCGTTGACCACGACCCCGCCCGCCTCGCTGGCGGCGGCGACCACCTGGCCGCCGGGGCACATGCAGAAGGTGTACACGGATCGCCCGTCCGGCAGGTGCACGGCCAGCTTGTAGTCCGCCGCGCCGAGGGCGGGATGGCCCGCCGCGGGGCCGTACTGGGCCCGGTTGATCCATTCCTGCCGGTGCTCCACCCGCGCGCCGATGGCGAAGGGCTTGCGGCACATGTCCGCCCCGGCCTCCAGCAGCATCCGGAAGGTGTCCCGGGCGCTGTGGCCCACGGCGAGCACCACCGCGCGGGTGTCGAGGGTATAGCTGCCCTCCGGGCCCAGCAGCTGCGCGCCGGTGACCGCGCCGTCCTCCACGCGCAGCCCGGTCAGCCGGGTCTCGAAGCGCACGTCGCCGCCCAGGGCGATGATCTGCTCCCGCAGGTTTTTGACCATGGCCTTCAGGTGGTCGGTGCCCACGTGGGGCTTGGCCTGCCAGAGTATGGACTCCGGCGCGCCCGCCCGGTGCATTTCCTCCAGCACCCGGCGGCAGCGGGGGTCCTTGATGCCGCTGTTCAGCTTGCCGTCGGAGAAGGTGCCCGCGCCGCCCTCGCCGAACTGCACGTTGCTGGCGGGATCGAAGGGGCCGCCGTTCCAGAACGCGGCGACGTCCCGCTCCCGGTCCTCCACGCGCCTGCCCCGCTCCACGACGACGGGCCGCAGCCCCGCCCGTGCCAGCGTCAGCGCCGCGAACAGCCCCGCCGGGCCCATGCCCACGACCAGGGGGCGGGGGAGGGATGCGTTGTCATCGTGGCGCGCCTGACAGGCCTTTCCCTTCAGGGGAAGGTGGACCGGTGAAGCCGGGACGGAAGAGGTCGTTTCTCCGTCGCCCTGTCCGCCGGGTTCCGGGGTACCCCGCCGGCACGCTGCGCGAGCCGCCTCCCCATTGCGATGGGGAGGCTTTTGGCCGTCGTGCGGGTTTGCCCCTTGGCTCGCCCCCGTGAGGGGGAGAGCTGGCAGCGCGTCGGCGCTGACTGAGAGGGGGCCTTTTTCCCCCTCCTCCTCCCGCACCTCCTCGGCGTTCCTGGGCAGGCGCACGGGCCTGGCGGTCTCGACCAGCAGCGTGAGGGTGAAGTGCACGTCCCCCTTGTCCCGGGCGTCCACGGACTTGCGCAGCAGCCGCGCCCAGCGCACCTCCCCGGGCTTCACGCGCAGCGCCCGGGCGGCGACCTCCTCCAGCGGGAGCTGCCAATCGTCCAGCCTCTGGCGAAGCTGGGAAATGCGAATCATCATGTTATCATCCTATCGTGTGGAATTGCTCAACGCCCCGTCCATCGCGTCCGCCGCCAGCAGTGCCGAGCTCCAGGCCCATTGCAGGTTGAAGCCGCCGCAGTCGCCGTCCACGTCCAGCACCTCCCCGGCGGCGTACAGCCCCGGGACGCGCAGCGAGCGCAGGCAGCGGATGTCGAAGTCCTTCAGGCTCGCGCCGCCGGCGGTGACCTGGGCCTGGTCGAAGTCCATCGTGCCGAGGACCGGCAGCCTCCAGCCGCCCAGCCGCCCGGCCAGTCTGCCCAGGGCGGCGTGGTCCAGCCTGCCCGCGGGCAGCGCCATATCGAGCCCCGCGTCCCGGACCAGCGCCTGGCCCAGCCGCTTGGGCACGATGCCGTTCAAAAAATCCTCCAGCGCCCGCCGGGGCAGCTCCTCCGCCCGCTTCACGAGCAGCGCCTCCGGGTCGATGCCCGGGGTGAAGTTCAGCCGCAAGGCGCACGGACTGCCCGCCCGCAGCGCGTCCCCGGCCTGCCGGGCCAGCTGCATGGCGGCGATGCCGGACACGCTGCCCTCGCCGAACAGCATCTCGCCCGCCTCGACCCGCAGCGTCTCCCCATCCGCCAGCAGCGAAAGCTCGCCCTCGGCGCGGATGCCCTTCAGGCCGCGCACCGCCTCCGGGGCGGTCTTCAGCGCGGCGATGGCGGGGTGGCGGGGGATGAGGGCGTGGCCCAGCGCCTCCAGCAGCCGGTAGCCGTCGCCGCAGGCCCCCAGCTTCGGCGCGGCCAGCCCGCCGGTGCAGACCAGCGCCAGGCGGCCCCGGACGGACCGGCCGTCCTCCGCCCTGGCCTCGAATCCGCCGCCTTGGGGGATGAGCCGCGTCACCCGGAAGCCGGTGAGCGTCGTCGCCCCGGCCTCGTCGCAGCCCAGCCGCAGCGCGTCCAGCACCGAGGCGGCCTGATGGCTCATGGGATAGGCCCGCCCCGCCTCGTCCGCCGTGCTGGGAATGCCCAGCGCGTCGAAGAAGGCCAGCACCTTCTTCGGCGGCCAGGCCTTCAGCGCCGCCCGGGCTGCCTGGCGGGAGCCGTGGTAGTCCCCGGCGTCCGCCCCCAGGTTGGTCAGGTTGCAGCGCCCGTTGCCGGTGCTCAGCAGCTTCCGGCCCACCCGGTCCTGCTTTTCCAGCAGCACAACGCGCCGTCCCTTGCGGGCCAGCGCGCAGGCGGCGATGAGCCCGGAGGCCCCGCCGCCGATGATGATCGCGTCGTATGCTTGCATGCTGTTTTCCACTGTCCTGCAGGGGACCGGATCCCCGTCCCCCTGTTGCCTAATGCCTATTGCCTATTGCCTAATGCCTCGTTCCCCTAATGCCTAATGCCTGTTGCCTAATGCCTAATGCCTCGTTCCCCTAATGCCTGTTGCCTAATGCCTAATGCCTCGTTCCCCTAATCCCTAATGCCTAATGCCTAATGCCTAATGCCTCTCCTCCCCCCACTGCGCGAACGCCTTCACGCGCCCGTTGAGGTCGGGGTATTTTGCGATGGTCTCGGGGGTGAAGAGCCC
>ONHI01000145.1 GCA_900317565.1 uncultured Eubacteriales bacterium
AGTCGAATTTCATTTCGTTGAGCAGGTACTGGAACAGGCTCGTACGCTTCTCCTTGCAGTAATCAGCGATCAGCTGGACGTCCTTGTCGCTCAACGGGTTGTTCTTCATGCAGTCCGGCGTCTTCATGCTATATTCGCCTATTTTCATGTCTCTCGAGTTAATCTATATAAATGCAGTTCTATGCTTTTGCCACGTGGATAAACCCATTATTTAAGTATTGTAAATTACCAAATTACACTCCAAAAGCCTTGACATCCTCCATGTATCGTGTTATAATCTCAACAATTTAATAGTTTAAACCGTTGAAGCGGAGATAACGGCGGCGATGCCTTCACAGAGAGTCCACGATGCTGAGAGTTGGGCAGGAAACAAACCGTCAAATGGACCGCTGAGGGCGCGGGGAAATGTGGTTTACGCAGAGTATCACGCGACGTGAGGCATACGTCAGTTGCCGGGGATATGCAGGTATCCCGCAAAGCGCACGGGGCGATCCCGTGAATTCAAGGTGGCACCGCGGATAATTGATTTATTCGTCCTTGACAGGAATACTGTCAAGGGCGTTTTTTATGGAGGTAACGTAGATGAAGATAGTTCCGAGTCTGGAGGAGGTCCAGCGTTATGCCGCGTCCGGCGAGTATCGGGTGCTGCCGTTGAGCTGCGAAATGCTCTCCGACCGGCTGACGCCCATCGAATGCCTGCGCATCCTGAAAAGCGTGTCCACGCACTGCTATCTGCTGGAGTCCGCCGAGGACCGGGAGCGCTGGGGAAGGTATACCTTCCTGGGCTTTGACCCGGTGCTGGACATCACCTGCCTGGACGGGGAGATGAAGGCGGGCAGCGTGTGGATGCATACCGACGACCCTTCGGCGGTGATGCGGCAGATCCTTTCGGACTACAAAAGCCCGAGCCTGCCCGGTCTGCCGCCCTTCACCGGCGGGCTGGTGGGCTACTTCGCCTACGACTACCTGAGTTACAGCGAGCCCTCAGTCAAAATGGACGTGGAGGATTCCGAGCACTTTCAGGACGTGGACGTGATGCTGTTCGACAAGGTGATCGCCTTCGACCACTTCCGGCAGAAGATCGTGCTGATCGTCAACATGCGGCTGGAGGACGGGGACACCGGCTACAGCAAGGCTGTGCTGGAACTCAAACAGCTACGGGAGCTGCTGCTGTCCGGCGAACGCCGGGAGGAACCGGGTGGGCACATGACCGGCCCAGTGGAGCAGCTCTTCGACGAAGCGCAGTATTGCGACATGGTGGAGCGGGCCAAGCACCACATCCGGGAGGGCGACATCTTTCAGATCGTGCTGTCCAACCGGCTGTCCGCGCCTTTTGAAGGAAGCCTGCTGAACGCCTACCGCATACTGCGCACCATCAATCCGTCACCCTACATGTTCTATTTCAGCGGCACTGACGTGGAGGTGGCCGGGGCGTCGCCGGAAACGCTGGTAAAGCTAAAGGACGGTGTGCTGCACACCTTCCCGCTGGCGGGCACGCGACCCAGGGGCAAAACCGAAGCGGAGGATCAGGCGCTGGAGGCGGAGCTGCTCTCGGACGAGAAGGAACTTGCGGAGCACAACATGCTGGTGGATCTAGGGCGAAACGACCTGGGGCGTATCAGCCGATTCGGCACGGTGGAGGTGGAGAAGCTACACTCCATCGAACGTTTCTCCCACGTCATGCACATCGGAAGCACCGTGCGCGGCGAGATTAATGAAGATAAAGACGCCCTGGACGCCATCGAGGCGGTGCTGCCCGCGGGCACGCTGTCCGGCGCACCGAAGTTGCGGGCATGCCAGCTGATCGGCGAGCTGGAGAACAACAAGCGGGGCATCTACGGCGGGGCCATCGGCTACATCGACTTCACCGGCAACATGGACACCTGCATCGCCATCCGCATCGCCTGGAAGAAGAACGGAAGGGTGTTCGTGCGAAGCGGCGCGGGGATCGTGGCGGATTCGGTGCCGGAAAAGGAATACCAGGAGTGCATCAACAAGGCCAAAGCGGTAGTCAACGCACTGACCCTCGCCGGGGAGGTGGAAGAATGATATTGCTGATCGACAACTACGACAGCTTCTCCTATAACCTCTATCAGCTGGTGGGAGATCTGAACCCGGACATCCGGGTCGTGCGCAACGACGAACTGAGCGTTTCGGAGATCGTCGCACTGAACCCGGAGCGCGTCATCATTTCCCCTGGTCCCGGTCGGCCGGAGGACGCCGGGAACATCGTCGAGGTCGCACGGGAGCTGACGGGTAGGTTCCCGATCCTGGGCGTGTGTCTGGGACATCAGGCCATCTGCGCCGCCTTCGGGGCGACGGTGACCTACGCCCGGCAGCTGATGCACGGCAAGCAGTCCGACGCGAAGCTGGATTTGAACTGTCCGCTGTTCGCGGGACTGCCGGAAGTCGTCCCGGTGGCGCGGTATCATTCCCTCGCCGCCGACCCGGACACCCTGCCCGAATGCCTGGAGGTCACCGCCATGACACCGGAGGGTGAGGTCATGGCTGTGCAGCATACACAATACCACACCTTCGGGGTGCAATTTCACCCCGAATCCATACTAACCCCGGACGGGAAACAGATGCTCAGGAACTTCATCGAACTGTAAGGAGGCAGCGCTATGATCAAGGAAGCCATCGTGAAGATCGTCAACAAGGAGGATTTGACCTACGACGAAGCCTATGCCGTGATGAACGAGATCATGTCCGGCGAGACCAGTCCCACCCAGAACGCGGCGTTCCTGGCGGCGCTGTCCACCAAGAGCGCCCGGGCCGAGACCACCGACGAGATCGCCGGCTGCGCCGCCGCCATGCGGGACCACGCCACGAAGGTAGATCCCGGCATGGAGGTGTTCGAGATCGTGGGCACCGGCGGCGACAACGCCCACAGCTTCAACATCTCCACCTCCGCCGCGCTGGTGTGCGCCGCGGGCAGCGTGAAGGTGGCCAAGCACGGCAACCGGGCGGCGTCGTCTCTGTGCGGCACAGCGGACTGCCAGGAGGCGCTGGGAATCAACATCCAGCAGAGCCCAAAGAAATGTGTTGAAATGCTGAACGAGGCGGGGATGTGCTTTTTCTTCGCCCAGAAGTACCACACGTCCATGAAGTACGTCGGCGCGATCAGGAAGGAACTGGGCTTCCGCACGGTGTTCAACATCCTTGGACCGTTGACCAATCCGGCGTCCCCGACAACCATGCTGCTGGGTGTATACGACGATTATCTTGTGGAACCGCTGGCGCAGGTGCTCATCAACCTGGGCGTGAAGCGGGGCATGGTGGTCTATGGCACGGACAAGCTGGACGAGATCAGTCTGTCTGCGCCGACCCACATCTGCGAATTCAAGGACGGCTGGTTCAAGTCCTACACCATCAAGCCGGAGGATTTCGGCATGGAGCGCTGCCAGAAATCCGACCTGGTGGGCGGCACGCCAGCGGAGAACGCCGCCATCACCCGTGCCATCCTCTCGGGCGAGAAGGGCCACAGGCGCAACGCCGTGCTGCTGAACGCCGGGGCAGGGCTGTACCTGAACGGCAAGGCGGAGAGCCTCGCGGCGGGCGTCAGGCTGGCGGGCGAGCTGATCGACAGCGGCAGCGCCATGGCGACGCTTCAGAAGGTGATCGAGGTCAGCAACCGGCCGGAGGAATGATGATGACAATACTGGATCAATTGGCCGAGCATGCCCGGCAGCGCGTCGCGGTGGCCAGGACGATAAGTCCCATGGAGGACATCAGGCGAGAGGCGCTATTGCTGCCGAATGGCGATTTCCCTTTTGAACGGGCGCTGTCCGGGGATGATCTCGCATTCATCTGCGAATGCAAACGGGCGTCGCCCTCCAAAGGCATGATCGCGCCGGAATTCCCTTATCTGGATATTGCTAAGGATTACGAGGTAGCGGGGGCCGAGGCCATCTCCGTGCTGACGGAGCCCAAGTGGTTCCTGGGCCGGGACGAATACCTGCGGGAGATCGCCGGGGTGGTCTCCATCCCCTGTCTCAGGAAGGACTTCACCGTGGACGAATACATGCTCTATCAGGCCAAGCTGCTGGGCGCATCGGCGGCGCTGCTGATCTGCGCGATACTGGACGGGGCGGAGCTGATGGACTACATCCAGATCTGCGACGGCCTGGGGCTGTCCGCGCTGGTGGAGGCCCACGATGAGGCCGAAGTGGAAATGGCGCTGAAGGCCGGAGCGAAGATCATCGGCGTAAACAACCGCAATTTGAAGGACTTCACCGTGGACACCGGCAACAGCCGCCGCCTGCGGGCCATGATCCCGCGGAATATATTGTTCGTGTCCGAGAGTGGCGTGAAGGATGCCGCCGACGTTCAGGCAGCGCGGGCGATGGGCGCGGACGCGGTGCTGGTGGGCGAGGCGCTGATGCGCGCGACAGACAAGCGGGCGAAGCTGGCGGAATTGCGGGGTGGATTATGACGAAGATCAAGCTGTGCGGGCTGATGCGGCCCTGCGACATCGAGTGGGCCAATGCCCTGATGCCAGATTATATCGGCTTCGTGTTCGCCCGGAAAAGCAAGCGCTGTGTCTCGCCAGAAACAGCGAAAGTCCTGCAGGAACGGCTGAATCCCGACATTGTCGCCGTAGGGGTATTCGTGAACGAGGCACCGGAGGCCGTGGCGGCGCTGCTTAACGATGGGATCATCGACGTCGCCCAGCTCCACGGCGGCGAGGATGAGGATTATATCAAAACCCTGCGGAAGCTGACGGACATGCCCCTGATCCAGGCATTCCGCATAGAAAACGCCGCCGACCTCGACCGGGCTCGACAGAGTACCGCCGACCACGTCCTTCTGGACAACGGCGCGGGCGGCACGGGCACGGCCTTTGACTGGGCGCTTTTGAAGGAATTTGACCGGCCCTGTTTCCTGGCGGGAGGGCTTTCCCCGGAGAACGTGGCACAGGCTGTCAGAGCCGTCCATCCCTTCGCTGTGGATGTTTCCAGCGGCATTGAGACGGACGGCGTGAAGGACTATAAAAAGATGACCGCGTTTGTAAATGCGGTGAGACATGAGGAGTGATAGCGCATGACCAATCCCAACGGGCGCTTTGGCGTCCACGGCGGACAGTACATCCCGGAGACGCTGATGAACGCCGTGATCGAGCTGGAGGCCGCGTACAACGCGGCCAAGGCCGACCCGACCTTTCAGGCGGAGCTGACCGAGCTGTTCAACGAATACGCGGGCAGGCCCAGCCGGCTCTACTTCGCCAAACGCATGACCGCCGATCTGGGCGGGGCGAAGATCTACCTGAAGCGCGAGGACCTGAACCACACCGGCGCGCACAAGATCAACAACGTGCTGGGGCAGGCGCTGCTGGCAAAGCGCATGGGCAAGACCCGGCTGATCGCCGAGACCGGCGCGGGCCAGCACGGCGTGGCCACCGCCACCGCCGCGGCGCTGATGGGCATGGAATGCGTGGTGTACATGGGCGTGGAGGATACCATCCGCCAGGCGCTGAACGTGTACCGCATGCGGCTGTTGGGGGCCGAGGTCATCCCCGTGGAGACCGGCACCGGCACGCTGAAGGACGCCGTTTCCGCCGCCATGCGGGAGTGGACGAACCGCATCACCGACACCCACTACTGCCTGGGCAGCGTCATGGGGCCGCACCCGTTTCCGACCATCGTGCGGGACTTCCAGGCGGTGATTTCGCAGGAGATTAAGTCTCAGCTCATGGAGAAGGAGGGCCGTTTGCCAGACGCGGTGCTGGCCTGCGTGGGCGGTGGCAGCAACGCCATCGGCGCGTTCTATCACTTTATAGAGGATAAGTCCGTTCGCCTCATCGGCTGCGAGGCCGCGGGGCGAGGCGTGGACACCTTTGAAACGGCGGCCACCATCGCCACCGGCAGGCTGGGCATCTTTCACGGCATGAAGAGCTACTTCTGCCAGGACGAATACGGCCAGATCGCGCCAGTGTATTCCATCTCGGCGGGGCTGGACTACCCCGGCATCGGCCCGGAGCACGCCTGGCTGCACGACACCGGGCGGGCGGAATACGTGCCCGTCACCGACGACGAGGCCGTGAACGCCTTCGAGTACCTGTCCCGGATGGAGGGCATCATCCCCGCCATCGAATCGGCCCACGCTGTGGCCCACGCCATGAAACTGGCCCCGACGATGAGCAGGGATCAGATCATGGTCATCAACATCTCCGGCCGAGGCGACAAGGACTGCGCCGCCATCGCCCGCTACAGGGGGGAAAACATCAGTGAGTAATATCAAAAGAGCCTTTGACCACGGCAAGGCGTTCATCGCCTTCATCACCTGCGGCGACCCGGACCTTGCCACCACGGCGGCCTGCGTGCGCGAGGCGGTGAGGGGCGGCGCGGACCTCATCGAGCTGGGCATCCCCTTCTCCGATCCCACCGCCGAAGGCCCGGTGATCCAGGCGGCCAACGAGCGGGCGATCAAGGACGGCGTGACCACTGACGGAATCTTTCAACTGGTACAGGAATTGCGAAAAGACGTGACGGTGCCCATGGTGTTCATGACCTACGCCAATGTGGTCTATTCCTACGGCATCAAGCGCTTCTTCGAACGCTGCGTGGAAACGGGCATCGACGGCATGATATTGCCCGACGTGCCTTATGAGGAGAAGGAGGAGTT
>ONHI01000126.1 GCA_900317565.1 uncultured Eubacteriales bacterium
GCCGACGAAGAAGCTGGAAACGGTGACGGCGGCGATGATGAACCCCTGGAAGAGGATGTCAAAGCCCATGCCGTCGCTGAATATGCTCTCCTTCCGGTCCCGGGGAGGCCGCTGCATGACGTCCTTCTCCGCGTCCTCCATGCCCAGCGCGATGGCCGGGAAGGTGTCGGTGATCAGGTTGATCCACAGGATGTGCACGGGCTTGAGGATGGAGAAGCCCATCAGCGTGGCGGCGAACACCGCCAGCACCTCGGCCAGGTTCGCCGAGAGCAGGAACTGGATCGCCTTGCGGATGTTGTCGTAGATGCGCCGGCCCTCGCCCACCGCGGAGACGATGGTGGCGAAGTTGTCGTCGGTCAGGATCATGTCGGCCACGGACTTGGTCACGTCGGTGCCCGTGATGCCCATGCCCACGCCGATGTCCGCGCTCTTGATGGAGGGCGCGTCATTGACGCCGTCGCCGGTCATGGCGGTCACCTTGCCCAGGGCCTTCCAGGCGTTGACGATGCGCACCTTGTTCTCCGGCTGGACGCGGGCGTAGACGGAATAGCGCTGCACGTCCTGGGCGAACACTTCGTCCGGAATGGCGTCCAGCTCCGCGCCCGTGATGGCCATCTGGCCGGGCTCCAGGATGCCCAGGTCCCGGGCGATGGCCGTGGCCGTGTCCTTGTGATCCCCGGTGATCATGATCGGGCGGATGCCGGCGCTGCGGCACTGCCCGATGGCGTCCTTCACCTCGGGACGGATGGGATCGATCATGCCGCACATGCCGATCCAGGTCATATCCCGCTCCCACGCTTCCGGCGCGTTGGACCCCGGCCTCTCGTCATAGATGCGCTGCGCGGCGGCCAGCACGCGAAGCGCCTGGTCGGCCATGGCCTTGTTTTCGGCGAGGATCTGTTCCCTCTGTTCCCCGGTCATCGGGACCGCCCGGCCATCCTCCCAGATATGGGTGCAGCGGCGCAGCACCTCGTCCGGAGCGCCCTTGGTGAACTGTATGAAGCCCTGTCCGGCCCTGGCCCGGTGCAGCGTGGACATCATCTTGCGCAGGGAATCAAAGGGCGCTTCGTCCACCCGGGGCAAATCCTCGCTGAGCCTGGGCTTGGGCATGCCATTCTGGTTCGCGCAGTTGACCAGCGCGCATTCCGTGGCCTCGCCCACCGCTTCCCCGTCCTCCAGCTCCGCGTCGGAGCACAGCGCCATGGCGGTCATCAGCAGCGTCTCGTCCCCGGCAAGCTTTTTGACCACCGTCATCTTGTTCTGGGTCAGCGTGCCGGTCTTGTCGGAGCAGATGATCTGGGTGCAGCCCAGGGTCTCCACCGCCGTGAGCTTGCGGATGATGGCATGGTTCTTGCTCATCTTGGTCACGCCGATGGACAGCAGGATCGTCACCACCGCGCTCAGGCCCTCCGGGATGGCCGCGACGGCCAGCGAGACGGCGACCATGAAGGTGTCCAGCACCGCCTTGCCCCCGCTGCGCACCAGGTTGACGACGAACACGAAGGCGCAGATCACCAGGATCATGAACGACAGCTTGCGGGACAGCTCGTTCAGCTTGACCTGCAGGGGCGTTTCCTCGTCCCTGGCGCTGGCCAGCTGATCGGCGATGGCGCCCATCTCCGTATCCATGCCGGCCCCGGTGACCACGGCGTGGCCCCGGCCATAGGTGACGATGGAGCCCATGTACACCATGTTCTTCCGGTCGCCCAGGGAGACATCCCCGTTGCCCGCGGCGGCCAGGGCCTCGCTCTGCTTCTCCACGTCGGTGGACTCGCCCGTTAGGGCTGCCTCCTGGGTCTTCATGGAGGCGCACTCCACGATGCGGGCGTCCGCGGGCACGGCGTCCCCGGCCTCCAGGATCAGCAGGTCGCCCACGACCACCTCGTCGGCCCGGACGGTCTTCTGGTGGCCGTCGCGGATGACCTTCGCCGTGGCGGCGGCGATCTGCTGCAGCGCCTCGATGGCCGCCTCCGCCTTGCTCTCCTGGTAGACGCCCAGGCAGGCGTTGATCAGCACCACCGCCAGGATGATCACCGCATCCGTCAGGCTCTCGCCCGCGTACAGCGCGGTAATGGCGCTGACCACCGCCGCCACGATCAGCACGATGGTCATGGGGTCCTTCAGCTCTCCCAGGAATTTGACGAGGACGCTGTCCTTCTTGCCCTCCTTCAGCTTGTTCGGACCGTTCCGCTGCAGCCGCGCGGCGGCTTCCGCGTCGGTCAGGCCCGTCATCGACGAGCCCGTTTCCACAAGAACGGCTTCTTTTTCTTCAAGATAGGGCTTCATGATCTGTAAACCTCCTTATTTGTCTCCGCGGGAACGGCCGGTATGGCACCCCTGCCGTGGAAAGTGAACCGCCGGTCGTTGGATTGGACAGCCCCCTGGGCGTGTGTTTCCAAAATGCGCTTCGGGCGTTTGGAAACACGCTCTGGGTCAATCGATCATCGTGGACCGGAACTCCGTGGGCGAGCACCCCTTCACCTTGCGGAAGGCGCGGTTGAAGGAGGAGATGCTGGAGAAGCCGGACTCGAAGGCGATATCGATGATGTGCAGCTTGGGGTTCGGGAACAGGGATTCCGCCAGCTTGATGCGCTCCGTGGTCAGAAAGTCCACGAAGGTCATGTTGGTGTAGCCCTTGAACAGGTGGGCGAAGTGGGACTTGCTCACGCCCACCTCGCTGGCCACTCCGTTCAGCGTCAGGGGCTTGACGCAGTTCTCGGCGATGTACAGGCAGGCCTCGGCCATCAGCTTCATGTTGGCCTGCTCGGTGCTGGCGCCGGCGGCAACGTCCGGCCCGGCGGACAGGCACAGCCGCCCCACCAGGGCGAAGAATTCCAGCAGGCTTGCGTAGGCGCGCACCTCCTGGAAGGGCTCGTCGGAGTGGTAGCAGGCGTCGATGGCCCTCACGCAGCGCAGCATCGCCTCGCTGCCCGCGTCCCCGGGCACGTGCCGCACGCAGTTGCAGCGGGACAGCTGGGGCAGGATGCGGTTCAGCTCCCCCATCACCGCCAGCAGCGCGATGGGGAACTGGATGATCAGGAAGGAGTCCTCCGTCACGTAGTGCACCGCGTGCAGGTCGCCGGAGTACACGATGGCGATGTCGTTCTCCCCCAGGGCGTAGCGGGTGAAGTTGATGGTGGCCGCGTTGCCCTCCGTCCGGCTCACCAGCACCTCCACATAGGGGTGCCAGTGCACGGTGTCGAAGTAATTCGTGTCCACCTTGCGGGACACGTTGATCTTCGAGCCGCCGCTGAAGATCAGGTTTTCATAGTACTTGTTGATGCCCATGGTCTCACCCCGGTGCGCCGCCCTGTCGGTCCTGTCCGCCCCGCTTGCATATTTACCTACATTTTATCATATTTTCCCCAATTTTCAAGCGTCTGCGCAATTCCTGCGCCGGGTTTGATCATCCAGGCCCGGATATCTTCGCAATTTTTGCGCAGGCCCTTCGGATTTTATGAATAACGTTAAGTGTGTGAACGTGATATTATGATCTTGTAATCAATCATAGACATCAGGAGGCTGCCATGCGGACGTTCAACGTGGGCCTGCTGGGCTGCGGCGTCATCAGCCGCACCTACGCGGCGGATATCCGGGCGTTCTTTCCCCGGCTGAAGCTCGTCGCCTGCGCGGATGTGAACCTGGCGCTGGCGGAGAAGCTGGCGCGGGAGTTCGACATCCCGAAGGCCTGCCTGACGGAGGAGCTGCTGCGGGACGAATCGGTGGAGATCGTCGTCAACCTGACGCCGCCCCAGCTGCACGTGGCCCTGGATGAGCGGATCATCGCCGCCGGGAAGCACCTGTTCAGCGAAAAGCCCTTCGCGCCCAGCGTGGCCGAGGCCGAGGCCGTCCTGGCCCGGGCGAAGGCGGCGAGCGTTTGCAGTGAAAACTTCTGGTTTGAGATCATCCAGCCCCTGGGCGACAACGACCCCTGGGCGGCCTGGCTGAAGGAGCATGGCACCTCGATCTGCTCCATCTGCCTGATAACGAACGGCCCCATCGAGGAAGACGAGGCCGTCCTGAAGGACGCGGGCTTTACGTCCATCTTCAAGCAGGAGAAGGGCTATGAGGCCTACGAGTACTTCGACACCGCCAGCGTCCTCGGCACGCTGCTGGAGATCAAGGAGCGGTATTGACGGCCGCTGCGCGCTTTGACGGAAACACGGAAAACAGGCCCTGCGGGAAAGACCCCGCAAAACGGAAACGGGATGGCGCTCCGCCTTCGGGACGCCATCCCGTTTTTTGCGCTTTGCGTTTTCCTGGGGCAGAGCGAAAGCGTTCCCGGAAATACGTGAAGGACAATTTTTAGGTCTGCCGGGCCGTCAAACCCCTGTTCAATGACCGGAATACCGTATATAATAGAATCGGATGAAGGTTGCGAGGGAGGATGGGCATGGACAGATCCAACGCGGCCGGTACGACCGGCGCGACTCGTGTGACTGGTGTGACTGGCGCGACCGGTACGACCGATGCGACCGGTACGACCGATGCGACCGGTGCGAACGCCCGCGCCCTCGTGCCTACGGAGACCTATGACTTCTCGTTCCATTTTGAGATGGGCTCCCTGATGGTGTCGCCCGTCCACATCCGCATCGAGCAGCTGCGCCCGTTCATCGCCGCCCACACCCACTCCAACGTCAGCTACGAGATCCACTATGCCTACCGGGGCAGGGGCACCGTCACCGTCGGGGACAACACCTTCGACGTCCGCCCCGGCGTGCTGTACGTCACCGGGCCCGGCATCGTGCACATGCAGGTCTCAAGCCCCGACGACCCCGTGATCGAATACTGCCTTTACCTGAATTGCCGCCGCATGGCGTGTCGTGCCGACGACCCGCTCCTGCTGTTCACGGACACGACGTTCTGGATCGGGATGGACGACGGCTCGATCCTGGAGCTGCTCACCCGGCTGATCGAAGACAATCGGCACGGCCAGAGCGACACCCTGTTGATGTCGGAGACGCTGCTGCGGCTGATCGTGCTGCAGCTGACGCGGATCTACCGCCGCGACATGACCACCCACGCCAAGAAGCCGCCGCTGCTCACCCGCGACAGCTTCATGCCCATCCTGGAGGACGCCTTCTTCTATCGCTACAGCACGCTCACGCTGAACGAGCTGGCCGGTCTGCTGAACCTGAGCGTGCGCCAGACCCAGCGCCTGCTGCTGACCCACTTCGGCAAGAGCTTCTCCCAGAAGCTCACCGACGCGCGGATGGCCGCCGCCTTCCAGTTCCTGGAAAGCACCCGGCTCTCGATCACGGAAATTGCCGAGCGCCTGGGCTTTTCCTCCATCGAACACTTTTCCGCCGCCTTCCGCCGCTACACCGGGCGCTCTCCCCGCGCCTACCGCCGGGAGATCCTCGCCCGCGGCGGTCCGGCGGGCGGCGAGGACGCGCATTGACGGACCCGGCTGTCCATACAAGGAGGTATCCCCATGAAACGCTGCCTGGCCATTGACATCGGCGCCTCCAGCGGCCGACACATCGTGGGCTGGATGGAGGGCGCAACGATCTGCACGCGGGAGGTCTACCGCTTTCCCAACGGCGTCACGGAGCGCGACGGGCGCCTGACCTGGGACCTCGACGCCCTGGTGGAACACGTTCGCGCGGGCATCGACGCGGCGCTCGAGGCATATCCCGGCCTCGACAGCCTCTCCATCGACACCTGGGGCGTGGATTACGTCCTGCTTCGGGGCGACGAAGAGGTGCTCCCCTGCTACGCTTACCGGGACGGGCGCACCGCCGGGCCTATCGAACTGGTCCACGGGATCATGCCCTTCGAGGCGCTGTACCGGCGCACCGGCATACAGTTCGAGCCCTTCAACACCGTCTACCAGCTCTACGCGGACAAGCTCGCCGGCCGGCTGGAGGAGGCGACGGACTTCCTGATGATGCCGGAATACCTGATGTACAGGCTCTGCGGCGTCCGGGCGCACGAGTATACCGACGCCACGACCACCGGCCTGGTGAACGCCCGGACCGGCGCCTATGACCCGGAGATCATCGCCGCGCTGGGGCTGCCGGAGCGCCTCTTCCACCCGCTGCAGCAGCCGGGCACGGTCATCGGGGAATACAGGGGCCTCCGGGTGGTGCTCTGCCCCACCCACGACACCGCCAGCGCCGTGGAGGGCATCCCGATGGAGGGGGACGCGCTGTACCTGTCCAGCGGCACATGGTCGCTGCTGGGCGTGAAGCTGGACGCGCCGCTGACCGACGAGGCCAGCCGCCTCGCCAACTGCAGCAACGAGGGCGGCGTGGGCTACATCCGCTACCTGAAGAACATCATGGGCATGTGGCTGGTGAACCGGCTCCGGGACGAGCTTTGCCCGGGCGCGCCCTGGGACGGGATCACCCGGGACGCCGCGGCGAGCCGCTTCGAGGCGCTCGTGGACGTGGACGACCCCGCCTTCATGGCCCCCAGGAGCATGCGCGAGGCCTTCGACGCGCGCCTGCCGGTGCGGCCCGAAGGCCCAGCGGATTACTTCCGCTGCGCCTATCGCTCGCTGGCCGAGGGCTATCGCCGCGCCATCGCCCAGATCGAGGCCAACACCGGCAAGACCTGTCCCAGGCTCTACATCGTGGGCGGCGGCGCGAAAAACCGCTTCCTGAACCGACTGACCGAGCAGGCCACCGGCAAGGAGGTCGTGGCCCTGCCCATCGAGGCCACCTGCCTCGGCAACCTGAAAACCCAGTTGATATCAAACTCCGGGAGGAACTGAATATGAAGGATATCCTGACTGCGCCATTTATGGTGGAAATGATCCGAACCCTGACCAACATGTATGACCACGGCTGGGACGAGCGCAACGGCGGAAACGTCTCGCTGATGCTGGACGAAGCCGAGGTGGGCGAATACCTGGACGTGGGCGGCGCGCCGCTGCGGGACATCCCCACCGGCTTTGCCGCTCCCGGTCTGGAGGGCAGATACTTCCTGGTCACCGGCACCGGCAAGTACTTCAAGAACGTGCGCTATGCCCCGGAGGTGAACCTCGGCCTGGTGCGCATCGGGGCCGGCGGCACGCGCGCCCAGCTGCTCTGGGGCTTCTCCGACGGCGGCAGCTTCACCAGCGAGTTCCCGGCGCACATGATGAGCCACGTGGCGCGGCTTTCTATCGACCCGGCGAATCGCGTGATCATGCACTGCCACCCGGCGAACCTGCTGGCCATGACCTATGTGCACACCCTCGATGAGCGGGAGTTCACCCGCACGCTCTGGCAGATGTGCACGGAGTGCATCGTGGTGTTCCCGGACGGCGTGAACGTGCTGCCCTGGATGCTGTGCGGCACGAACGAGATCGGCGAGGCCACCGCCGAAAAGATGAAGACCGCGCGGCTGGTGGTCTGGAGCCAGCACGGCATTTACGGCGCGGGCAAGGACCTGGATGAGACATTCGGCCTGATCGAGACCGCGGAGAAGGCCGCGGAAATCTACATGAAGATCGCCCACCTGCCGCGGCTGAACACCATCACCGACGGGCAGCTGCGCCAGCTGGAAGCCCGCTTCGGCGTCACGGCGCGGGAGGGATATCTGGATTAACGGTATCCGCCGACAAAGGGGCTGTCTCAAAATTCGGATGGCAGTTCATTTTCCACCGTAGGGACGCCATATATGGCGTCCGCGGGCGGAGGGTCCGCTCCCAGCGGCATATATGCCGCCCCTACGGGGATGATTGCAACGTCCGGATGTATTTTGAGACAG
>ONHI01000129.1 GCA_900317565.1 uncultured Eubacteriales bacterium
GTATGACGGCCGCCCTCTTCCTTGGTCAGCACGTACACCTGGCCCATGAAGTGGGTGTGCGGATGAATGGAGCCGGGCTTGGCCAGAACCTGGCCGCGCTCGATCTCATTGCGCTGCACGCCGCGCAGCAGGGCGCCGATGTTGTCGCCAGCCTCGGCGTAGTCCAGCATCTTGCGGAACATCTCGACGCCGGTAACGACGGTGGTGCGCTTCTCATCGGACAGACCGACGATCTCCACCTGGTCGGAAACCTTCAGCATACCGCGCTCAACACGGCCAGTCGCCACGGTGCCGCGGCCGGTGATCGTGAACACGTCCTCAACAGGCATCAGGAACGGCTTGTCGGTCGCGCGCTCCGGATCCGGGATGTAGGCGTCCACGGCGTCCATCAGCTCGAAGATGCACTGGCACTCGGGGGTGGTCTTGGCATCCTTGCCAGCGGTCAGCGCTTCCAGCGCCAGCAGCGCGGAGCCCTTCACGATCGGGATGTCGTCGCCCGGGAAGTCGTACTCGTTCAGCAGCTCGCGGATCTCCATCTCCACCAGCTCCAGCAGCTCGGGATCGTCCACCTGGTCGGTCTTGTTCATGAACACGATGATGTAGGGCACGCCAACCTGACGGGCCAGCAGGATGTGCTCGCGGGTCTGCGGCATCGGGCCGTCCGCGGAGGACACAACCAGGATCGCGCCGTCCATCTGGGCAGCACCGGTGATCATGTTCTTGACGTAGTCAGCATGGCCGGGGCAGTCCACGTGAGCATAGTGACGCTTCTCGGTCTGATACTCCACGTGCGCGGTGTTGATCGTGATGCCACGGGCCTTCTCTTCGGGCGCCTTGTCGATCTGGTCATAGCGCATTGCCTCAGCGCCGCCAACCTGCGCCAGCGCCATCGTGATGGCGGCCGTCAGGGTGGTCTTGCCGTGGTCGACGTGACCGATCGTGCCGATGTTAACATGCGGCTTGGTGCGCTCAAATTTTGCCTTTGCCATTGAACCCACGTGATCAGCTTGGGAAGCTGGAGCTCTGCCATTGAGCTACACCCGCGCGTTCCCGCACCATCAGGCGACCTCCCGGACCCCCTATCCGGTGGAATCGACCGGCTGCGCCGGCTCAAAAGCCCATAAAGGGCCCTCGACCTACAAAGTTTATTTTACTTTAGATAATCCCGTTTGTCAACAATTATTTCCCAATTTCCCCGTAAATTCACCTGAATGGCATAGTTTATCCACGGGTTTATTCCAAATTTAACGTTCGAATGGGGACGGTGTCCGCAGGGGACGGATGCCGATGTTTTTCCCGGTTCCCCGGTTTTCCTATTCCCAACTCCCTATTCCCTGGTCCCTCTCGGGCGGGCGGCGCATCGCCGCCCCTACATACCGTTCCTCCCGGCTCCCCGGTTCTCCTAATCCCTACTCCCTACTCCCTATTCCCTACTCCCTGGTTCCCCTACTGCCTAATGCCTACTGCCTATTGCCTACTGCCTCCCTCCCCTGCTCCCTGGCCACGGACAGCATCAGCTTCAACCGATTCTCCTGGTTGACGCGGGTGGCGCCGGGGTCGTAGTCGATGGGGACGATATTGGCGTTGGGATACTTCTCCCGCAGGGCGCGGATGGTGCCCTTGCCGGCGATGTGGTTGGGCAGGCAGCCGAAGGGCTGCACGCAGACGATGTTGGGCACGCCGGAATCGATCAGCTCGCACATCTCGGCGGTAAGCAGCCAGCCCTCGCCCATCTTGCAGCCCACGCCCAGCACGCCGCCCAGCTCCCGCCGGGTGGTGCTGTAGGGGGTGGGCGGGTTGAAGCGGCTGCACTCGCGGATGGCGCGGGCGATGACCCCTTCGATGTGGTTGGCAAAGCCCATCACCCGCCGGCAGACCCACTGCCTCAGGCGGCTGCCGCCGTAGAGGTCCACGTCGTCTATGTTGTGGTCCAGCGCGTTCAGCAAAAAGCCCATCAGCCCGGGCACGTTCACCTGGCAGCCCTGGTCCAGCAGGAACTTCTCCAGGTGGTTGTTGGCCAGCTGGGAATATTTCACGTAGATCTCGCCCACGATGCCCACCTGCACCTTTTCGGCGGGGGTCCAGGGCACGGCCTCGAAATCCCGGGCGATGCGCTTCAAATTGCCGCGGAAGCGCAGCGCGGAGGCCCGGGGGTTGAGCCGGAACTGCTCCGCCAGCCGGTTGGCCCAGGCGTCCACCAGCGCGGCGCAGGTGCCCTTCTCGTTCTCGTAGGGCTCCACCTGGTTCTTCAGGCACATCAGCACGTCGGCGTAGAGTATCATCATCATGGCCTGCATCAGCAGCGTCAGCGTCACCTTGAAGCCGCTGTTCTTCTCCAGACCCGCCGGATTCAGCGAAATCACCGGCACGAAGCCCAGCCCCGCCTTTTGCAGGGCCTTGCGCAGCAGGAAGATGTAGTTGGACGCCCGGCAGCCGCCGCCTGTCTGGGTGATGATCAGCGCCGTGCGGTGCACGTCGTACTTCCCGCTTTGCAGCGCGTCGATGAACTGCCCGATGCACAGCAGCGCCGGGTAACAGGTATCGTTATGCACGTATTTCAGGCCCGTCTCCACCACGGACCGGCCCTCGTTCTGCAGCAGCTCCATGTGATAGCCGTGCAGCTGGAAGGCGCTCTTGACCAGCTTCAGGTGGACGGGCAGCATGTTCGGGATCAGTATGGTGTAATCCCGCTTCATGTCCTTGGTGAATTCAATGCGATTTTCCATGTTCGTCATTCTCCCAGGCCCAGCGCCGCAAACAGGCTGCGCAGGCGGATGCGGACCGCGCCAGGATTGGAGATCTCGTCGATCTTCAGCTGGGTATACAGCTTGCCGCCCGCCTGCAATATGCTGCGCACCTCGTCGGTGGTGATGGCGTCCACGCCGCAGCCGAAGGACACCAGCTGCACCAGGTTCACGCCGGGGTCGCCGCAGTCCGCGACGTACTTCGCCGCGGAGTACAGCCGCGCGTGATAGGTCCACTGGTTCAGCACGTTCACATGAAATTTCTGCGCCTCCAGGTTCACGGCGTCCTCGGTGACCACCACCGCGCCCAGCTGGGCGATCTGCCCGTCGATGCCGTGGCTGATCTCCGGGTCGATGTGATAGGGCCTGCCGCACAGCACCACCACCGGGATGCCCTTCGCCCGGGCCTCCCGCAGCAGCTGCTGTCCCCGGGCGCGGACCCTGGCCATGTGGTCGTAATAGGCCTGGTAGGCGGCGCGCACGGCGGCCTTGACCTCCCGGGCCGGTATGCCTGGGAAATAGCGCTCCAGCACCGCCGGGAACTTCTTCTCGAAGTCCTTCGGGCGGTGGATGCCCAGGTAGTCGCAGATGAAGCGGGTCTCCTTCAGGCCCGGCACGTTCAGCCGCAGCACCTCGGGATAGTAGGCCACCACGGGGCAGTTGTAGTGGTTGTCGCCCCGCTGCTCGTCCAGGTTATAGCTCATGCAGGGATAGAATATGGCGTCCACGTTCCGCTGCAGCAGCCATTCCACGTGGCCGTGCATCAGCTTCGCGGGATAGCAGGCCGTGTCCGAGGGGATCGTGCGCTGGCCGGAGGCGTACAGCGCGTGGTCCGACTCGGGGGACTGTATCACCTGGAAGCCCAGGCTCGTGAACAGCGCGTGCCAGAAGGGGAACAGCTCGTACATGTTCAGCCCCATGGGGATGCCGATGCGCCCCCGGCGGCGCTCGCCGGGCTCGAAGGCGCGCAGCATGCGGCGCTTCTCCTCGTAGAGGTTGGGCAGCGGCTCCCGCCCGCCGCCGGTCATGCGCTCGCAGCGGTTGCCGGTCACGAAGCGCCGGGCCTTGTCCGGGGTCTCCCCCTCGAAGCGTATGATCGTCAGCAGGCAGTGGTTCTGGCAGCCCTGGCAGCGGGTGTTGGTGCTCTTCTGGCTGAAGCTGGCCAGCTCGCCGGCGCTGAGTATGCTGCTGCGCCCCTCCGGGGCGTGCCCGGCGCTCCACACCGCCACGCCGTAGGCGCCCATCAGGCCCGCGATGTTGGGCCGGACGACGTCCCTGCCGATCTCCCGCTCGAAGGCCCGCAGCACGGCGTCGTTCAGGAACGTGCCGCCCTGCACCACCACGTGCTCCCCCAGCTGGGAGGCGTCCGAGGCGCGGATGACCTTGTACAGCGCGTTCTTCACGATGGATATGGACAGCCCCGCGGAGATGTCCTCCAGCGTCGCGCCGTCCTTCTGGGCCTGCTTCACCGAGGAATTCATGAACACGGTGCAGCGGGAGCCCAGGTCCACCGGGTGCTTCGCCAGCAGTCCGCGCCGGGCGAACTCGTCCACCGGCATGCCCCCCGCCGCCTGGGCGAAGGTCTGTATGAAGGAGCCGCAGCCCGAGGAGCAGGCCTCGTTCAGGAAGATGTCGTCGATGGCCCCGTTGGCGATCTTGAAGCACTTGATGTCCTGGCCGCCGATGTCGATGATGAAGTCCACCTCGGGCTGGAGCTGCTTTGCCGCGATGAAGTGGGCCACCGTCTCCACCATGCCGCAATCCAACCGGAACGCGGTCTTGACCAGCGCTTCGCCGTAGCCCGTGGCCCCCGCCCCGGCCACCGTGGCGTTGGGATACTCCCGATAGAATTCCTCCAGGAACCGGCGCACCGCCGGCAGCGGGTTGCCCTTGTTGGACATGTAGGCGGTCTTGAGCAGATTGAAGTCCTCGTCGATGACCACCGCCTTGATGGTGGTGGAGCCGGAGTCCACGCCGATGTAGACCTTGCCGTCATAGCCGGGGCGGGACACGGTGTCCACCCTCGCCCGGGCGTGCCGGGCCTTGAAGGCCTCGTATTCCGCCGGGCTGTCGAACAGCGGCGGGCAGGCGGCGTAGCGCGCCGTGGCGGCGCGGCCCCGGATGCGCTCGATCAGGTCCAGCAGGTCCACCTCCCGGCTCGCCTGCATCGCCGCGCCCATGGACACGGAGTACAGCGCGTCCGCCGGGTGGATGCCCCGGATGCCCAGCGCCTTGTCGAAGCAGTCCCGCAGCTGGCCGAAGAAGGTCAGCGGGCCGCCCAGGTACACCACGTTGCCCGCGATCTCCCGGCCCTGGGCCAGGCCGGCGATGGTCTGCCCCGCCACGGCCTCGAAGATGCTGCGGGCCACGTCCTCCTTGCGCGCGCCCTGGTTCAAGAGCGGCTGTATGTCGCTCTTGGCAAACACGCCGCAGCGGGACGCGATGGCATAGCTGCGCTCGTGGTTCTCGGAGAGCTCCTCCAGCTGCTCCACGGGCACGTCCATCAGCGTGGCCATCTGGTCGATGAAGGCCCCGGTGCCGCCGGCGCAGGTGCCATTCATGCGCACCTCCAACCCGCCCGCGCCGGTGAGGAACAGTATCTTCGCGTCTTCGCCGCCCAGCTCGATGGCCACGTCGGCCTTGGGCGCCAGCTTTTTCAGCGCCACGCGGGTGGCGTAGACCTCCTGCAGGAAATCGATGTCCAGCTCCTCCGCCAGGCCCATGCCCGCCGAGCCGGAGATGCCCAGCTGGAAGGTCTCGCCGGGAAACTGATTCATGACGGCGTGCAGCAGCACCTCGCTGAGCAGCGCGATCTGGGCGCGATGGCGCTCGTAGCGGCGGAACACGATTTCCCCCGCGTCGTTCAAAACCACGGCCTTGATCGTCGTCGATCCAATGTCCAATCCTATCTTCATAACCTAACTCCGGGCTCCTTCGCCCCTGCCGGTGATACTATGTGCGTGTATAAATCCATTTTATAGGATAACCCGAAAGTATGAAGCAAACATGAATTGCAGTTTTAAATTCCAATAAAAAAGCGCCGGGAGGCGCTGGGATGGAAGCCGGAGGTTACAGGGTCAATGCCTCTCCCCGGGCAATCCTGTGCTCTGCCGCAGGGACTTTACAGTATTTTAGAGCTCTTTACAGTATTTTAGGGCTCTTCAGGGTATGCGTCCGCCAAGGTATAGTATTTTGTGGGGTCCGATACCGCCGCCGCGTGTTCTTTGACGATTCCGGTGTCGCTCAGACGCCGGATGTAGCGCAAAACCGTCGGGCGGGATTTCCCCGTAAAGTCCATGAGCTTTTTCGTCGTACATTGGTCGACGTTGGCTATATAATACACCAGGTTTTTTTCAAGAGGCGTCAGGGTTCGCCAGACCGCATACAGATCCGTAATGCCCGTTTCCAGCCTGCGAATGGCCCGCGTGCCGATGTTGTTTTTCAGCGTCAGCATCACAGTATTGCGGTTGTATACCTCGTATATGGGCGGATCCAGGAAATAGGCGGCCATGTCCTGGTAAATGCGCTTGACGCCCTCATTCAGCTCCCGCACCCATCCAAAGTCCCCCAACACCCTCGCGATCAGGGGGTTCCGGGAAAACCGCGTGTTTTGGATGTTGTCCACGGTAACGATGCTCGGCAACGCTCCGGGACTGGCGATCTCCATGCGGTCGTCAAACATGGATATGCGAATATAGTCCCCCTGGAGCGAATAATCCCTGTGGGTGACCGCATTTACAAGACCTTCCAGCCAGGTAAAGGGAGGATACTCGGGAATCTTGACGAAGGTGCCGTCCCTCGACAACTGCTGGAACTCCCGCATTTGCGATTCCAACAGTCTTTGCCCCTCCCGAAGCAGATGCGGCAGAGCATCGTCCAGGGTTACGTCCTTGATGATGTTGAAGTTGGAGCCAACGCCCGCCCGGGTTCCCTCATAACGCAGGAACCTGACGCGTGCGGCGGGCAAGAAGCGCGTGGGATGCTTTGCAAATAGCAGAACTCCCGCAACGGTAATGCCGTCCTTGCGCAAAAGCCCTCTGGCCCGCAGCAAATCGGTGGAATCGCTGGCCATAGGGTCCAACAGGCGGACATATTCCGCAATCAGGTTCTCGTCCAGATCCTCCAGCGTCGCGTCGGGCACGAGGGTCGTCTCAAAGCTGCGCGTGCCTCGTGCGTACTCCAATTCAAGCAGCTGAGAGGCGCTCAACCGCCTGCTCTGGTCTCCGACGCGCAGGTAGGCCTCGCCAGTTTTGAGCTTGATGATTATGTTATGGCTGGGCTGTATGAAAAACACCAATATGCGCTTGGGCTCCGAGCTATCCTCAACCTGAACCTGCCGCGCAAATACCTGATATTCGGGCAGAAGGCTCAAAAATTCAATTCCCGCCTGCCTGAACGCATTTTCCTGGCTTACCGTAATCCCTGTGATCTCGCCGTCGTCCTCAATGCCAATGACGAGGGTCCCGCCGGACGCATTGGCAAAGGCGCACAGATGGCTCGCCAGGTCCTTTGGCGCAAGGCGCGCGGATTTCCGCTCGAACAGCTGATTCTCAGGATCATGCTGCCAGCGCTGAACTGCGTTTTCCGAAAAAAGAATGACACGATCCAATCTGCTCACCTGCCTTGCTGGTTTTAGAGTATTTTACAGTTCTTTAGGGTAGAGGGGCTCTGCTCGACGGATCGGAGCCTTTCCCGCTTGAGAAGCGTTGCCCGGCGGATATAGTATATGCCGTTTCCGTGAGAATAACGCCTTTTTGTCCGCTTTTATTATAACACATCCTGATATCCAGCGCAATCCGACAGGCGAGCCTCTCTGTTCTATCCCCTCAATACCACTCCAAAAAGCTGTGCTCCTCCCCCCTGCTCTTCCAGCCGGGAAAGGTGTCCAGGCAGACGGCATGAATGGCGTTGAACACGCTCTTTTCGATGTCGGGATTGTCCCGGCGCAGGGTCCTGAGCAGCTGCTTGATCTCCTGGCGCTTGGATTCGCCCACGCCGTCGCCGCTGAGGGACATGCTCTCGGTGAAGCGGCAGGCGCACTGCAAGAATTCCAGGTGGTTGTAGCGCCGCCAGGCGATGATGTCCTCCTCGTGGACGCAGTACAGCGGGCGGATCAGCTCCATGCCGGGGAAGTTGGCGGAGTGGACCTTGGGCATCATGCCCTGCAGCTGCGCGCCGTAGAACATGGCCATCACGGTGGTCTCGATCACGTCGTTGAAATGGTGGCCCAGGGCGATCTTGTTGCAGCCCATCGCCCGGGCGTTGCTGTAGAGGTGGCCCCGGCGCATCCTGGCGCACAGATAGCAGGGGTTCTTCTCGGCGGCGTTGGCCACGTCGAACACGTCCGTCTCGAATATGCTGACCGGCAGGCCCAGCAGCGCCGCGTTCTCCTCGATCTTTCTGCGATTGACGGGGGCATAGCCCGGATCCATCACCAGGTACTTCGCCTCGAAGGGCACCTCGCTGTAGCGTTCCAGCAGCTGCATCAGCTTCGCCAGCAGCATCGAATCCTTGCCGCCGGAGATGCACACCGCCACCCTGTCCCCCTCCCGGATCAGTTCATAGCGCTTCACCGCCGGTATTTCTTCTGGATGCTGCGCTCGATCAACTGGGTGGGGGTGAGCTCGCGGGACATAGTATGATCCTCCGATGTATGATACTGACTTGCCGGGGGTGGCAGTGGCGGGGGAAGCAGGTCCCCCGCCACAATACTTATCTCGCCGTCGATCCCAGATACGCGTCCCTGACGCGCTGATCCGCCAGCAGCGCCTCGCCGGTGCCGGACATGGTGATGCGGCCGGTCTCCAGCACATAG
>ONHI01000090.1 GCA_900317565.1 uncultured Eubacteriales bacterium
GTGGGCGTGGCGTACACGGCCTTAGCCGCGACCTCGTAGTCATACTGCAACGCCTTGGTCTCCGGGTTCCTGGCGGGCACCGTCACGATGAAGGGCGTCACCTCCAGGCGCTCGGGGCCCTGGGTCATCACGCCCAGGTACACGCCATAGGCCAGGTTGTTGAACACCGTCGCGCCGTTGACCAGCTTCTGGGTGGTGCCGGTGTAGTTGGCCTTGCCCACGATGTCGTTGGCCAGCCGCGTGGCGGCACGGCCCAGCTCCTCGGAGGTACTGGCCTCGATGATCTTATAGCCGGCAAACTCGTCGTCGATCTTCCAGCCGGCCTTGGTGTCGGGGGCCGCCGTGCCGATCCGGTAGAGTGTGAACGCGATGGTCGCGTCCTTGGGCAGCTTGGCATAGGTGTCCGCTTTGAGCGCCACCTTCAGGCTGCCCGTGCCGCTCTGTTCTGCCACGGCGCCGGGAACCGGCATCATGCCCAACAGCAGCAGCGCGCACATCAGGATTGCCAGCAGCTTTCCGCCGTATACACGTTTGCTCAGGTTCTTCATGTCGTCACACTCTCCATATTCATTAGTCGGTCATGCATCGTACCAACCCGTTCTCAACAGAAGGTCCCACGGTTACAGTTTCATGCGCTTGATGCGCCGCCTGCGCAGCGCCCGCGCCAGCCTGTCCAGCAGCGCCAGCAGCAGCAAGCCCGCCGCGGCCACGGGGGCCGCGAAGATCAGCCGGGATTCCCACTCGGGCAGCGCCCGGGAATCGTCGGCCAGCGGCGTGGCGCGCCGCGATACGCGCGTCGCCCGCACCAGCAGCCTTTGGGTGTCCTCGCGGTAGGGCGTCGTGGTCATCAGCAGACATTCGTCCGCCCTGGGATCGTAGGCCGTCTCCGCCAGCGCCTCCGGCGCCAGCGTCTGTTCCTGGACCACCTCATAGACCAGCGTATCCTGCAGCGTATGGATATAGAAGCAATCCCCGGCGATCAGCCGGTCCAGCCCCGCGAAGGGGCCCGCGAACCAGCCGCCCCTCCGGGCGATCAGCGCGCAGCGCGTGCCCGTGCCGCCCACCGGAAGATCCGTGTCCTCCACGTGTCCGACGCCCGCGCCCAGCGCCGCGTCCCGCGTGCCGTGGTAGACCGGCAGCACCGCGCCCAGCTTGGGCACCTCCAGCACGGCCATCACGCCGTTGCCCGCGGGATTGAGCAGCTCCCCGTAATCCGCGTTCGCCTCCCCGTCGGCCTCGCCGGCAAAGGGATCGGCCAACGGTCCGGAGCCGTGCGAATCGTTGTAGCTTCGCGCCGCGGCCAGCAGCGTGCCGCACTCCAGCGTGTCCAGCGCGCCGGCCGCGTCCAGGTACTCCCGGGCGATGTGGGCGTCGCGCCAGCGCCGCCACTGTCGAACGGCCACCGGGGCCAGCGCCAGGGCGATAAACGCGATGCCCAGCGCGAAGGCCAGCAGCCTCATCAGGAATCTCTTCATCATCGGTTCCCCGTAAGCTCTTCCGCCGGCAGGGTCACGCGATAGACGGGCCACACCACGGCCTTCACCAGGCCCAGCACATCGGCCTCGGCCACCAGCCCAAACCGGCTGCTGCGGCTGTCCAGCGCGTTTTCCCGATTGTCGCAAAGCACGAACAGCCTGCCCTCGGGCACCGTCAGCGGGTAATCCAGATCGTCCCCCTGCGTCACCGCCTCGGGCTGGGCGGGTTCCTCGGTATAATCATATTCCCCGTCCGCGAACGGGTTTTCCAGCGCGCCGCCGGGGTGCGCCTCGCCGACGCCGGTCCAATCGCTCTCCACGCGATAGGCCGCGTAGCTCTCCGCCAGGGGCTCGCCGTTCAGGGTCACATGGCCGTCGGGCTCCACGGTGATGACATCCCCGGCCATGCCCACCACGCGGCGCACCGTTTCGCGGTTCATGCCGCTGTCGGTATAGCGGATCAGCGCCAGGTCTCCCCGCCCGGGGCTGCGGCCCAGCATCGGCGCGGAGGCCTTCACGCAAAGCGCCACGTCGCCGCCGATGAGCGCGCCGGACATGCCGTCGCCGCGCACGTCCACCAGCGTGAACATCATCCGGGCGGCCACCGCCCCGACGGCGAACGCCAGCGCCAGCACCACCGCCGCGGCGATCCGGGCGCGGCGCCTGCCGACCCTGTCGGATTCCCGCAGCAGCTCGCGCAGCACCTGCTCTTCCGTAACCCTTCCGGTGATCCCCCTCATCGCCTGCTCTTTCGCCTCCGCTGCTTTTTGCCGGTGGAGATCATCATCCACACCAGCAGCACCAGGAGCATCGGCGCCGCCAGCACCGGCGCGACCAGCACCGGCTGGATCTGCGTCGCGTCCGCCACGATCTTGATGATGCGCTCCATCTCCACGTTTTCAACGCGGTGTCCGCGCACCAGCAGCCTGTGGGAGTTGATGCCGTAGGGCGTGCAGGTCACCAGGGTGCAGTAATCCTGCTCGGGATCGATGGCCAGGGCGTCCAGCTCCTCTGGCAGCACGATCAGCACCTGGTCCACCTCGTAGGTCATGATCTGGTCCATGACGCGGATGACGAACAGGTCGCTCTCCTCCATCTGGTCCAGGTCGGTAAACAGCTTCGCCGAAGGCAGGCCCCTGTGGCCGGAGAGCACCGTGTGGGTGCCGATATCGCCGGTGGGCAGGGATGTGCCCTCGATGTGACCCACCGCGATCTGCAGCACGGCCTCGTCGGTGCCGTGGTAGACCGGCAGGGAGCAGTTGATCTTCGGTATCTCGATATAGCCCATGATGCCCGACCCGGTCGGGTTCAGCATCGATTCATACTCCTCGTATTCCTCCTCGCTGAGCATGAAGCGGTTGGGCTTTTGCGTCAGTTCCTCGTTGTACTTGCGGGCCCTCGCCCACTCGCGCTCATAGTCCACGGGGTCGATGTTCTCGATCTGTTCGATGTAGCTTGCGATCGCGCGACTTTGATGGAAGGAATTCCAATAATCGCTCACCGTCGGATAAAGCAGTATGGCCACGCCCAGGAACAAAACAAATACCAGCAGAATGGTCGACAGATGTTTCTTCATGACGCTCCTTTCCGCCGTGATTCAACGCATAAATGACAGAGGATATCATCTATCATTATACCACTTTTTATCGTGCCCTGCAACACAAAAACCGCGGTGGGCTGTGCCTTCACCGGGATAACTTTTTGCTATTATCGTGACACGAGGCTATCAGCCATTTTTACACTACTATTATAAGCATGATCGGTTACGTGGATGGTTACATGACCGCGCGCACCCCGGACAAAATGTCCGAAGGTGCGTGCTAAAATTATCTTTTTGAAAAAACGGGCAAAGGATTTCACTTGTTCACCAAAATTTTACAGATGCCAGATGTCCCGGTTGTACTGCCCGATCGTTCGGTCAGAGGAGAAATATCCGGCCCGGGCGATGTTCGCCAGCGCCTTCCCGGCCCACGCCCGGGCGTCGCCCATGTCGGAAAGCGCCCGCGCCTTCACCGCGCAGTAATCGGAAAAGTCCGGGAAGGTCATGAACCAGTCCTTGCCCTCGAGCTCCCGGCGCAGCCGCCCCAGCGATTCCCCGTCGCCCACCGCGCGCATCTCCGGCCCGGTGAGGAAGGCCACGGCCTCGGCCAGCGCCGGGTCGGCGGCCAGCCACGCGGCGGGATCGTAGTCCCCCCGGCGATAGCGCTCGATCACTTCCCCGGAGGACGCGCCGAAGGTGTATATGTTGTCCGGGCCCACCAGCTCGGCGATCTCCACGTTGGCCCCGTCCATGGTGCCCAGGGTCACCGCGCCGTTGAGCATGAACTTCATGTTGCCGGTGCCGCTGGCCTCCTTGGACGCCAGGGAGATCTGCTCGGACAGGTCGCAGGCCGGGATCAGCTTCTCCGCGGCGGTGACGTTGTAATTCTCGATCATCGCCACCCGCAGCCACTTCGACGCCGCGGGGTCCGCCGCGATCACCCGGGACAGGCACAGCAGCGCGTGGATGATGTCCTTGGCCACGGTGTAGGCCGGGGCGGCCTTCGCGCCGAAGATCGCGGTCACGGGCCGCTCGGGCAGCACGCCGGCGCGGATGTCCAGCAGCCGCCGCACCAGCCACAGCAGGTTCAGCTGCTGGCGCTTGTACTCGTGCAGCCGCTTGGCCTGCACATCGAAGGTCGTCTCCGGATCGATGGCGTCGCCCTGGTGCCCCAGCAGCCATTCCGCGAAGCGCCCCTTGTTCGCCCGCTTCACCGCCGCCAGCCGCTCCAGCAGCGCCGCGTCCCCGGCGTGGGCCAACAGTCCCTCCAGCGCCATGGCGTCCCTGCGCCATCCGGCGCCGATGGTGTCGTCGATCAGCGCAGCCAGCGCCGGGTTGCAGGCGGTCAGCCAGCGGCGGAAGGTGATGCCGTTGGTCTTGTTGTTGAAGCGCTCCGGATACAACGCGTAGAACGGGGCCAGCTCGCTGTGCTTCAGGATCTCGGTGTGCAGCTTCGCCACGCCGTTGACGGAGTGGCTGAAGTGGATGTCCAGGTTGGCCATGTGCACCCGGCCCTCGCCGTCGATGACGTGGGTGAAGGGATCGTCGCAGACGGCCTTCGCCCGGGCGTCCAGCCGCCGTATGACGGCCATCGCCTCCGGCGCGACCTGCTCCAGGGCCTCGGCGGGCCAGGTCTCCAGCGCCTCGGCCAGTATGGTGTGGTTGGTGTAGCCGCAGGTCCGGGTGACGATGTCCACCGCCTCGTCCTCCCCCACGCCCCGCTGCTCCAGCAGCCGGATCAGCTCCGGGATCACCAGGCTGGGATGGGTGTCGTTGATCTGTATGGCGGCATAGTCCGCCAGCTCCCGGGGGCTGCCGCCCCGGGCCTCGCACTCCTCCAGGATCAGCCGGGCGGCGTTGGCGCACATGAAGTACTCCTGGTACACCCGCAGCAGCCGTCCCTCGGCGGTGCTGTCGTCGGGATACAGGAACAGCGTCAGGCTGCGGGCCGGGTCCCGGGGATCGAAGTCGATGCCGGACTTGATCAGCCGCTCGTCCACGGTATCCGCGTCGAACAGCCGCAGCCTGCCGCACTTGCCGCCGTAGCCGGTGACGTCGATCTCGTACATCGTGGAGCGCAGCTTCACGCCGCCCATGTCGATGTCGTAGTGCCTGCCGGTGTCCCGCAGCCAGCTCTCCGCGCCCCAGCGCAGCCAGTGGTCCGGCGTCTCGGCCTGCCGGTTGCCGGTCAGGCACTGGCGGAACAGCCCGCAGTGGTAGGCCAGGCCGATGCCGTCGGCGGGCAGGCCCAGCGTGGCCAGGCTGTCCAGGAAGCAGGCCGCCAGCCGCCCCAGGCCGCCGTTGCCCAGGGAGGGCTCCGCCTCGAACTCCTCCAGCTCCGCCAGCGAAAGGCCCGCCCCGGCCAGCTCCGCCGCCGCGGCGTCGTAGAGCCCCAGGTTGATCAGGTTGTTGCCCAGCAGCTTGCCGATCAGAAACTCGGCGGAGATGTAGTACAGCTTCCGCTTGCCCTCGTTGTAGCCCTTCGCCCGCGCGGCGTCGGCGGTATAGCGCATCAGCGCGTTGAACAGCTCCAGCCGGGTGCAGTCCTCCAGGGGCTTCCCGGCGAAATCCCGTATCGTGGCCTGTTTCATGTCCAAATCCCTCCCGTGGCTCGATGATGGCTGCATTATATTCTTATTCTCTCAAAAAATCTTGCAGAATCGGGGCAATATATGATACAATACTATCATCCGAACCCCAAAACGACACGCAGGAGGCCCGCCATGAACCTGAACCACTACGCCCAGTACCGGGAGACGACCCCCCACAGACAGCCCGGCCTGGCCTACAACACCTATCTGTGCACCATTCCCCGGGACTTCGACCGGGTGAACCTGCACTGGCACGAGCAGATGGAGCTGATCTACATCAAGAAGGGCAGCGGCAGGGTCTCGGTGAACCTGGAGAGCTGCCCGGTGGAGGCGGGCTGCGTGGTGCCGGTGCTGCCGGGGGAGCTGCACGCCATCGAGGGCGACCCGGGCGTGACCATGGAATACGAAATCATCATATTCTCGCTGTCGCTGCTGGACAGCGCCGAGCCCGACGACTGGTGCCGCGGGGTGATCAACGCCCTGCGGGAGGGCACGCTGCGCTTCGAGCGCCCCATCCGCCCGGGCACCGGCTTCCATCGGGAGGTCAGCGCCGCGCTGGACGGGGCGGACGCCGCCTGCGCCGAGCGGGGGCAGGGCTTCGCGCTGCTGGTGAAGAGCTGCCTGTTCCGGCTGCTGTACGCGCTGTACAGCCACCGGGACGCGGGCCGCGCCGCGCCGGCCGGTGGGGACGCCGAGAAGCTGAAGGGGCTGATGCGCTATGTGCAGTCCCACTACGGCGAGCCCATTACCGTGGCGGACGCCGCCGCCGTCATCGGCTACAGCCCCTCCCACTTCATGCGGGTGTTCCGCCGGGTGACGGGCCGCACCTTCGTGGACTACCTGACCGATTACCGGCTCTCCGCCGCGATATATTATCTGAAGGAAACCGACGAGGACATCGGCGCCGTGGCCGCCAGCTGCGGCTTCGACAACGTGTCCTACTTCATACGCCGCTTCGGGAAGAAATACGGCGTTCCCCCGGGAAGGTACAGGCGGGCGGACGGGGCCTGAGCCCCGAAGCGCCGGTCGATGATTGCACTTTCCTATCACTTCACTTCAATTATTCGACCAACTTGCCAAAAATGCCGCGTTTCCCTTTTGACATCGAGTTAACAAAGTGCTATAATCTGTTTGCACTGATGGGAGAAACCCATCCGGGGTCCGATCCCCGACAATCAAAAGGAGGATTTACCATGAAGAAACTGTTGACTCTGGTGCTGGCCGTCGCGCTGGTGCTGACCCTGAGCTGCGCCGCGCTGGCCGAGGGCTACAGCGGCGACCTGAAGGTGTGGGTGCCGGAAGCCGCCGTGGATTTCACCAACGCGCAGATCGAGGCCTTCAAGGCCGCCAACCCCGACTATGCCGGCATGAACGTGACCGTGGAGCCCGTGGGTGAGGGCGACGCCGCCGGCAAGGTCATCGCCGACGTGGAAGCCGCCGCGGACGTGTTCAACTTCGCGCAGGACCAGCTGGCCCGCATCGTGGCCGCCGGCGCGCTGGAGGTCGTCGAGGAGGGCAACGCCGAGGTCGTCAAGGCCGAAAACGACGCCGGCTCCGTGGCCGCCGCCACCATGGGCGACACCCTGTACGCCTATCCGCTGACCATGGACAACGGCTACTTCCTGTACTATGACAAGAGCGTCGTGTCCGATCCCTCCACCCTGGAAGGCATCCTGGCCGACTGCGAAGCCGCGGGCAAGAGCTTCTACATGGAGATCAACTCCGGCTGGTACCAGACCGCCTTCTTCTTCGGCGCCGGCTGCACCCTGACCTATGATTCCGACAACGAAGGCAATCTGGTCAACTGCAACATCGATTACGCCAGCGAAAACGGCGTGAAGGCCCTGAAGGCCATGATCAACCTGGCCAAGAGCCCCGCGTTCGTGAACGGCTCCTCCATCTCCGCCGCCACCAACATCGGCGCGATCGTGGATGGCACCTGGGATTCCGAGGCCGCCAAGGAGCTGTTTGGCGACAACTACGCCGCCGCCAAGCTGCCCACCGTGGATGGCTGGCAGCTGTCCGGCTTCGGCGGCTTCAAGCTGCTGGGCGTGAAGCCCCAGGAGGACGAGGCCAAGCTGGCCGCCTGCGACGCGCTGGCCGCCTACCTGACCTCCGGCGAAGTGCAGCTGGCCCGCTACGAGGCGCTGGGCTGGGGCCCCTCCAACCTGGAGGCCCAGCAGAGCGACGCCGTGCAGAGCGATGTCGCGCTGTCCGCGCTGGCCGAGCAGCTGGCCTTCACCATCCCGCAGGGCCAGTACCCCGGCGACTACTGGAGCCTGGCCACCGGCCTGGGCGACAAGATCCTGGCCAAGGAGTATGACGACGCGGATGACGCCGCGCTGATGGACGCCCTGACCGAGTTCCAGGATACCTGCATTTCCTACGCGGGCTGATCGATTCACCTGGCGGACCGGGGCAATGCCCCGGTCCGTTCCATTAATTCCGACAGATAAGGGGAAGTGCATATGGTAGATCTCAACTACTTGAAGATGAGCAAGCCCCAGAAGTTCGTCTACAACCTCGCGGGCTTCTTCAAGGCGCTGCCGAAGCGCATCGGCGGCGGGCTGAAGGGCCTGGCGCTGGCCGTGGCGGGCTTTTTCAAGGGCCTGGGGCTGTCCGTCGCGGACCTGTTCACCACCTTCAAAAACGGCGATTGGAAGACCCGGCTCAGCTATCTGGTCATGGGCTCCGGCTCCATGGCCCGGGGCCAGTGGGGCCGCGGGCTGCTGTTCTTCCTGTTCCAGACCGTGTTCAACCTCTACATGGTCAACTTCGGCATGGCGTACCTGGCCAAGCTGAACACCCTGGGCACCATCGAGACCCACAAGGAGGGCCGCGTCACCGTCTACGGCGACAATTCCTTCCTGATCCTGCTGTACGGCGTGCTGACGCTGTTCTTCATACTCGCCTTCATCTACACCTGGCGGGTGAACATCAAGCAGAACAAGATCAGCCAGCAGATCCTGGCCTCCGGCAGGAAGCTGAAGAGCACCAAGGACGACCTCCAGTCGCTGGTGGACAGCCAGTTCCACAAGACGCTGCTGGCGCTGCCCACGCTGGGCGTGTTCGTGTTCACGATACTGCCCATATTCTTCATGATACTGGTGGCCTTCACCAACTTCGACTACAACCACCAGCCGCCCTCGAAGCTGTTCACCTGGGTGGGCTTTGAGAACTTCAAGACGCTGCTGTCCTCCGGCACCGCCAGCTACGGCGATACCTTCCGCCAGGTGCTGTTCTGGACGCTGGTCTGGGCCTTCTTCGCCACGTTCCTGAACTACTTCCTGGGCATGTTCGTGGCCATCATGATCAACAAGAAGGGCATCAAGCTCAAGAAGGTCTGGCGCACGATACTGGTCATGACCATCGCCATCCCCCAGTTCGTGTCGCTGCTGTACGTGTCGAAGATGTTCGCCGCGGACGGCCTGATCAACACGTATCTGATGAAGTGGCACTGGATATCCCAGCCCATACCCTTTTGGACCAACCCCGGTTGGGCGCGGTTCACGATCATACTGATCAACATCTGGATCGGCATCCCCTACCTGATGCTGATCGCCACGGGCATACTGATGAACATCCCGGCGGACCTCTATGAATCCGCCCGCATCGACGGCGCGAACGCCGTGCAGATGTACGGCAAGATCACGCTGCCCTACATGCTGTTCGTCACAGGGCCGTACCTTCTGACCTCCTTCACCGGGAACATCAACAACTTCAACGTCATCTTCCTGCTGTCCCAGGGCAAGCCGATGGGCCTGGCGGGCAACGCCGGCTATACCGACCTGCTGATCACCTGGCTGTACCGCATGACCGTGTCCGACACCAACTACAAGATCGCCGCCGTCATCGGCATCATGGTGTTCGTGGTGCTGGCCGTGATCAACCTGGTGGTCTACAACCTGATACCGTCCGTCAAGAATGAGGAGGATTTCCAGTAATGAGTGAAAAGAAAATACCGGAAGTCGACATCGTCGTTGACGAGCAGGCCGGTGTCATCAAAGAGGTCAAGCCGCAGCAGAAGCTGCGCAGCAAGAAGGGCCACGAGCGCCGGGTGAACGGCACGATCTACACCGTGCTGACGGTGATGAGCATCGTGTGGCTGGTGCCCTTCGTGTTCCTGGTCCTCCAGTCCTTCCGCTCCTACAAGCTGGAGAAGGGCGGCATGGTGGACTACCTGCTGCCCAAGCAGTTCTCGCTGGACAACTACGCCTTCCTGTTCGAGGGCAGCGATTTCTTCGCCTGGCTCGGCAGGGCGGTGCTGGTCGGCCTGGTCTGCGCGGCGGCGTGCTGCCTGCTGGTGCACCTGGCCGGCAAATGGCTGGACGGCCGCGACGACGGCGGCAAGGCCGCGCGCCCGGCGGCGCTGGGCATCGCGCTGTGCGCGGGCTACGCCGTGCTGGTGGCGATGACCGCGGCGCTGCACGGCTTTTCGCTGGCGGGCAGCCTGCTCAAGGCCGTCATACTGCTGGCGGTGTTCGTGCTGGTGGGCTTCATCATCGCCCGGGTCTACCTGAAGCAGGACAGCAAGCTGCTGCGCTCCATCCCCGGCTACGTGGTGGAGGACAGGCACGAGGGCCTAAAGAAGCTGTGCGCCATGGCCGCGGAATTCTGGGTGATGGCGCTGATCGCCCAGTACGTACTCGCCCCGATGACCACCAGCCAGTATCTGCGCTGGTACGGCAACACGCTGACCATCGCGCTGTTCACCTCGGTGATCCAGACGGTGATCGTGCTGTCCGTCAGCTATTCCCTGTCCCGGCTGCGCTTCAAGGGCAGAAAGCTGATCATGAACACCGTGCTGGTGCTGGGCCTGTTCCCGGGCTTTTTGACGATGATCACGCTGTACTTCCTGCTCAAGCAGATGGGCCTGACCCAGGCGGGCGCGGTGCCCGGCCTGATCCTGATCTACTGCGCCTCCTCGGGCATGGGCTATTACATCTCCAAGGGCTTCTTCGACACCATCCCCAAGTCCCTGGACGAATCCGCCCGCATCGACGGCGCGACCCGGTTCCAGGTGTTCCTGAAGATCATCATGCCCCTGGCGAAGCCCATCGTCATCTATACGATACTGATGGCCTTCATGGCCCCCTGGGGCGACTATGTGTTCGCCAGCTACGTGGCCTTCGGCCACCAGGACGGCTACAACGTGGCCGTGGGCCTTTACAACTGGGTCAACACCAACGACTACCAGAACTACTTCACCCGCTTCTGCGCGGGCGGCGTGCTGGTAGCGGTGCCGATCACGGCGCTGTTCCTGGCGCTGCAAAAGTACTATGTCGAAGGCGTCACCGGCGGCGCGGTCAAGGGATAACGGGAGGATTTGAATTATGGCAAGTTTGAAGCTTGAACACATCAAGAAGGTATATGACAAGAACGTCGTGGCGGTGCACGACTTCAACCTGGAGATCAAGGACAAGGAATTCATCGTGTTCGTCGGCCCCTCGGGCTGCGGCAAGTCCACCACGCTGCGCATGATCGCCGGCCTGGAGGACATCTCCGGCGGCACGCTGACCATCGGCGACCGCGTGGTGAACGACGTGGAGCCCAAGGACCGCGACATCGCCATGGTCTTCCAGAACTACGCGCTGTACCCCCACATCACCGTGTATGAGAACATGGCCTTCAGCCTGCGCCTGCGGAAGATGGACAACGAGGAGGTCCACCGCCGGGTGTGCCAGGCGGCGGAGATCCTGGGCATCACCGAATACCTGGCCCGCAAGCCGAAGAACCTGTCCGGCGGCCAGCGCCAGCGCGTGGCCATCGGCCGCGCCATCGTGCGCGAGCCCCAGGTGTTCCTGATGGACGAGCCGCTGTCCAACCTGGACGCGAAG
>ONHI01000153.1 GCA_900317565.1 uncultured Eubacteriales bacterium
GCGCCGCCGATTTCTTCGACTTCCACTTCATAGGACTGACCGTTGACGGTGATCGCAAACTTGCGCATTGTTATTTCCTCCTATTGCATACGGCATGATTCTTATTATGTGCAAACTCCCTCCGGCCCTTCGGGCCACCTCCCTCGGCGAGGGAGGCTTTGGAGAGGCCCCCTCCCCGAGGGGGCTGTCAGGCGAAGCCTGACTGGGGGAGTTCAAAACCGGTATACCTGCTCGGCGCGGCCGGCGCGGTTCCAGCCGGACACCCGGCGGACCTTGCGCACCACCAGCTGCTTGTCGCTGTCGGTGAAGGCGGCGATGGCGGCGGCGATCACGGCGATCAGCTCGGCATCGTCGGTGACCTCCTCGACCACCGGCTCCGGCTCCACGGCCTTGGGGGCCTGGGCGGCGGCAGCCTTCGCGGCGGCGGCAGCCTCGGCGGCCTGCGCGGCGGCGAGGGCCTTGGCCTTCTCGTTCTTGCTGGCGTCGATGGCCTTGAAGACCTGCGCCATCAGGGTGATGAACCCGATCAGTATGGCCAGGCCCAGGAACACGACGACCAGGCCGATGGCGGTCACCTGCGCGCCATAAATCAACTTAGCTCCAACACTCATCTGAACCCCTCCTTAGAGCGGCATGTTGCCATGCTTCTTGGCGGGCTTCGCCTCGCGCTTGCCGGAGAGCATCTCCAGCGCGGAAGCCAGGATCTGACGGGTCTGGGCGGGCTCGATCACATCGTCCACGTAGCCCTTCTTCGCGGCGTTGACGCCATCGGCCACGTCGGCCATGTACTTGTCCTCGAGCTCGGCGCGCTTGGCGTAGGGATCGTCCGCGGTCTGCAGCTCGTCCGCGCAGTTCAGCTGCACGGCGATCTTCGGGGTAACGGCGCTGATGACCGCGCCCGGCCAGGCATAGACCATGTCGGAGGCGGCGCGGGAGGCCATGGCGGCGTAGGCCATGCCCACGGCGTTGCCCGCGATCAGCGCGATGCGCACGTTGGTGGACTCGGTCAGCGCGTACATCAGCTGCGCGCCGGCGCGGGCCAGCTCGCCCTGGGGCGCGGCGGAGACCTTCATGCCCAGGGAATCCACGATGGTGACCACCGGGATGGAGAAGCAATCGCAGAAGGAAGCGAAGCGGGAGGCCTTCTTCGCGCCGTAGACCGTGATGCGGCCCTCGTCCTTGGAGGGCTGGTTGGCGATGAAGCCCACGGTGCTGCCGCCGATCTTGCCCAGGGCGGTGACCATGGAGGGGGCGAAGCCCTCGCTCAGCTCGATGATATCGTTCATGTCGGCCACGCGGCGGATGATGTCCCGCACGTCGTCCACGCTGTCGATGGCGTTCAGGTCGCCCAGCTCGCGGTTGACGTCGTCGGGGGTGTCGCCGATGACCTCGTCCAGGTTGTTGGCGGGCAGCATCGAGGCCAGCTTGCGGGCCAGCGCGATGGCTTCCTCGTCGGTCTCGGCGGTCAGCTGGGCCACGCCGGAGCGCATGGAGGCCTGGGAATGGGCCAGCGCTTCCATGTCCACTTCCTTGCCGGAGACGGCGGTGACCACCTGCGGGCCGTTGACGAACAGCGCGCCGTTCTTGCTCATGATGGTGATGTCGCTCATGCCGGCGATGGCGGAGGCGATGCCGCCGCACTGGCCCAGCACCACCGCGACCTGCGGCACGACGCCGGACAGGGCGGAGGCCTTGCCGGCCATCAGCGCATAGGCGTTCATGGCGTCGATGCCCTCATCCAGGCGCGCGCCGGCGGTGTCCAGCAGCGCGAACACGGGCGCGCCGGTCTTCTCGGCCAGCTCCAGCACCTTCAGGACCTTGCGGGCGTGGGCCATGCCCACGGAGCCGCCCTTGACGGTGAAGTCCTGGGCGTACACATAGGCGGGATTGCCGTCGATCAGGCCGTAGCCCGTCACGACGCCGGCGTCCGCGTTCAGCACATCCAGCTCCACGAAGCTGGCCGCGTCCAGCAGCAGCGCGATGCGCTCCCTGGCCAGCAGCTTCCCGGCCTTTTTCTGCTGTTCACAGAGGTCCGGGTCACCCTTCAGAATCGCCAGCTTGCGCTCGCGAACGACGGGCAGATTCTGTTCCACTTTCATTGTCATTCCCTCCATCGTTGTGTCCATCGCCTTCCCGACCGGGCCGCCAACCCGCGTTCCCGGCCCTCGGAAAGGGCCCGGGCGCGTCGGATGAGACGATCGACAGAATATAAAATATCAACAAAACCCAAATTCAAATCTTTCGACATTCCACCCTTTTTTCCTCTTATTGATTCCGTTAATTTTTGCGGTTTGTGGCTGTCATAGCAAATTCTTTGCGGGGGATAAGCAAACGCCCCGTGGCCCGGCAGCCTGCCCCGGGGCAATAATTCCGACATTATAAATAAGATATTGCATTTCCCGCGCTTTTGATGTACACTATAATTGGTGAGGGATGAATAATTCCCCCGATATTCGCCAGACAACGGAGGTAATACAAAAATGGCAACTGTCAACAAGCAGATGAGCATCGGCCAGGTGCTGGAAATCGACCGCGAGACCGCGCCGATCATGATGGAATACGGCATGCACTGCATGGGCTGCCCCTTTTCGATGATGGAGACCCTGGAGATGGGCTGCGCCGCCCACGGCACCGACGCCGATGAGCTGGTGGACCGCCTGAACGCCTTTTTGGCGGAGAAGGAAGCGAAGTAATTTTGCAATGGGAAATGGCAAACGGGAGATGAACGGGCCCCTCGCGGGGATCGTCCCCCTCTCCCGTCGCCATTCCCCATTTGAAAATCCCCATTTGAAATCATATCAGGAGGTTGGTCGCTATGGAACCCATGAAGCTGTACGAACAGTGGCTGCATGACTTTGCCGACGATCAGGAGACGGTGCAGGACCTGCTGGCCATCAAGGACGACCCGAAGGAGATCGAGGACCGCTTCTACCGGGACCTGGAATTCGGCACCGCCGGCATGCGCGGCGTGCTTGGCGCGGGCACGAACCGGCTGAACAAGTACAACGTGCGCCGGGTTTCCCGGGCGCTGGCCAAGTACATCCTCACCACCCCGGACGGCGCGCAGAAGGGCGTCGCCATCGCCTTTGATTCCCGCCGCAAGAGCACCGAGTTCGCCCGGGAAGCCGCGCTGGTGCTGTGCGCCGCGGGCGTGAAGGTGTTCCTGTACGAGACGCTGCGGCCCGTGCCGGTGCTGTCCTTCACGGTGCGCCACTTGAAGTGCATCGCGGGCATCGTCATCACCGCCAGCCACAACCCCGCCCAGTACAACGGCTACAAGGTCTACTGGACCGACGGCGCGCAGATGCCCCCGGAGTCCGTAAAGGGCATCACCGACCGCCTGCCGGACACCAGCTTCGCCGAATCCCTGCCCATGGATGAGAAGGAGGCGCTGGACAAGGGCCTGCTGACCTACATCGGCAAGGACGTGGACGACGCCTACATCGCCGCGGTGAAGAAGCTGGCCGTCAATCCCGAGCTGGCCCGGGAGATGGGCCAGACGCTGAAGATCGTCTACACCCCGCTGCACGGCTCCGGCAACATCCCGGTGCGCCGCATATTCGACGAGATCGGCATGAAGAACGTGTACGTGGTCAAGGAGCAGGAGCTGCCCGACGGCGATTTCCCCACCGTGAAGGTGCCCAACCCCGAGGACCCCGCCGCCTTCGAGATCGCGCTGAAGATGCAGAAGGAGCTGGGCGCGGACCTGTGCGTGGGCACCGACCCCGACTGCGACCGCGTGGGCATCGCCTGCATGACCGACAAGGGCGTGCGGCTGCTGAACGGCAACCAGATCGGCTGCATACTGCTGCACTACATACTCTC
This sequence comes from uncultured Eubacteriales bacterium, assembly GCA_900317565.1. GTDB lineage: Bacteria > Bacillota > Clostridia > Christensenellales > Aristaeellaceae > UBA2862. The sequence goes on from ONHI01000153.1 coordinate 3,826, forward strand.
CCAGAAGAAGGAGCGGGGCGAGCTGCCCGCCAACGCCGCCGCGGTGACCACCATCGTGTCCACCGACATGGCCAAGGCCATCGCCGAGAGCTTCAACGTGAAGCTGATCGAGGTGCTGACCGGCTTCAAGTACATCGCCGAGCAGATCCACCTGTTCGAGACCACCGGCTGCAACACCTTCATGTTCGGCTTTGAGGAGAGCTTCGGCTATCTGTCCGGCACCGACGTGCGCGACAAGGACGGCGTCAACGCCTGCATGCTGATCGCCGAGGCCGCCAGCTGGTACAAGAAGATGTACAACAAGACCCTGGCCGACGCCATCGACATGCTGTACGAGCAGTACGGCTATTACGGCGACAAGGTGACCAGCTTCGTGCTGCCCGGCAAGGACGGCCTGGAGAAGATGCAGACCGTCATGGCCGCGCTGCGCGCCAACCCGCCCAGGGAATTCGCGGGCGAGAAGGTCGCCGCGCTGCGGGACTACCAGACCTCCGTGCGCACCACCGCCGACGGCGCCACCGAGGCGCTGACCCTGCCCAAGAGCAACGTGCTGTACTTCGAGCTGGAAAACAAGGCCTGGATCTGCGTGCGGCCCTCCGGCACCGAGCCGAAGATCAAGCTGTACGTCAACGCCGTATCCGGCGACCCGGAGCAGACCAAGGCCCTGCTGAACGCCTACTCCGACGCGGCCGTGAAGCTGCTGGAGAGCCTGTAAGGCGCCCCCCTTTACGACAACAAAAAAACCATGTCGGCAGCGCCGGCATGGTTTTTTTGTATTATGTGTCAGGATACCTCGCTCTCCTCCACCGCGCGCACGGGCAGCGCGCCCAGCCGCGGGTACAGCGAGGCGATGAACCGGCGCTGCAGCTCCGTCCGGTTCTTGCAGCCCGTCTTTTGCAGCACGTTGTGCACGTGGTATTTCACGGTGCTCTCAGTGATGAACAGGGCCTCGGCGATCTCCCCGTTGGCCCGGTTGTCCAGCACCATCCGCAGCACCTCCCGCTCCCGGGCGGAGAGGTCGTTGTGGATGCAGAACAGCTCGAACACCTCCTGCTCGCTGTGGCGGCGCTCCGCCTCCGGCTCATAGAGCCGCCGGTACAGCCGGAAGAACAGGAACACCGCCGGGAAGAACAGCGCCGCCGTGGTCGCCAGCAGCGCCAGCCGCCGGGTCGCCAGCAGCAGCCCCAGCGACGTGCCCGCCGCGTCCCCCAGCCGCCCCATCAGCAGGCCCATCGGGGCCAGCTCCCAGCGGCGCGTCCGGGTGGCGAGATCCATCAGCAGCGTCACGCGGAACACCGAGAAGAAGCCGTAGAACAGGTAGTCCAGCCCCCAGCAGATGTAGCGGGACACCGGCTCGCCGGACACGCCCAGCATGATGAAGGGGATCACCAGCGCCGCCACGGTGCACAGCGCGCCGTTTTTGCGGCTGCGATCGCCGATGAAGCCCGCCGCCACCAGCCCGATGGCGTAGGGGATGCGGGAGAGCTCCGGCCGCAGGCCGGCCTGGATGTCCGCGGAGGGGAAGCAGAAGCCCAGGTTCTTGACCAGGCTCAGCAGCGCCACCACGCCGCAGGCCAGCGCCACGGTACCGCCGACGGGCGCCGGACCAGGCTCCGGCTCAACATCCGTCGGCGTTCCGGGCAGCTGCCAGCGCGCTGCGGCCAGTATGGCCCCGGCGGTCATCAGTATGTACAGCAGCGGCGCGTAGCGGCTGGTCAGGAAGCCGCCCCGGCCCGCCAGGCTCAGCAGCCCCACGGCGACGGTGGCCAGGCCGTAGCCGCAGCCGAACGCCGCGCCTCGCCGGTCCTCGGCCAGAGACGCGATGGCGTGGAGATAGAAGCCGCCGATGACCCCGCACAGCAGGTTCATCCCCAGCCCGAAGATCACCGTCACAGCCGCGCGGCTGCCCGCCAGCGCCGGCAGCGACGCCGCCATGAACAGCGCCGCGATCCAGCCGAAGCCCCGCGCGCCGCCCTGCTCCCGGCGCAGCCACAGCGCTGCCAGGCCCACGCCCGCCGCCTGGAGGACGTAGCCCGCCACCATGCTGAGCCAGTCCGCCGCCGGGCCGCCCAGCTGGTCCATCAGGCGGTACAGCCAGGAGAGGTAGACCGCCGACGCCAGCGAAAAGCACAGCGCCACCCACAGCGC
>ONHI01000131.1 GCA_900317565.1 uncultured Eubacteriales bacterium
GGAGGCCTCGCCCAGCCGGCCCAGGGGCCAGTTCAGGTCCCCGGCGTACAGCGCGACCTCACCCGTCGCCGCGGCGTCCAGGTAGGCGTCGGCCTCCCAGGGCTCCAGCGGCGCCAGCACCGAGGGTTCCATATAGCCCTCGATCACGCTGCCGCCCGCGTTCATGGCGACGTTCACAAGCCCGAAGCCCGCGCCGGTGACCAGCACCACCTCGCCCGCCGACAGCGCGCCCAGCGCGTCCAGGGTCAGCTCGTCGCAGTACACCGGGGCGTCGCCGCAGGCCGTGCGGGCGTAGTACATGTCGGACAGCGGCGCGTCGATGGCGTAGCCCTCGCCGTCGTCGATCTCATCGTCGGTCTGCATCTCCTCGCCCGGCAGCCCGGGGAGGTCCGTCTCCCCCTCCTCTTCGATCTCAAGGCCTGTGCCGTCTCCGGCAAATTCCGCCGGGGCGACCTCCGCCTCCATCATTTCATATTGTATGTCCCCCTCCTCGGCCAGGGCCTGCAATGGCGCGAGGGCCAGCAGGCAGAGCGCGAGGATCAGGGCGATTTTCCGGGTCATACGCATGGTCGTTCCTCCGTGTTTCGTGTTATCCCATTGATTATTACAATTCTATTGTACTATTATGTCCAAAATTTGTCAAGCACGGTATATTTAGACTAAGTTTTGTCACGTTGAGTTTGTGTTGCGCGCCGCAAAACGGATTGACAAAGCCCCTTTCGTTGCCTTATACTGTGTGGGAAAGAAATTCGGGAGGTGAAAGAATATGAAGCTGAATGTCCGCATACGCATCCACGCCGTGTATTCCTTTGCCTGCCGTCGTCATGGGTCTGATTTTGCCTGATTTTATAAGGGTGTAATATCGCCGGACACGCGGGTGTCCGGCTTTTTTTGCGCCTGACGACGGCCATACAGTTACGATTATCATTGGAGGTTTCCATGCAAATCAGAGGAAAGAGCGCGTCCGAAAACTGGATCGTGCTGAAGCGCTTCCCGGAATTCATGAAGGGCAACGGCATGAAATACGTGGGCAGCATGTTTTCCGTGGTGGTCAGCGTGCTGACGTCCTTCCTGACCCCGCTGCTGATCGCCGGGGCCGTGGACGCCGTCACCGACACGATGAACGGCGCCGGGACAAACCCGGTAAACCTGCCGGGCTTCCTGGCCAGGTGGTTCAACGTGCGCGGCGGCGCGGAGTATCTCGCCCGCCACATATGGATCGTGGCGGCGCTGCTGGTGGGGGTCAGCCTGCTGGGCGGCCTTTTCCAGTACCTGCGGGGCAAGTGGTCCGCCGAGGCCAGCGAGACCATCGCCGAGCGCATGCGCACCCGGCTGTACGCCCACCTGCTGGACATGGATTACGACTATCACGTGAAGGCCCAGACCGGCGACCTGATCCAGCGCTGCACCACCGACGTGGACACCGTGCGCCGCTTCCTGGCCAGCCAGGTGATCGAGATCTTCCGCACGGTCATCATGGTGGTGCTGGCGCTGAGCCTGATGTCCGCCATCCACGTGAAGCTGACGCTGATATCGCTGGTGCTGATCCCCCCGCTGTTCGGCCTGGCCTTCTGGTTCTTCCACTGGGTGCAAAAGCTGTTCCGCGAGGCCGACGAGGCGGACGGCCAGCTGAGCGCCATGCTCCAGGAGAGCCTGACCGGCGTGCGCGTGGTGCGGGCCTTCGGGCGGCAGCGCTATGAGAGCGACCGCTTCACCGTGTGCGCCGACGCGGTGCACGACAAGTCCGTGCGCATCAGCCGGGTGATGGCGGTGTACTGGTCCGGCTCGGACATGCTGAGCATGGCCCAGACGGGCATGACGCTGCTGTTCGGCATTTACTTCGCCACCCGGGGCGAGATCACCACCGGCAACGTGCTGACCTTCGTCAGCTACATATCGATGCTCATCTGGCCCATCCGCCAGCTGGGCCGCATCCTCCAGGACCTGGGCAAGTCCATCGTGGCGATGAAGCGCCTCTACGAGGTGCTGGACGCCCCAGCGGAGAAGGACACCCCCGGCGCGGGCGAAGCGCCGCTTTACGAGGAGATCCGCTTTGACCACGTGGGCTTCGGCTACGACGGCCAGCCGGTGCTGGAGGACGTCTCCTTCGCGGTGAAGCCCGGGCAGACCGTGGCCATCCTCGGCGCGACGGGCAGCGGCAAGAGCACGCTGATGAACCTGATGCAGCGGCTGTACGACGCCCACAGCGGCCAGATCACCGTCGGCGGGCGGGACATCCGCACCATCGAGAAGAAATACCTGCGCAGCCGGGTGGGCTACGTGCTCCAGGAGCCGTTCCTCTATTCCCGGTCCATCCGGGACAACCTGGCCATCACCGACAGCAACGCCACCGACGCCGACATCGAGCGCGTGGCGAAGATCACCCACTCCGACGGCTTCATCGCCCAGTTCAAGGAGGGCTACGGCACCATGGTGGGCGAGCGCGGCGTGACGCTGTCCGGCGGACAGAAGCAGCGCATCGCCATCGCCCGCACGCTGCTGCGGGACAACGACATACTGATCCTCGACGACTCCCTGTCCGCCGTGGATACCGAGACCGACCGAGCCATCCGCGAGGCACTGAAGGAGGGCCGCAGCAAGGGCAGCCGCGTGCCCACCACCTTCATCATCTCCCACCGGCTGACCACACTGGCCGACGCCGACCTGATACTGGTGCTCGAGGACGGCAGGATCGCCCAGCAGGGCACCCACGAGCAGCTGATCCACATGGACGGCATGTACCAGAAGGTGTATCGCATACAGGCGGCGCTGGAGGACGAGCTTATGAATGAGGAATTAGGAATGAGGAATGAGGAATTGGAACGGTGAAGCGTCTGAATGCAGTGTCAGGCTTCGCTCGAAGGGCGGGCGAAACGTCGTCATTCTGAGCGGAGGCGAAGCCGGAGTCGAAGAATCCGCCAATTTCCTCCCCCATCGATATAAGGAGAAACATCATGCAACAGGCACAGGAACAGGATTATACCAAGCGGCTTGACGCGGGGCTGTGGCGGCGGCTGATCGGATACATGAAGCCCTACCACAAATACCTTTACGCCATCATGGCCACGATGGCGGTCAGCGCGCTGTGCGACACCATATTCCCGCTTTTGACCCGGGAGGCCATCGACACCTTCATCGGCGGCGAGGGCGGCAGCCGGGCCTGGTTCATCGTGCGCTACGCGGGCACACTGCTCTTGCAGACGGGGTGCATATTCTCCTTCTGCATGCTGTGCGGCAAGGCGGAGTGCGGCATCAACCGCCACATCCGCAAGCTGGCCTTCAAGCGGCTGGAGGAGCTTTCCTTCTCCTACTACGACCAGACGCCCGTGGGCTTCATCATCTCCCGCATGACCAGCGACACCGCCCGCCTGGGCGAGACGGTGGCCTGGGGCCTGGTGGACCTTTTCTGGTCCGGGGCTTACATACTGATCACCGCCGTGGCGATGCTGATGCTGGACGTGCGCATGGCGCTGCTGGTGCTCAGCGTGGTGCCCATCATCGCCGTGGTGGCGGTGTGGTTCCAGAAGCACATACTGGCGGGCTACCGCATCGTGCGCAAGACCAATTCCCAGATCACCGGGGCCTTCAACGAGGGCATCATGGGCGCCAAGACCAGCAAGACGCTGGTGCGCGAGGAGGCCAACTGCCGGGAGTTCTCGGTGCTGACGGGCACCATGCGCACGGCCTCCATCCGCGCGGCGGTGCTCAGCGCGCTGTTTCTGCCCATCGTCACCTCGCTGGGCGCGATCGCCACGGCCATGGTGCTGCATCGCGGCGGCACCGAGGTGTTCAGCGCCAAGGGCCTGGTGACCGTGGGCACGCTGGCGGCCTTCGTGCAGTATTCCACCGGTATATTCGAGCCCATCAGCAGCATCGCCCGCATATTCGCCGACCTCCAGGCCAGCCAGGCCGCGGCGGAGCGCGTGGTGAGCATGCTGGAGACGGAGCCGGAGATCTTCGACAGCCCCGAGGTGGTGGAGAAGTTCGGCGACAGCTTCAGCCCGAAGAGGGAGAACTGGCCGGACATCAAGGGCGACATCGAATTCGACCACGTGTCCTTCCACTATTCCACCGGCGAGGAGGTGCTGGACGACTTCTGCCTGAAGGTGAAGGCGGGCCAGACCGTGGCGCTGGTGGGCGAGACCGGCAGCGGCAAGAGCACCATCGTGAACCTGGTGTGCCGCTTCTACGAGCCCACCAAGGGCGTGATCCGCATCGACGGCGTGGATTACAGGGAGCGCAGCATACTCTGGCTCCAGGCCCACCTGGGCTACGTGCTCCAGCAGCCCCACCTGTTCTCCGGCACCATCCGGGAGAACATACGCTTCGGCAGGCTGGACGCCACCGACGCGGAGATCGAGGCCGCCTGCCGCGCCGTGGACGCGGAGGATTTCATACTGAAGATGGAGAAGGGCTATGATTCCGAGGTCGGCGAGGGCGGCAACCGGCTGTCCACCGGCCAGAAGCAGCTGATCTCCTTCGCCCGGGCGCTGATCGCCAAGCCCGCCATATTCGTGCTGGACGAGGCCACCTCCTCGGTGGACACCCAGACGGAGCAGAAGCTCCAGGCTGCCATCTCCGTGGCCCTTACCGGCCGCACGAGCTTCATCATCGCCCACCGGCTGTCCACCATCCGCAGTGCGGACATGATACTGGTCATCCGGGACGGCAAAATCACCGAGCGCGGCACCCACGCCGAGCTGCTGGCCCAGCGAGGCTACTATTACACGCTGTACGCCAACCAGTTCCGCGAGGAGGGCGAAAAGCGGGCCTGGGAGGAGGTCACGCAAGCGTAAGCCATATGAAAGAATAATGACAGACAGCACAGCCGCAGGCGCGATCGCGCCCGCGGCTGTGCTGTTTTCACCAGTCCAAACGACTTCCTGATTCCATGCATTGGTGCCTTTCATCGTAAAATTGATCATGAAATCATATGTGGCCGCGCAAACGATTGTATCGCTGTCCTTCCATACAACCAGAGGCTCAAAAGAGCCTTCATTGGCATTCCCCTCTGAATCATAATTCTACAAGATCTGTATCTCAAAGTATTCCGCCCAATTATCCGGCGTGATATCGATCTTCCCATATTATGTTAATTATACACTAACACCATTGTGTTGCGGTTTTGTTACTGCCCTATAAACAATCTCTGTCAACAGGCATCGACGGCGACATTTCAGACAGGGAAACGCGGTTTTCGTGCGGCAGGGCTTGCGTTTTACGGAGCAGGTGCTATAATGAGTTCACTCAATGCAAGGGAGTAGCCGAACGCCCGGCCCGCCGGGCGGTTCTGAGATCGTCAGAACGGCGCGCGAGCGCCCGTATCAGATGAAACGGCGAGACTTATATTGTGACATACGGCGCAATATAGGTCTTTTTATATTGCGCCGAGCCTGAACAGGAGGGAATCGATATGATGAATGAGACCATGGCAAGGGAGGTCCGCGAGGCCCGCGCCGCGGGGATTCGCGCCCTGAACAGCCTGCGCAAGGCGCAGGACTACCTGAACAGCGCCCGGGGCTGGGGCATACTGGACATGCTGGGCGGCGGCATGATCTCCAGCCTCATCAAGCATTCCAAGCTCAGCGACGCCCAGCGCTGCATCGACCAGGCCCAGTACGACCTGGACGCCTTCCGCAGGGAGCTGGCGGACGTGAACCTGCCCTACGCGGAGATCGACGGGTTTTTGACCTTCGCGGACTTCTTCTTCGACGGCTTCCTGGCCGATCTGATGGTCCAGAGCCGCATCAACGACGCCCGCGAGAAGCTGGAGGACGCCTGCCAGCAGGTGGAGGACGTGCTGCGGCAGCTGCCGAAGGTATAAATATGTGGTCGTCGCACGATGCGCTGACATGAATGCGGCGGGGAAATGCTTCCCCCCCTCATTCATGTCAGAACTTCTCCCCCACCACCAGCGGGTTCCACTTGCCGCTTCTGTAGTGCAGGGCGAACATGAAGCACAGGAATATGTTGTGGGCGATCATCGCGCCCCAGGCGGCGGTGAGGCCGAAGCCGAATACATGCACCAGCAGCGCCGTGCCCAGCACCCGCAGGCCCCACATGCCGATGATGTTGCAGCCGAAGGCATACATGGTGTCCCCCACGCCCATGAATATGCCCTCCAGCACCACGGCGATGCCGTACAGCGGCTCGGTGACGGCCACCATGCGCAGCACCGTGCTGCCCAGGGCGATCACCTGGGCGTCGGGGGTAAACATGGCCATCATCCGGGGGGCCAGCAGGAACAGCACCGTCCCGGACACCGCCATCAGGCTGGGCTCCAGGATCAGCAGCGTGCGGGTGATGGACCTCATATAGGCCCTGTCCTTCATGCCGTTGGCGTTGCCGGAGAGGGTGGCCGCGGCGGTCTGTATGCCGTAGGCCGGGATGTAGAAGGCGGATTCCGCGGTGTTGGCGATGCTGTGGGCCGCCGTGGCGACGGTGCCCAGCGAATTGATGATGGAGGCGAAGGCCACATAGCCGAAGGAGGTGCCGAAGCGCTGCAGCGCCGCAGGCACCGCCACCTTCAGGCAGGGCTTCATGATGCTCCAGTCCGGCCTCAGGCTCTGGCCCCGGGGCGATATGCGCGGGTGCCGCCACAGCGCGACCGTCATCGCCACGCCGCCCACGGCGAAGCCCGCCGCCGTGCCGATGGCCGCGCCGGTGACGCCCAGTCCCGCGCCGGGCATGCGCACCGTCAGGCCCAGCAGGGCGACGTCCCGGGTCTCGTAGATCAGCAGGTAATTCAATACGACGTTGACCAGGTTCACCAGCAGGTTCACCTTCATCGGCGTGCGGGTGTCCCCGGAGGCGCGCAGCACCGTGCCGAAGATCACCGTGGCCGCGCGCAGCAGCATGGGCGTGTAGATGATGAAGAAGTACAGCGAGGCCCCCTTGCGGATGCCCTCGTCGGCGTTCATCCAGCCGGGGATGAAGGGGCTCAGGCACAGCGTCAGCGCCGTGAAGCCGAGGCCGGACACCAGCGCCGCCACCACCGACTGCGCCACGGCCCGGGCGGCGTTGTCATAGCGCCGCGCCCCGTATTCCCGGGCGATATAGGCCAAGAAGCCCACGCCCAGCGCCGAGAGCGTGCTGCCCACCATCCAGTTGATGGTCACCGTCGCGCCCACCGTGGCCGTGGCCGCCGCGCCCAGCCGGCCCACCATGGCCGAATCCACGTATTGCGCGGCCACCTGGAGCATCTGCTCCAGCATCGTGGGCCAGGCCAGCGCCAGCACGATCCACAGCGTTTGCCGCCTCTTGTTCTCATTCTTCTGCAAGTATCACACGACCCTTCCCTTCCAGGGGCTGATTATAGCACACCCCGCCCCGTCGCGCCAGCGCCGGAGGGTTGAGAGCTTGTAAACGCGGCTTCATCAACGCTTGTTCCAAATATCTTCAATAATTGCTTGACAAGGCCCACGCGCATCC
>ONHI01000134.1 GCA_900317565.1 uncultured Eubacteriales bacterium
TGCGCGTCATTACGAGGAGCGAAGCGACGTGGCATTCCGGTCCCCCAAAAGCCTTCCCCTTTGGGGGTCCGAATGCCCGGGAAAATGTCCAGTGGACATTTTCCAGTGAGGACGGGCCGGTTAGGCCCATGGGAGGTGGCCGAGCGCAGCGAGGTCGGATGAGATCGATTCTGTAATCTATTGCTCGCTGTTCCAAAAGCCTCCCCCACCGCAGTGGGGAGGGGGACCGCTTGCGGTGGTGGGGCTCCCCCCGTCACGGCGGTTTGACGGCCCAAACCATTTGGACAAGGCAGCGCGACCGCGTGGTGGGCGCGCGCCGCAGTTCTGGTTTGGAAGGCAAACCGCCAAAAATCCCCGTCCCGACATGGGACATTACTTTTCTGTCGAGGGTTCCGTGTGAACCGCTTCCATCCGGTAAAGGGGACCGAAGGACGCAATCTTTTTGGCGGCTTGCCTTCAGAACCAGGAACTTCGCCGGCTGCCCACATCGCGGTCAGCCTGGCTCGTTCAATGGTTCCTGCCGGCAAGCCGCCGTTTACGAGGGAACGACCTCTTCCGTCATTTGCTTCGCAAATGCCACCTTCCCCTGAAGGGGAAGGCAGGGAACGACCGGGGACCTCTTCCGTCCCGCCTACGGCGGTCCACCTTCCCCAAAGGGGAAGGCAGGGGATTGCCGAGCAATGAACAACGCGATCGACCTCATCCGTCCCGCCTACTGCGGTCCACCTGACGCTCGTATAACTCGCTAGGCCTTCGGCCCCCAGAGGGGAAGGCAAGGAGGCGGGGAGCATGTGCTTTCTCAAGCACTGCTCCCCCCTGCCCCGCGCCAATGCGTAAAATACAAAATTTGCATTAACCGCGCCGATAGCGCTTGCCCGCGCGGCGGCGCGGCGCTATAATGCTTTCCAGAATACAGGAAAGGCTGTCGAACCGATGAAGAACCAGTACAACCGCACCATCACCGCCTGCTTCGTGGGTTACATCACCCAGGCCATCGTCAACAACTTCGTGCCGCTGCTGTTTTTGACCTTCCAGCGCGCCTACGCCATACCGCTGTCCCAGATCACGCTGCTGGTGACGCTGAACTTCGGCGTGCAGCTGCTGGTGGACCTGCTGTCGGTGACCTTCGTGGACCGCATCGGCTATCGCGCCTCGATGATACTGGCCCACGCGCTGTCCGCGGCGGGACTGGCGCTGCTGACCGTGCTGCCCGAGGCGCTGCCCAACCCCTTCGCCGGGATACTGTGCTGCGTGGTCATCTACGCCATCGGCGGCGGCCTGCTGGAGGTGCTGGTCAGCCCGGTGGTGGAGGCCTGCCCCTCGGACAACAAGGAGAAGGCCATGAGCATGCTCCACTCCTTCTACTGCTGGGGCCACGTGGGCGTGGTGCTGCTGTCCACCGCCTTCTTCCGGCTGTTCGGCATCGAAAACTGGAAGCTGATGGCGCTGATCTGGGCGATCATACCGGCGGCGAACATCGTCGCCTTCGCAAAGGTGCCCATCGCAAAGCTGGTGGCCGAGGGCGAGACGGGCTACAGCCTGCGCGAGCTGCTGGGCATGAAGCTGTTCTGGGTGCTGATGCTGATGATGATCTGCGCCGGGGCCAGCGAGCAGGCCGTCAGCCAGTGGGCCTCCACCTTCGCGGAGAAGGGCCTGGGCATCAGCAAGACCGCCGGCGACCTGGCCGGACCCATGGCCTTCGCGATCCTGATGGGCGCGTCCCGGGCCTTCTACGGCAAGCACGGCGACAGGATCGACCTGGACCGCTTCATGGTCGGCAGCGCCGCGCTGTGCGTGGGCTGCTATCTGTGCATATCGCTGGTGCCCTCCCCCGTCGTCAGCCTGATCGCCTGCGCGCTGTGCGGGCTGTCCGTGGGCATCATGTGGCCCGGCACCTTCTCCAAGGCCGCCGCCACGCTGCGTCGGGGCGGCACGGCGCTGTTCGCGCTGCTGGCCCTGGGCGGCGACGTGGGCTGCTCCGGCGGGCCGACGCTGGTGGGCTTCGTGTCCAGCGCCCTGGGCGACAACCTGAAGGCCGGCATGCTCGCCGGCATCGCCTTCCCGCTGCTGCTGCTCTTCGGCGTATTTGCCCTTAAAAGCATGAAGAGGTGAGCGCCCTCCTGCGTATTACAATTTCTTCAAGAAAATGTAACAACCCATATCTATACTTTTGCAAGGTAAAGTGCTAAACTATCTCCATAATCCATTGCTGACGCGGAGGGAAAGATTATGAAGAAGCTGCTTGCAATCACACTGGTCCTGATGTTCGCCCTGATCGGCTGCGCCAGCGCCGAGACCTTCAGGATGGGCATCGACGCCGAATATCCGCCCTACTCCTACATGGGCGACGACGGCAATTACACCGGCTACGACGTAGAAATGTGCCAGAAGGCCTGCGAGATCCTGGGCTGGGACCTGGAGATCGTGCCGATCAACTGGGACACCAAGCTGATCCAGCTGGACGCCAATGAGATCGACTGCATCTGGTCCGGCCTGACCATCGACGTGATCGACCCCGAGGCCTACACCCTGTCCTTCGCCTATTCCGACAACACCCAGATGATCCTGACCAAGCAGGGCAGCGGCATCGAGACGCTGGCCGACGTGGCGGGCAAGCGCGTGGGCGTGCAGCTGGGCACCTCCGCCGACATCCTCATCAGCGAGGGCGGCGACGCGGCGGACTTCGGCGCGACCTTCGGCGAGCTGGTGCGCTATGAGAACTACAACGTGTGCTTCACCGAGCTGATGGCCGGCGCCATCGACGCCATCGCCATCGACGTGGGCGTGGCCAACGGCAAGATCGCCGAGTACGGCGACGAGTATTACACCGTCGAGGAGCCCTTCGCCTCCGAGCAGTACGGCATCTGCTTCCGCAAGGACGACGCCGAGATGTGCAAGAGCATCGAGGACGCCTACATGCAGCTGGTCGCCGACGGCAGCTACATCGAGCTGGCCGAGAAGTACGGCCTGGACACCGCGAACCTGAAGCTGACCGCGGAATAAGGGAACCATCTGACAGAGCATCAAAGGGCCTTCCATCGGCAGGCCCTTTGATGTTGTTATCACGCCTTTCAAAGGAGCCGTTTGCATGACACTGACCGCCATGATCCTGAAGATGAGCGAGGGCCTGGGCAGGACCTGCGCCATATTCTTCCTGACGCTGCTGTTCTCGCTGCCCCTGGGGCTGCTGGTGGCGCTGCTGCGCATGTCGAGGAACAAGATCGCCGGCACGATCACCAAGGTCTACATCTCCGTGCTGCGGGGCACGCCGCTGATGCTGCAATTGATCGCCGTGGCCTACGGGCCCTTCTACCTGTTCGGCTACACGCTGCTGGTGAAGGAAAAGCTGCTGGCCATCATCATCGCCTTCTCGCTGAACTACGCCGCCTACTTTGCGGAGATCTACCGCGGCGGCATAGAGTCCATGCCGGTGGGCCAGTATGAGGCCGCCGCCGTGCTGGGCTACAGCAAGTCCCAGACCTTCATGCGCATCATACTGCCCCAGGTCGTCAAGCGCATACTGCCCTCCGTGACCAACGAGGTGATCACCCTGGTGAAGGACACCTCCATGGCCTTCACGCTGGCCTACATGGAGATGTTCTCCATCGGCAAGCAGATCGCCAACTCCCAGTCCAGCTTCATGCCCTTCGTGATCGCCGGCGTGTTCTATTACATCATGAACAGCGCCGTGGCCTTCGCGATGTCCCGGTGTGAAAAGGCGCTGGGCTATTACCGCTGAGGGGAGGAACGCGCCATGAAGATACTTGAAATCGAACACTGCCGCAAGCAATTCGGCGGCAACGAGGTGCTGACCGACATCTCCCTGACCGTCAGCGAGGGCGAGGTGGTGTCCATCATCGGGCCCTCCGGCTCCGGCAAGTCCACGCTGCTGCGCTGCGCCACGCTGCTGGAGACCATGGACGGCGGCAGCCTGAAATACCTGGGCAAGAGCGCCGCGCGGGACGAGAACGGCAAGGCCGTGTACGCCTCGGCGGCGGAGCTGAAGGAGATCCGCTCCTGCTTCGGGCTGGTGTTCCAGAACTTCAACCTGTTCCCCCACTACACCGTGCTGAAGAACATCACCGAGGCCCCGCTGCTGATCCAGAAGCGGGAAAAGCAGGAGGTGCTGGCCACCGCCCGGGACCTGCTGAACAGAATGGGCCTGGCGGACCGCGAGGACGCCTATCCCTATCAGCTCTCCGGTGGCCAGCAGCAGCGCGTGTCCATCGCCCGGGCGCTGGCGATGCGGCCGAAGATACTGTTCTTCGACGAGCCCACCTCCGCCCTGGATCCGGAGCTGACCGGCGAGATATTGAAGGTCATACGCGCCCTGGCGGCGGAGCACATGACGATGGTCATCGTCACCCACGAGATGGCCTTCGCCCGGGACGTCTCCGACCACGTGATCTTCATGGACGGCGGCGTGATCGTCGAGCAGGGGAACCCCGCCGACATCATCAACAGCCCCAGCCACGACCGGACGATACAGTTCCTGAGCAGGTTCAACTGACATGACCATCGAATACATCAAGCTCAGCCCCACGGGCAACATCACGCTGCTGGTGCCGACCCCGGTGCCCCGGGCGCTCCAGCCGCAGGTCGCCCGGGCGCTGCTGGCCCGCGTGGGCGGCGAGCAGGTGGGCTACATCGAGGGGGACGCGCGGCTGCAAATGATGGGCGGCGAGTTCTGCGGCAACGCCATGATGTCCCTGGGCGCGCTGCTGGCCCGGGATCGGGGACTCGCCCCGGGGGAGGCGCTGGCGCTCTCCATCGGGGTCTCCGGCGCGGACGGGCCGGTGCCCTGCCGGATCGAGGCCGCGGAGGACGCCTGGCTGGGCACGGTGCGCATGCCGCTGCCCACCGGGATCGCCGAAGCTTCCCTGGAGACCGACGCCGGGACGCTGGTCGCGCCGCTGGTGCGGCTGCCCGGCATCGCCCACCTGATCCTCCCCGCGGAGCGCGCGCCGTCGGAGGAAGAGCTGCGCCGCCGCCTGCCCGAATGGAACGGGAGCATCGGCGCGGACGCCCTGGGGGCGCTTCGCTGGGACGCCGGGGCGGGCGCCATCGACCCGCTGGTGTGCGTGCCCTCCGCCGGGACGCTGGTGCGGGAGCACGGCTGCGGCAGCGGCAGCGCCGCCCTGGGCTGCTGGCTGGCCCACAGGGCGGGCTCAGGCGTGGAGGTCCCCGTCCGACAGCCCGGCGGCACCATCACCGTCCGGGTGGAAATATCGGGCGGCCGCATCACCGGCGTGACCATCACCGGCCGCGTCACCCTCCTGGAGGAGGGCACAGCGGAAATCGAGCTATAAAACGGACGTCGATGCGATTTCATCGCATCGACGTCCGTTTCCCTTGGTTCCTGTGCCTCAGATGTCCTCCTCCGGCGTCAGGGCGTCGTTCTCCGCGTCCTCGCCGTCCTCGGGGGCTTCCTCCTCGGCCTCGGCGCGGGCGACGCAGACCACCTTGCTGCCCTCCTCGACGCGCATCAGGCGCACGCCCTGGGTGTTGCGACCCAGCGTGGAAATATCGCCCACGGACATGCGGATGACGGTGCCGTCGTCGGTGATCAGCAGGATGTCCTCCGCCTCGTCGGCCAGCAGCTGGCAGGTGAGCCTGCCGGTCTTGGGCGTCAGGTTCATGGCCTTGATGCCCTTGCCGCCGCGGCTCTGCACGCGGTATTCGTCGATCTCGGTCAGCTTGCCGTAGCCGTTCTCGGTGATGGACAGCACCTTCATGTCCGGGAACACCGGGCACATGTCCACGACCTCGTCGCCCCGGTTCAGCTCGATGGACTTGACGCCCATGGCGCTTCTGCCGATGGGCCGCATGTCGCTCTCGGGGAAGCGTATGGCCATGCCGTCGCGGGTGCCCAGCAGCAGCTCATAGCTGCCGTCGGTCAGCGCCACGCCGATCAGCTCGTCGTCCTCCCGCAGCACCAGCGCGATCAGGCCGCTCTTGCGCAGGTTGGTGAACTCGGAAAGCTCGGTGCGCTTGATCACGCCGTTCTTCGTGGCCATGATCAGATAGTGCCCCGCCACCTTCTCGGCGGGCACCGGCAGCAGCGCCTTCACCTTCTCGCCCGCGTCCAGCTGCAGCAGGTTCACGATGGCGGTGCCCCGCGCGGTGCGCCCGGCCTCCGGGATCTGATAGCAGTTCAGCTGGTAGACCCGGCCCCGGTTGGTGAAGAACATCAGCGTGTCGTGGGTGTTGACCACGTACATCTGCTCCACGAAGTCCTCCTCGCGGGTGGTGGCCCCGACGACGCCCTTGCCGCCGCGCCGCTGGGCGCGATAGGTCGCCTTGGGCAGGCGCTTCACGTAGCCGTAGTGCGTGAGCGTCACCACCATGTCCTCCTCCTGGATCAGGTCGAGCATGTCGATCTCGCCCTCCAGCGCGGAAATCTCCGTGCGGCGCTCGTCGGCATACTTGCGCTTGATCTCCAGCATCTCGTCCTTGATGATGCCCAGCACCATGCTCTCGTCGGCCAGCACCTGCTTGTAGTAGGCGATCAGCTTCTGAAGCTCGGCGTACTCGGCCTCGATCTTGTCCCGCTCCAAGCCGGTCAGCCTCTGCAGGCGCATGTCCAGTATGGCCTGGGCCTGGCGCTCGGAGAGGCCGAAGCGGCTCATCAGGCCGTCCCTGGCCTCCTGGGTGGTGCGGCTGCCGCGGATCAGCGCGATGACCTCGTCGATGTTGTCCAGCGCGATGATCAGGCCCTCCAGGATGTGGCTGCGGGCCTCGGCCTTGTTCAGGTCGTACTGGGTGCGGCGGCGGATGACGTCCTCCTGGTGCTCCAGGTAGTGGTGGATCATCTGGCGCAGGCTCAGTATCCTGGGCGTGCCGTCCACCAGCGCCAGCATGATGGCGCCGAAGGTGTCCTGCAGCGGGGTGTGCTTGTACAGCGTGTTCAGCACCACGTTGGCGTTGACGTCCCGCTTCAGCTCGATGACGATGCGCATGCCCTGGCGGTCGGATTCGTCGCGGATGTCGCTGATGCCCTCCACGGTCTTTTCGTGGACCATCTCGGCGATCTTCTCGATCAGCTTGGCCTTGTTCACCATGTAGGGGATCTCGGTGACGACGATCCTCTGGCGGCCCTGGCTCATCTCCTCGATCTCGCTCTTGGCCCGCACGATGATGCGGCCTCGGCCCTCGTGATAGGCGTCATAGATGCCCCGCTTGCCCAGGATCACGCCGCCGGTGGGGAAATCCGGGCCCTTCACGAACTGCATCAGGTCGTCCACGGTGCAGTCCGGATGGTCGATGTAGTGCACGCAGGCGTCGATCACCTCGCCCAGGTTGTGGGGCGGTATGTTGGTGGCCATGCCCACGGCGATGCCGCTGGAGCCGTTCACCAGCA
>ONHI01000087.1 GCA_900317565.1 uncultured Eubacteriales bacterium
CAGCACCGTGAAAATGGCGTTGTCGTTCAGGTACTGGCCGTCGTAGTCCATGCTGATGGCCTTTTCGATGGCCTGCTTGCACTTGACATTTTCCTGATAGGAGGCGCGATATTCGTCGCGCTCCCCGGCCTCGCGGGCATAGTCGGCGGTGCGCCGGTAGACGGGCGGATAGGTCTTTTCGCCTTCCGCGGGCACCTCGTGCTGCTGCTCCTGTTGGGCGAAAAACTCCGGCAGCTGGGTAAACCCGAAGCTGTCCACGAACCAGGCCGTCTTTCCATGCTCATCATTTACGACGATCACATCGCTGACAGACAGGGAATGGCCCTTGAAGTCCTCCGGTCTCTCCACGTTGAACTTGGTATACAGGCTGTCCAAAGTCATGCCTGGCTCCAGGGTGCCCTTGTATACGGCGTCATAGCTTGCGATGTTGGGCGTGACGCGCATCGCCCGCAACTCCTTCATGTTCATAAACATCTGGTCCCTGCCACCAGCGTTCAGCTGATAGATTTCGTATTCACGCACGGTCTGTCTCTCCTTTTCCTGCATAGCGTTGTAGAACTGTTCCGGGGTCATAGGAGGCTCATCCGAAAGAAAGCTCCAATCCTCGTCGTAGAGATCGCGGGAAAACTCGCCCTCCATAAAAAGCGGCTCGGCAGAAAAAACCGTGCCATAGCGGTTGACCGTCACCTCCGGCTGCACCTTTAGTGGGATGCTGTCGTCGTCCCCATGCCGCAGGTCATAGCGAAAAAGCTTGTCCACGCCTTGCAGCGCGTCCACCTGATTGCCGGGAAGGTCGGTGAACAGCGCCTCCTTGCCGAAGATTTCAAAGCGTTGCAGCGGCATGACCTTCAGCGGCGTTATCTCCATGATTTCATCGTCCGTTCTTGTGACGAACGTAAACGCAATGCCGCCCGCCTTGTACAACTCCATCAACTTGTCTCGCGCCTCTTTCGGGGACTCCGCCTCGATGCTGGCCTCGCCCTGGCGGGATTCATAGATCAAAAAATCGTATCGGTTCATATTCGCTCCTGATAATGGTGAAGCCGGATGCTCCACACCCGGCTTCACTCTGGTCGTTGAGTTATATGGCCATCTGATAGCGCCGGGATTTCGCGGCGATTGGCTCATCCTCGTCCTGTTCTGGTTCATCAGCTTCCACTGATTGTTCCTGCTGTTCCTCCACTGTCCTCTGCTCTGCGTCAATCGCTTCTTCGTCGATCAGCGCCGCCTCGGAGCCACGCTCATCCATGTTCAAAAGAGCGTTCAGCTCGGAAAGCCGAGCTTCCTTCTGAATCAGCTCCTGCTCCTGCGGGAAGGGCTTGGCGACCTCCTCCTTCGCGGTCTCCAGCTGCTGCTCCAGTGTGGCCAGCTTGCGCTTCGATTCCTCCAAGCTGTCGGCAAAGCCCTCCAGCACGTTGTTGATGCGCGTGAGGTTGCCGAAGGGATCAGCGCCCAGCTTGATGGTGTACTTGCCCTGCCCCCGAACGGAAAGCTCAAAGTTGTTGGTGAAGGTATCGTAGCTGGCCGAGAGTCGAAAGCCGTGGTATTCGCCCACGGGCAGCTCCTGGCTGACGGTCTTGGCGGCGGTACACGCCTTGATGAGCGCGTTGCCCGCGTCCTTCCTGTCCGTATAGACCACGCCGGACACCTTCATCTCAAACTGTTCCTTGTCCAGAGTCAGCACCGGAGCCGCTGCCGTTTTGTCCGCCTCCAGGTTGGCGATGCGCTGCTGAACGGAGGCGATTTGGACAGGATAGGTTCGGGCAATGTCCGTTTCCAAGCGGTAAATCTGGCTGGTGTGGCTGGCGCGGAGCATCCGCAGCTTGGCCACCTGGATGTCCAAATCCATCTTTTCCTTGATGTAGGGGTTGCCCGTCGCCAGCGCCTTGATCTCCGCGTAGGACAGGGCGGTATCGTCCACGTCCTCGCAGGCGCGTACCGGCGATTTGGAAGTCATGATCTGGCTGATGAACTTCTGCTTGTTCTCCAATATCTGCCACATATAAGCGTCGAAGGTGCCCTCCGTGACGTAGCGGAAGATCTGCACCTTCTCGTTCATGTTGCCCTGCCGGAGTATGCGACCCTCCTGCTGCTCCAGATCGCTGGGTTTCCACGGGGCGTCCAGGTGATGAAGCGCGATCAGTCTGTCCTGCATGTTGGTGCCCGCGCCCAGCTTCGCGGTGCTGCCCAGCAGGACGCGCACATGGCCGGCGCGGACCTTGGCGAACAGCTCAGCCTTCTGCGTCTCTGTGGTCGCCTCGTGGATGAAGGCAATCTCCTCCCGCGGGACGCCCATCGCCTCCAGCTTGTTTCGGATGTCGTCATAGACGTTGAAGCTGCCGTCGCCCTTAGGCGTGGACAGGTCGCAGAAGATCACCTGCGCCGTTTTATCGGGGATACCTTCCTGCCACACCCTGAAGGCGTTTCGGATGCAGGCGTTCACCTTGCTTTCCTCGTCGTCGGGCAGCAGCGGGTTCATCAGCCGCTGGTCGAGAGCGCACTTCCTGCCGTCGTTGGTGATGCGCAGCATATTGTCCTCCTTCGGGTCAACCCTGCCGCTGCGCACGGCCTCTGCGCGGTCTGAGAAAGAGGCCACCATGTCCTGCTGGATTTCACTGGGCTTTAAGACCTCGTTCACGAACTCGGCCTCCGGCACCGGCAGCTTCAGCATGTCGGCGGTCTGCACGTCGGCCACCTCCTTGAACATGGAAATCAGTTCGGGAAGGTTGAAAAAACGGGCGAACCGCGTCTTGGCGCGATAGCCCGTGCCCTCCGGGGCCAGCTCGATGGCCGTCACCGTCTCCCCGAAGGTGGAGGCCCAGCTGTCAAAGTGCCCCAGCCCCGTGCGCTGGAGCGTGTCGTATTGCAGATACCGCATGATGGTGTAAAGCTCCACCATGCTGTTGGAAATCGGGGTGCCCGTGGCGAAGGTGATGCCCTTGCCTCCGGTCAGCTCGTCCAGATACCGGCATTTCAGGTACATGTCCGAGGACTTCTGCGCGTCGGTGGTCTGGATACCCGCCACGTTGGTCATCTTCGTGTACAGGAACAGGTTTTTGTAATAATGGCTCTCGTCCACAAACAGGCGATCCACGCCCAGCTGCTCAAACGTCACCACGTCGTCCTTCCGGGACTGGTCGTTCAGCTTTTTCAGGCGGGCTTCCAGCCCCTTGCGGGTGCGCTCCATCTGCTTGATGGTGTATCTGCCGCCCTGCTCCGCCTTTTCCTCTGCGATGGCGGCGGTGATCTCGTCGATCTGCGCCTGGATCATGGCGGCTTGCCGTTCATGGGACAGCGGTATCTTCTCAAACTGCGTGTGCCCGATGATGATGGCGTCGTAATCACCGGTGGCGATGCGGGAGCAGAACTTCTTGCGATTCGCCGGCTCAAAGTCCTTCTTCGTGGCGACCAGGATGTTCGCACCGGGATACAGACGCAGGAAGTCCGCGCCCCATTGCTCCGTCAGGTGGTTCGGCACGACATAGAGGTTCTTCTGCGACAGCCCCAGCCGCCGCGCCTCCATGCCCGCGGCAATCATCTGAAAGGTCTTGCCCGCGCCGACGCAGTGAGCCAGCAGCACGTTATCGCCGTACAGGATGTGGGCGATGGCGTTCTTCTGGTGCTGCATCAGGGTAATCTCCGGCGTCATGCCCACGAAGCGGATGTGGCTGCCGTCATACTCGCGGGGCCGGACGGCGTTGAAAAGCTCGTTGTACCTTGCAACCAGCGTCTCCCTTCGCCGCATATCCTTGAAAATCCATTCCTTGAACGCCGCCCGGATCAGCTCCTGCTTCTGCTGGGCCAGCATGGTCTCCTTCTTGTTCAGCACGCGGTGGTCGCCATCCGCATCATGGAAGGTGTCGTACACCTTGGTGTCCTTCAGGTTCAGCGCGTCCTCCAGCAGATGAAAGGCGTTGAGCCTTTCGGTGCCGTAGGTGGAGTAGACCATGGGATTGCCCCGATCCATGCTCTTGCCCTGGATGTTCCATAGGCCGGACACCTTGGAATACTGCACCTTGATCTGTCTGCCAATCAGCCAGAAGTCGGTGTGAAACTCGTCCCGGATGAACCGGTCGATATACTGCGGGTCGATCCACGTTGCGCCCAGGCGCACCTCGATCTCGGAGGCGTCCAGATCTTTGGGCTGCACCCGTTTCAGGTACTCGACGTTCACCTGATAGGCGGGATCGCGCTCGGCGGCGCTCTGTGCGGCCCTCAGCTTCTCCCGCACATTGCCGGACAGGTACTCGTCGCTGGTTTCCCACTCGTCGTTTTCGGGATCGAGGAAGATCACGCCTCGCAGCTCGTCGATGATCTCATCCTCCGTCCTGCCGCACAGGGAGGCCATGTAAGGCAAATCCACCCTGGCGCGCTCCCCGATGGACAGCGCCAGCGCCTCGCTGGCCGTGTCCACGGATTCCACGGGCTCCGGCTTTCGGATGGTGCGCTTGGTGAAGATGTCGGCCTTGCGCTTCAGCTGTCCGTTCTCATCCAGTACCTCCAGCGCCGCCAACAGGCAATAGCTGCTGTCCTGCTGGAAAGCCCGCTTGTTGGCGGTGGCGCTGATGAGGCCGAACTGCTTTGAGAAATCGTCATACTGCGCGTTCAGCGTTTGCTGCATGGCGGCGATCTGCGCGTCGGTGGCGTCCTCCAGCTGCCCCTGCAACAATGCGCGCACGGTATCCCGCAGGCCGATCATGGCGATGACCCTGTTGGCGGTGTTCTTCGGCAGGTCCACGGGGTTCATCACGCTGTTCTCGCGGTAATACAGCTTGCCGTCCACCACGGTATAGCTGAAATTGCGCACATTCGGGTCGGCGGGCAGCGCCTCCGGCACGTCCTCCAGATCGGTGTCGGAAAGCTCCACCTCGTTGATCTGACCATGGATGTTCTTGACGGCCTCCCGCAGCTGCTCGCCCAGGTCTGCGTCGGGAATTGGTTCCACCGTCACCTCCTGCTTGCCATACTGTGTGTTATCATCCGAAAAAGTGCCCAGCACCATCTCCGGATGCTGGACGAAATAGTT
Organism: uncultured Eubacteriales bacterium; assembly: GCA_900317565.1. GTDB lineage: Bacteria > Bacillota > Clostridia > Christensenellales > Aristaeellaceae > UBA2862. The sequence goes on from ONHI01000087.1 coordinate 5,027, forward strand.
GTTGACGTGATAGCCTTCCGGCGTTTCTCCGATCTTCACCCAATCAGGCTGCTCTATGGCGGCGCTCTCCCGCTTCTGGAAGAACAGGATGTCCGTCACAACGCTGGTGCCGGCGTTTCGCTGGAAGGTGTTTCTCGGCAGCCGGATCGCGCCCAGCAGGTCGGCCCGGGCGGCGACATACTGCCGCATGGCGTCCGACTGCTTGTCCATCGTGCCGCTGGAGGTCACGACGGCCACCACGCCGCCCGGACGCACCAGGTCGATAGACCGGGCGATGAAGTAGTCGTGAATCAGGAAGTTGTAGCGGTCATACTGCTTGTCCACCACCTTGAACGCGCCGAAGGGTACGTTGCCGATCACCACATCGAAGAAGTTGTCGGAGAAGCCAGTCTCCTCGAAGCCCTGCACCGCGATGGTGTTCTTCTGGTAGAGCTGCTGGGCGATCCTGCCGGTGATGCTGTCCAGCTCCACGCCGTACATCCGGGAGGCGCTCATGGCCTCCGGCAGCATTCCCATGAAGTTGCCCACGCCGCAGCTGGGTTCCAGAATGTTGCCCTTCCTGAAGCCCATGCCGTCCAGGGCGTCATACATGGCACGAATGACCGTGGGCGACGTGTAAAAGGCGTTGAGTGTGGAAGCCCGCGCCGCCTCGTATTCCTCCGGGGTGAGCGCCGCCTTGACCTCCGCATATTCGCCCGACCACTCGCGCACGTCGGGGTCGAACGCCTGGGGGATGCCGCCCCAGCCGACAAAACGCGAAAGGGTTTCCTGTTCCTCCGGCGTCGCCAGCCGGTTTTCGCTCTCCAGCGTTTTCAGCAGATAGATGGCGTCCATGTTGGCGCGGAACTTCGCCTTCGGCCCGCCCGCGCCGAGATCATCGTCGGTGATGCGGAAGTTGTGGCTTTCCACAGTCGGCTCCGAAGGCGTCTCGCGTTCTTCCCTCGGTCTGAGATCGATGACGATCTCCTTCATCTTCACCGGCGTGTCCGCTGCGTTCTCCTGGGACTTCGCCGCGTCCCTGACCCATTGCAGGACAACATCGTAATTCTCGGCGCGAAAAACGGGAAACCCATTCTGCTCCTGGAAGGTCAGGTCTTTCAGCCGCACCTCATGGTAGAGGATGTCGATGGATTCGATCTCAAACCGATGTCCGTCCACATCGAAGGTCATGCCCATCTCCAGGGTGTCGGCGGGGAGATCAGGAGCATCTATATCAGGGTTTTCCGGCATATAATCCTCCGCGCGAAGGTGTTTGACTTCTTCGCGGCTGCCGTCCTCCGCGACACCTGACAGATAGATGCTTTCGCCCTGCTCCTGGAGCCGGCTGGCGTTGGACTGCCACCGATCCGTGGCAAAACCCGTCGCCTGCACCGGGCCCGCCGGGGTCTCGCGCTCAATGAGCCGGGAACTGCTTATCTCCGCGACGCGCCGGGCATCCTCTCCGAAGAATTCAAAGAAGCCATTGCGCTCAAAGCCGATGAGCGTATCGGGATACTGCGCTTTGAGGGCGTTGTAGTCGGCATATTCCGCATCGGTCAGCCTGTCAGGATCGTCGGAAACGGATTCGGTTGCTTCCTCAGCTTCCTCCAGTTCGGTTTCCACATCGGAGACTTCCTCCGGTTCAGCTTCCTCCTCTACAGCTTCTTCCGGCTCGACTTCCACGTTTTGCGTGGATTCTTCCATTTCTTCCTCCGGCGCATCTTCATCTTCTTCCATCTCCTGTTCGCTCTCGTCCGGTTGTTCAAACAGTCCAAATATGGACATCTGCTGATTCAGCAGCGCCGGTTCCTTCTTCCACGGCGGCTCCGGGAAGATGGTGTAGGTGCCGTCGATGTAGTCATGCACCTGGAACAGTATCTCGGTACATTCCTGGTAATGCTCATTTTCGGTGGGCATCGCCGCCATAGCGTCGTCCATCTGGTTGACCAGCTCCACGGCGGTATCGGTCATCATCAGCGCGTCCGCGAGGGGCTGCCTGTCCTCTACGGCAATCAGGTCAGCGCCAGCAGGACGCTGAATGTCCTCCGGCATGTGATAATAGAAGCTGCGGATGCGCCGCGCCATGACATCGCGCTCATACCCCGCCATCTTCGCGTGATCCGAGGCCGTTAGGTAGCGGTCATTCCGCATGAGGTAGTCGATTCGCTGCGCCACCTTCGCCCAGGACAGCGTCACTTCCGCGGCAGGATTTGTGTACCCGCCGACGCGCAGGCGAATCCCCTTGGCATCATGCGATTCGTCAGAGGTTTCCTTCCCGTTCAGTGCGGGAGAATGCCCCCCGATGCCGTAATGCTGCTTCAGGAAATCAGCGCGGGCTTTCCTGTCATCAGTGGACAGGAAGTGGGCATAGATGGCGAGCCGGCTGTTTTCATAGGTTGCGCCGCCCGCCAGCTCCGCGTCGATCTCGTCCTGGGTGATGAATACGCCGTGGTTTTCCCACGCGAAGCCCTCCCTGGCTTGAAAAGGCGTCCAGGGCTTGGCGAACGTCTCAAAGGTATCCGCCATGCGGGTGGGATTGTAAAAGTGAAAGCGCATCACATCGCGGTTTTCCGCATAGACCTCTGCAAAATTGCGGAGCTGGGAAACCAGCCTGTCCAGGTTCTCCTGCCGGTCAAGATAGCGGGAAACCTTCTCCACCTCGTCGGGGAAACCGCCTGTAAATATCTCCATTTCTGTTTCATTGAAAAGAAGGGATTTATAGTCGATTTCGATGTCTCGCTCCATGAGCGCCAGCGCGTTCGCGTACTCCGTCAGTGCGTTGCTACGAGCGGCGTCCAACACAGGCTGAGGCGCGTACTCGCCCTGGCGAAGAAGCTGGTGGATTCTGCCTGCCACATCGTCCCAGGAGAGAAATGCCTTCTCTATGGCCTGCTCCCGCACAGAATGGCCCGCCGCGATTTGCAAACCCAGCTCGTCGAACCAAATGGCATAGTCGGTGCCGTTGATGGTGAATCCCTTGCCACCCTTGCCGTACTCCCGCTTGACGTAGGCCGTTGACGCCTCCTGTGTCTGCTCAATCATATAGTTGTAGATCAGTCGCAGTTGGCTGCCCCGGCGATTGCCGCCCGTGCGCAGTATCTCGTCCACCACCTCCGTGGGCACGGTGATCTCGCGCTCATAGGGTGCGGCCATGCGCGCCTCTATGGCTCGGATCTGCTGGTTGGCGGTGGGAAATTCGGGCAGAGAAAGGGCAGAGGCGATTTCCGCCTCTGCCTCGTTCAAATCCTGTTCGGTTATTTCCTCGGTCAGCTGTACACCAATTCCGTCAGAATGATCTCGTCCGCCCGGCTGCGAAGGTTGTTCATCCGCTGAATCCAGCTCATCGGATCGCTCTCTTTCAGAGCCTCCGTCACGCCCTCCGTCCGCGCCATCTGCTCGGTCAGCTGCTCCAGGCGCTCGTTCGCCCGCTGGTCGATCTCCGACAGGTGCCGGGTCAGCTTGCCCGTCGCCAGCATGCTCTGATACCAGTTCGGACGGTTCTCCTTCAGGTAGGTCTTGCGCAGCATCCCGTACTTCCCGATCTGCGGCGCGTTCTCCGTCTCGATCACCAGGTTCGGAAACAGGTAATCTCCCTTGCGATGATACGTCAGCTCCATTCTCTTGCCCTCCTTCTTCGGGTTCGTCGTCGTTACTTTCACGCTTTACCACGCGAAAATCTTTATACACCGGGCTTTCATTTTTTGCAAGGGGTTTTTGCAAATTTTCTTGGATGGGATTTTCCCTGTCCCATGCGCGGATTTCCCGCCCGATGTCCATGAGGATGATCTCGGTGAGGTTGCTCACGGCGTTGCCCAGCACCGTGAGGGTGCCCAGCCGGTTGAAGAATTGGATGCCCCGGAAGTCGCTCTCATGGAGATAGCTTTCAGGATTCAGTCCGCAGCGCCGCGCCACCTCATAGAAGATGGAATCCCGGAAGACGGCGCGGAAGGTTTCCCTCCGCGCCTCCTCCGGCAGCGTCGCCAGCAGCGAGCCGGTCATCTCCTGCTCGATGCCGTCCATCGCGTCCTCCAGGTATTCGTCCGTCACCTGCTCTGCGACCTGTTCCAGCGCCAGCATGATGGAGCTCACATCGGGCAGGTTGTAGGTGCTGGACAGGTAAGCGAGGAACCGCTTCTTGTGGCGATCATCCAGCCGCCAGATGTAGGGATCTGGCGCACCGCGCACGGCATGGGTATCCGCGATGTCAAAGACATAGCGCAATCTCTCCGGCTGGATGGCGTCGTCGATGAGGGCGATGCCCTTCGCGCCGCGATTCACCCACCGTCCGACCTTCTGATTCCACGTATCCAGCGTGGCGCAGGCCGTGGCTTCAGGCCGCTGGGCGTAGATCAACAGCTGCTCCAGGAAGCTGTAGCGGTACATCCGCGAAGCGGTGTCCATGAAGCGCATCCAGTCCTGCGGGGAACTGCTGACCGAACTGGCCTCGGAATAGGCCAGGTTGCGGATATTATTCAGTTTCGCCAATCAGATCACTTCCTTGTTTCTCCGGCGAGAGATGCACTTAATCGTCGCTCTCCTCGTCGCTGTCGTCGTACTCCATGCCCTCGTCGTCATCATCGTAATCCTCGTGCTTGGGCTTGTACACCTTGAAGTACCAGCCGCCGCCGATGACCGCCAGCGCCAACGCGCCGATCATGGCATAGGAATTGATGTTGGTTTCCTTCTTCTCCGGCTCTACGGTGATGACCTGGGGCGTCGGCGCAGGAGTGGGCAGCTGAATCTGCACCGTAGGCGCGGGCGTGGGCGTCGGCGCGGTGTAGCCCTCGATGAAGTCAGACACATCGTCCTCGTTCACCTTCGCCAGCATGTACACGTTCTCGCTGGCACGGGCGCGATCCACCACGATGAAGAAAGAATTGTTGTTGCTGGTGGTGATGGTATAGAACTCCTTGGAGCCGTCCGAAATATCGTCCAGCACCTCGCCGTTGCCCGCGATGGTGAAGGGCTGCATGGAGACCTCCGGCAGCGGCGCGTAGGTAATGTCCGGCGTGGGGCTGGGCGTGGGCGTGACTTCGATGATCTCGGCCGGCTCCGTGTCCACCTCGGCGGCCTGGGGGACGTTGGCGTAGGCCGGCGTGCCCATCAGCAGCGCCGACACGCCCAGCAGAAGAGGGATGGTTTTCATCAGCTTTCGGATTCTCATGTTTTCCTCGCTTTCCGGCATATTTGATGCCGCTTAATCGTCATAGAATGGCAAGCGCCCGAAGCACAGGAAGTGCGCCTTGAAGTAGCGGGTATCGATGCGCCCGTACTTGATGGGATTGCCACAGTGAATCATGGTGTTCTGTCCCACATAGATGCCGACGTGGGAAGCGCCGTCCGTGTCGTAGGTCTTTTCAAAGAACACCAGGTCTCCGGGACGCGCCTGGTCGGGCGACACATAGGTACACATGCGGCACAGCTCCTTCGCCCGCTTGGTGCCGACATTCCAGCCGTTGCCGCAGTGGTTCAGCACCCAGCAGACAAACCCAGAACAGTCGAAGCCGGTACGCGGGCTCTTGCCGCCCCACACATAGGGCATTCCCAGGTACTTCTCCGCCTCCCGGATCATGTTGGCGAACTTCACATCGGACAGGGCTTCAGGTGGAATGTCGAAGTGGATTCCCGAACTTCCGACGCCGGAGGCCGCCGAGAGATCGAACAGGTAAGGCCGGTTGCCATAGGTCTTGTTGAGTGCGTCATAGATGATGGTCTCTTCCTCGTTCATGTTGGCGCGAGCCACCATGTCGAAGTAGTGGTTGGTCAGCACCGCGTACTGGGTCCGATGCTCATATTCCACCTCCTGCTCTACGGGGTACTCCTCGATGACCGTCAGGCCAGTTTCCTCGTCGTAGACCTCCCGCGTCTCCATCACCGTCTCCACGCGCGTTCGTATCTCGCTGCCCGTGGACAGGGAGAGCGAATACTGCTGCCGAAACAGGCGGTTGATCTCAGCCTTGACCTCGCTGTTGTAGGTAAAGCCACCGAATTTCACCTGGAGGTAGGAGATCAGGTGATAGGGATTGTGTTCGATCTCATCGATCTGGTATTCGTAATCATCGTAGCCAGGATGGGACGTTTGCAGGCCGTAGACCTGCGAACTCAGGCCATCCTCCAGCGCGCAGTAGGCATTCTCGGCGGCATAGATGTCCTCGTCCGTAGAGACATAGGTGGTGGAGATCACCGTGGTGCCGCCGCCGTGCACCAGCGAGGCTACGCTGGACATGGAAACGCCGATCAGGGCGAAGATGATGCCCACGGCGGCCACGCCGATGATCGCGCCCTTATGCTCGGCGAAAAAGGATTGCGCCGCTTTCTTGGCCTTCGCCGGAATGGAGAAGGACGTTTCCGCGGATTCCACAAAGCCGCCCGCCGACACCGCGGATTGCTTGCGCTTGGCAGCGATGGCAGCACGCTGGCGCTTCTTCTTGTGGAAGGCGCGGATCTGTTCCTTCTTCCTGTGTTCCACCTGGGCGGCGTGCTCCTGCTTCACGGACTCCGTGCGCGCTTTGCTGGCGCTGCGGCGGTTAGCGGAGCGCTTGGAGGACTTGGCGAGGGTCGCCGTCTTTCGGGCGGCGAGGCCGCTGGCTTCGGCGGCGCGAACGCCGTCGTTTTCATCTCCTGCTTCACGAAGCTGCTGTCCGGCGTAGAGCAAAGCCGGGGTCGCGGCGGTTTTCACCGTTCGCTTCGCTATTCTTCCCGCGCCGTGAACAAAGCCGGAACCTTCATCCGAAAAGTTGAGGCGACTCTTACGCTTCGCTGAAGCGAGGCTTTCCGTGCGGGCAGTTTCGCCCTCGGTCAGCGTTTCAAAGGTTTC
>ONHI01000138.1 GCA_900317565.1 uncultured Eubacteriales bacterium
CTTCGCTCCGCTCAGAATGACAATGCGCGTCGTGACGTTGTTCCTCTGGGTGGAGCGTTGTCTTTGGCCTATCCTGAGACGTCGGGTATTTCAGTTAGTAGATTCTTCGCTCCGCTCAGAATGACAACGCGCGTCGTGACGTTGTTCCTTTGAACGGAGTGTTACCTTTGATCAATGTCAGAGTATCGTGATACGACATCTCCGCTTCGGCATACCCTCCCACTACCCTGTCATTCTGAACGAAGCGAAGAATCTGCTATTCATGACATCTCCGTTTCGGCACATCCCCACCGCCCCGTCATTCTGAGCGAAGCGAAGAATCTACTATCTTCATCACGACCATTACAACCCAAACCACGGCATGCAATTGTTATAAACACATTAATTATTCCTTCGGTACCTTGACATTCATCCTTTCATCTGCTATTATTTAGGTACCAAAACAAAGAAAGGACGGATGAACATGATGTATCGCAATCCGATGATGCGCCGGATGCACGGCCATAGAGAAGACCACAACGAGGGAGGCTTCCGCCACGGCAGTGAGGCCATGGAGCGCGAGGCGCTCACCGCCCCCCGCGGCTTCGGCCACGACGGCGATTTCGGCCCCCGCACCACTCCCCGCGATTTCAGCGGTGAGAACCACTTCGGTCCTCATACCGCACCCCGCGATTTCAACGGCGGAAATGATTTCGGCCCCCACACCGCGCCCCGCGATTTCAACGGCGGGAATGACTTCGGCCCCCACACCGCGCCCCGCGGCTTCGGACCGGGTGGTCCCGGCGGTCACGGCGGACCCGGACGTCCCGGCTTTCCGCCCCGTCGCCCGAACCCTGAATTCCTGAAGCGCCGCGTGGCGGAGGCCGACCTGGCGGAGCTGATCGACATGGCAGGCCGCATGGTCCACCGCCGCCCCCAGGGCGGTCCCGCCCGGGGCCAGGCGCTGGTGCTGTCCATACTGGCGGGCCGGGAGGCGCTGTCCCAGCGGGAGCTGCAGCAGATGCTGGGCATACAGCCCGGCTCCCTGAGCGAGCTGATCTCGAAGCTGGAGGCGAAGGGCCTGCTGACCCGCGAGAAGGCGGAGGACCGCCGGGGCAACCTGCTGCGCATCACCGACGCCGGTCGCGCGGCCATCCCCGAGGCCGAAGCCGCGCCGGAGGACGATCCCTTCGCGCCCCTCTCCTCTGAGGAACAGAACAGCCTGGCCGCGGCGCTGCGCACGCTGCTCGCCGCCTGGGTGGACGAGCTGGAGCCCGAGCCCCTCGCGCCCGCGCCGAAGGGCCTGGTGGAGCTGTGAGAAAACGGGCGCATCCCTCAAGAAAACGTAATGGACCTGAAAAACGCTGTATTGAGCACCCACTCAATACAGCGTTTTCCTATTCCCCGATCCCCATGATGCCATTTGCGTTCCGCCAGAGCTGCTCCGCCAGGCGGTCCGGAGCCTCACCCCGCAGCTCGGCCACCTTCGTGAAGGTGTGCACGATGAAGGCGGGCTCGTTGCGCCGCCCGCGCAGCGGCACGGGGGCCATGTAGGGACAATCCGTCTCCACCAGCAGCCGGTCGGCGGGCACGTTCCGGGCCACCTCGGCCAGCTTCGGCGCGTTCTTGAAGGTCACCGCGCCAGACAGCGATATGTGCAGCCCCAGGTCGAGGTAGATCTTCGCGCTCTCCCAGCTGCCGGTGTAGCAGTGCATGATGCCCCGGGGCATGCGTCCCGCCCGCGCCCGGGCGCGCAGCATGTCCAGGCAATCGCCGTGGGCCTCCCGGATGTGCAGCTGCACGGGAACGCCCGCGTCAAAGGCCATGTCCAGCTGGCGGTCGAAAACCTTCCGCTGGACGTCCCGGGGCGACAGGTCGTAGTGGTAATCCAGCCCGATCTCCCCCAGTAGGCGGCACTTCGGGTGCTTCAAGTATTCCAGCACCATGGCCTCCGCGGCGGCGTCCCAGCCCGAGGCGTTGTGGGGATGCACCCCGATGGCCCCGTACAGGAAATCGTGGGCCTCCACCAGCTCGAAGACCCGGTCCTCGTTGCCGACGGCCACCAGTTGACCGCCCTCGTCCTCAGGACCGTCGTAGATCGGCTCCCGGGGGTCCGCCACCACCAGCGCGCGCGCCACGCCCGCCTCCCGGAAGCGGGCGATGACCTCGTCCCGATCCGCGTCAAACCTCGGGTCCGCGATGTGGCAGTGGGTGTCGAACAGTCTCATATTCCGTTATCCTCCGTGAACAGCTTCTCCAGCAGCCCCTCCCGCCGTTCCAGGAACAGCTTCGTCACCTGATAGCTGTCGGTGTCCTCCCAGCCGATGGGATGGATGCCCTCGCCGTCGAAGCTGAGTATTTCGGCGCCGGGCAGGCCCAGCAGTATGGGCGAATGGGTGGCGACGATGAACTGGGCGTCGCCCGCGGCCATACGGGCCATGTGCAGCAGCAGCGTCAGCTGTCGCTGGGGCGACAGCGCGGCCTCCGGCTCGTCCATCAGGTAGAGCCCCGGCCCGTCGAAGGTCTGCATGAAGTTCAGGAAGCTCTCCCCGTGGGATTGCTCGTGCAGCCCCACGTCCCCATAGCTGGGCCGGCCCCGCTCGGCGTCGTACTCCGCCGCCTTGCTGGCCAGGTTGAAAAAGCTCTCCGCCCGGAAGAAATAGCCGGTCCGGGCGCGGCGGAAGCTGCGCACCAGCTTCAGCGCGTCGCCCAGGCCGGACACATCGTCGAAGGTGGAGAAGCGATAATTCAGCGTGCCGCCCTCCGGGTTGAAGCCGTAGGCCACCGCGATGGCCTCCAGCAGCGTGCTCTTGCCGGTGCCGTTCTCCCCCGCCAGGAAGGTGACCGGCCGCCGCAGGGACAGCGCGTCCAGGTGGGCGATGGCCGGTATGCCGCGCAGGTAGGAGTCCTCCTGCACCCGCGACCAGTCGATCGACAGCGCGCGAATGAATTTGTCGTCCATGATCCTCCATCCAGGAGCACCGGCTACAGGGACAGCAAAGCTGTCCCTGTAGCCGATGCGTCTTATCCGATCTCGCTGCCCGGGGCGACGTCGCCGTCCACTGTCAGCAGGCGCACGCGGCCGTCGGGATCCTCGGCGCACAGCAGCATGCCCTCGGACACCTGGCCGGCCATCTTGCGCGGCGCGAAGTTGTTCACCAGCACCACGGTCTTGCCCACCATGTCCTCGGGGGCGTAGAATTTGGCGATGCCGGAGCAGATGGTCTTGGTCTGGCCGTTTCCGATGTCCAGGGTCTCCTTGAGCAGCTTGTCGCTCTTCTCCACCCGCTCGCAGGCCACGACCTTCGCGGCGATCAGCTTGATCTTCATGAAGTCGTCGAAGCTGGCGATGCCGTCGTCCTTCTTTTCCGCCTTCACCTCGGCCTTGGCTTCCTTCTTCTGGGCCTTGGCTTCGGCCTTTTCGGCCTTCTTGTCGGCCTTGTCCTTCTCGCCGGCCATGGCCTCCAGCTCCTTCTTGATGTCCACCCGCGGGAACAGGGCCTCGCCCTTCTTCACCACGGTGCCGGGCTTCAGCTGGCCGAAGGTCTTCACGGACTCCCAGGTCTTCAGCGCGTCGTCCGTCACGCCCAGCTGGGCATAGATGCGCTCGGGCGTGGAGGGCATGGTGGGCTGGATGTACACGCCCAGCGCGCGGATGCACTCCGCCAGCACGTACATCACGGTCTGCAGCCGCGGCTTGCCCTCGTCGCTCTTGCCCAGCACCCAGGGCTGGGTGATGTCGATGTACTTGTTGCACTCGCCGATCAGCTTCCAGATCTCCGCCAGCGCCACAGAGAACTGCAGCTTGTCCATCTGCTCCTCCACGATGCCGGGCAGCGCCTCGAAGGTGGCGATCAGCGCCCTGTCGGGCTCCTCATACGCGTTGGGCGCGGGCACCACGCCGCCGAAGTACTTTTCGATCATCGCCACGGTGCGGCTGACCAGGTTGCCCAGATCGTTCACCAGGTCGGCGTTCATGCGGGTCAGGAAGGCCTCGTTGGTGTAATTGCCGTCCGCACCGAAGGGCATCTCCCGCATCAGGTAGTAGCGCAGCGCGTCCACGCCGTAGCGCTGGACAATCGGGCCGGGATAGACCACGTTGCCCTTGGACTTGCTCATCTTGTCCTCGCCGAACAGCAGCCAGCCGTGGCCGAACACCTGCTTGGGCAGGGGCAGCCCCAGCGCGTGCAGCATGATGGGCCAATAGATGGTGTGGAAGCGCACGATCTCCTTGCCCACCAGGTGCACGTCGGCGGGCCAGTACTTTCTGAACTTCTCGTCGTGGTCGGTGCCGTAGCCCAGCGCGGTGATGTAGTTCGACAGCGCGTCGATCCACACGTACACCACGTGCTTCGGATCAAAGTCCACCGGCACGCCCCACTTGAAGGAGGTGCGGCTGACGCACAGGTCCTGAAGGCCCGGGCGCAGGAAGTTGTTCAGCATCTCGTTGGCCCGCGACGGCGGCTGGATGAAGTCCGGATGGTCCTCGATGTACTTGATCATCCAGTCCTGGTATTTGCTCATCCGGAAGAAATAGCTCTCCTCCTTCATGGGCTCCACGGGCCGCCCGCAGTCGGGACAGAGGCCGTTCTTCACCTGGGTGGGCGTCCAGAAGCTCTCGCAGGGCGTGCAGTACAGGCCCTCGTATTCGCTCTTGTAGATGTCGCCCTGGTCGTAGAATTGCTTGAAGATCTTCTGGACGATCTTCATGTGCCTCTCCTCGGTGGTGCGGATGAAGTCGTCGTACTGTATGTTCATCAGCTTCCACAGCTCCACCGTCTCCCCGGCGATCTTGTCCACGAATTCCTGGGGCGTCACGCCCGCCTCGGCGGCCTTGCGCTCGATCTTCTGGCCGTGCTCGTCCAGGCCGGTCAGGAAATAGGTGTCGTAGCCGGTCTGCTTCTTGAAGCGGATCATCGTGTCCGCCGCCACCGTGGTGTAGGTGTGGCCGATGTGCATGTTGCCGCTGGGATAATAGATCGGTGTGGTGAGGTAATACGTGGGCTTGGGCATGGTGCAAGGACTCCCTTCCAATAATTTCAAATTAAAAAGCGCCCCTGATCCGATAGGGGCGCCCTGCAAGCGCGGTACCAACCCTGTTCACGCGACCGGACAACGCCGGATCGCGCCTTGGATGCCTGTAACGTGGCGGCAGGTCTGCCTACGCCGGGCGCTGAAGCAAATGCAGTTCACGCCCGGGGCTCAAAAGCCATGTTCGCGCGCCCTCCGCTGCCGGCTCACACCTGCCCCGGCTCTCTGGAAGCCTCGAAACGCGCTACTCTCTTTCTCATCGCCGTTGCATCCATTATAATGCCCCGCCGTGTTAAAAGTCAAGGCTATGGCGGGAGATATAATCCGTCTATGGCCGCAAGAGCGCCTTCCCCCCTTGCAGCGCTTGCCAATCCCCCGTTTAAATGATACAATAGTGACAGCAAACTCAAACGCGAAAGGATGATATGCACATGGCAAAGACCCGGGAAGAGCTGCTGGCCCTGCTGAACGGCGAAAACGCGCTGGAAAACCTGAAAAAGCTGCTTGAGAGCGAGCCCCTGCCCCCCGTGGCGCGGGACGTGAACAACCACATCCACACCACCTATTCCTTCTCCCCCTACAGCCCGACGGCGGCGGTGTTCTTCGCCCGGGCGGCGGGACTTTGCACCTGCGGCCTGATGGACCACGATTCCATCGCCGGCGCGGAGGAATTCCTGGCGGCGGCCGAGGCGGCCCACATGGGCGCGACCATCGGCATGGAGTGCCGCGCGTCCTTCGCAGACACCCCCTTCGGCGACAGGAAGCTGAACAACCCCGACCAGAAGGGCGTGGCCTACATGACGCTGCACGGTGTGCCCCACGACAGGGCCGCGGAGCTGAACGCCATCTACGCGCCTTATCGCGAGAAGCGCAACGTGCGCAACCGCAGGATGGTGGACGCCATCAACGGCATGATGGGCAAATACGGCATCACCATCGATTTTGACCGGGACGTGCTGCCGCTGTCCAACTTCGCCAAGGGCGGCTCCGTCACTGAGCGCCACCTGTCCAGCGCGCTGGCCTACCGCATGATCGACGTGATCGGCAAGGGCGAGAAGCTGGTGAAGTTCATCAAGGAGGAGCTGCAGCTGCCCATCTCCGGCAAGATCGAGGGCTTCCTGCTGGACGAGGCCAACCCCCACATGATGTACGACCTGCTGGGCTGGATCAAGAGCCAGCTGATCAGCCGCTTCTACATCGACGCCACCGACGAATGCCCGGACGTGCGGGAGCTGCTGGCCCTGAGCGACAGTATCGGCGCGATCTCGGCCTACGCCTACCTGGGCGACGTGGGCGACAGCGTCACCGGCGACAAGCGCGCCCAGAAGTTCGAGGACGACTTCCTGGACGAGTTGGTGGAATACGTGGCGAAGCTGGGCTACCGCGCCATCACCTACATGCCCAGCCGGAACACCCGGGCCCAGCTGCGCCGCCTGCGGGCGCTGTGCGAGAAGCACAACCTGTTCCAGATCAGCGGCGAGGACATCAACCAGCCCCGCCAGAGCTTCGTCTGCGAGGCCCAGCGCGACCCCGAGTTCGCCAACCTCTACGAGGCCACCTGGGCGCTCATCGCCCACGAGCGGCGCGCCACCGCCGACCCCGAGGACGGACTGTTCTCCGGGAAGTCCGTGCGGCAGTGGCCCGACCTGAACGCGCGGGTAAGGGCTTTTGCTTCCTGTAGATAAAGGGGACAGGGAACAGGGAAAAGGGAACAGGGAACAGGGAACAGGAATGGCTGCTGCCGCGTTTATACTTAAGCGCGGCAGCCACTAATCCAACCTCTTACTTCTTACTTCTTACCTCTTACCTGGCTGCTGGCCACTGGCCACTAACTGCTAGCCACTAGCCACTAGTCACTGGCCACTAGCCACTAATATCTTCTTCCCACAAAAACCAATGAAAGCAAAGATACAGATCATCATTTCAATGGTACTGTTCGGCACGATCAGCCTGTTCGTGCGGAACATACCGGTTCCGTCGTCGCTGACGGCGCTGTGCCGCGCGGGGATCGCGCTGGCGAGTCTGGCGGCAATGCAGGCGGCGCAGGGCAGGCTTCCGAAGCTCGGGG
>ONHI01000130.1 GCA_900317565.1 uncultured Eubacteriales bacterium
CCAGGCGCGCAGCGTGGAGCTGACCGCGGGCATGCGGGTGCGCTACTCCGGCGAGGCGGAAAACGGCTTTGCCAGCGTGAATTTTGCCGGCCTGGACGGCTACGTGGAGCTGAAGAACCTGCGCCGGGGCGCGGACGTGCCGGTGCTGGACGAGGAACGGGAATGGCGCATCGACATGGCCGAGCTGTTCATGATCGACATCCTGGGGAAGATGCATGTGTTCAATGTGTACGACGACGCGGAGGGGCTGGCCTGCTATGCCCTCCAAAAGCTGCTGGAGACCATGGCGCCTCTGCCGGAGGGGATGTATCCGGACGCGCCATACGGCGGGCTGCTGCTGGTGCGCTATCAGGACGCCGAAAACCCCATGACCTTTGCCAACGGCGCGGAACGGTTCGTGGAGGTGCGCTACGCGATGTCCACGGACGGCGTCTTCATGCCGATGACGGAGGACGGCACACGGTATTTCCTGCCGGACTCCCAGGACCGGTTCTTCTGGAGCGTGTTCCCCGGGGCGGAGGACGTGCTGTGGCGCGTGGAGTGAAATGAAACGGGTGGCTGCCGTGGGGCAGCCACCCGTTTCATTTCACTCCGATCACTCCGCCTTCGTCTCGCAATACAGGCAGCGGTACACCGCCTTCTTCTCGTCGGTGAGCACGAACACGTGGGTCAGCTCCTGCTCCACGGAGGTGATGCAGCGGGGGTTCTTGCACTTCAGCACGTCCCGGATCTGCCTGGGCAGGGTCAGGTGCTTCTTCTCCACCAGTTCCCCGTCCTTGATGACGTTGACGGTGATCTCCGGGTCGATGAAGCCGAGTATGTTCAGATCCAGCGCCATCTCGGAGTCGATCTTGATGATGTCCTTGCGCCCCTGCTTCTTGCTGGGGGCGTTTTTGATGATGGCCACGGAGCAGTCCAGGCTGTCCAGGCCCAGGAAGCGATAGATCTCCATGGCCTTGCCGGCCTTGATGTGGTCCAGCACGATGCCGTCGCGTATGGAATCGATGTTCACTTATTCCACCTCCAGCAGTTTCAGGATCAGCGCCATGCGGATGTACTTGCCGTACAGGGCCTGCCGGAAGTAGCAGGCGCGGGGATCGGCATCGACGGCGGTGGAGATCTCGTTCACCCGCGGCAGCGGATGCAGGATCGACAGGTCGCTCTTGGCGTTTTGCAGCTTTTCCGGCGTGAGGATGTAGCTGTCCTTCAGGCGCAGATAGTCCTCCTCGTTGAAGAAGCGCTCCCGCTGCACCCGGGTCATGTAGAGTATGTCCAGCTCCGGCATGACGGCGCTCAGGTCCGTGGTCTGCACGTACTCGATGCGCTTTTCCTGCAATATCTCCTTCTTGATGTAGCTGGGTAGCTTCAGCTCCGCGGGGGAGACCAGCGCGAACTTCACGCCCTCATAGCGGGCCATGGCCGCGATCAGCGAATGGACCGTGCGCCCGAACTTCAAATCGCCGCACACGCCGATGGTCAGGTGGTCCAGCCTGCCCTTCTCCCGGCTGATGGTCAACAGGTCCGTCAGCGTCTGGGTGGGATGCAGGTGGCCGCCGTCCCCGGCGTTGATCACCGGCACCGTGGCCGCCATGGACGCCACCAGCGGCGCGCCCTCCTTGGGATGGCGCATGGCGATGATGTCCGCGTAGCCGCTGACCACCCGCACCGTGTCGGAAACGCTCTCGCCCTTGGCCGCGCTGCTGCTCTGGGCTTCGGAGAAGCCCAGCACCTGGCCGCCCAGCTCGTACATGGCGGCCTCGAAGCTCAGCCGCGTGCGGGTGGAGGGCTCGAAGAACAGCGTCGCCAGCTTCTTGTAGCGGCACTTCTCCCGGTAAGCCTCGGGATGGGCGATGATGTCGTTGGCCACGGCGATCAGCGCGTCGATCTCCTCGACGGACAGCTGCTGTATGTCGATCAGGCTTCTCATGCTTTGCCTCCGATCCAGCTCTCGTCCGAGGGATTGTCGCGGAATTTCAGCACCCGGGCCACGTCCTCCGGCTTGATGTAGCCGGTCTCGGCGGCCACCTCGGCCACGGCGTCCAGGTTGGTCAGGCTCACGTTCTTCACGCCCGCCGCCGCCAGACGGTCCAGACCCTTCTGCATGCCGTAGGTGAATATGCTGGCGATGCCCAGCACCTCGGCCCCGGCCTCCCGCAACACGTTGACCACCTCGATGCAGCTGCCGGCGGTGGAGATCAGGTCCTCCACCACGACCACCTTCTGGCCCTTCTCCAGCCGGCCCTCGATCTGGTTGCCCCGGCCGTGGTCCTTCGCGCCGGAGCGCACATAGCCCATGGGCAGGTTCATCAGGTGGCCCACGATGGCCGCGTGGGCGATGCCCGCCGTGGACGTGCCCATCAGCACCTCCACCTCCGGGTACTCCCGGCGGATGACCTCCGCCAGGCCGTTTTCAACGTCGTTCCTGACCTCCGGCGCGGTCAGCGTCAGCCGGTTGTCGCAGTAGATCGGGCTCTTGATGCCGCTGGCCCAGGTGAAGGGCTGCTCCGGGCGGAGAAACACCGCGCCGATGGAAAGAAGGTCCTTGGCGATGCGCTTGTTCATAGATCAAACCTCCAATGATGTTAATTGTGCGACCTACCCTATAAACTCTTCACAGCATCTCCGATAAGCACCAATTGGGTCCTCCGCCGCGGTGATCGGCCTTCCGACGACGATGTAATCGCTGCCGAGCTCGCGGGCGCGGGCGGGGGTGGTGACGCGCACCTGGTCGCCCACGGCCCCGTCGGCGAAGCGCACGCCGGGGGTGACGGTGACGAAGCCCGCGCCGCAGTGGGCGTGCACGGTGGGGCTCTCCAGCGGGGAGCAGACCACGCCGTCCAGGCCGGCGGCCAGGGCGTTCTTGGCGTAGTGGGTCACGACCTCGGCCAGGGGCCGGTCGATCAGCAGCTCGTCCCTCATGCGCTGCTCGCTGGTGCTGGTCAGCTGGGTGACGGCGATCAGCAGCGGCCGGGTGCCGTCCGGGCGGGTGAGGCCCTCGATGGCGGCCTTCATCATCTCGATGGTGCCGAAGGCGTGCAGGTTGGTCATGTCCACGTCCAGATCCCGCAGCACGGCCATGCTCTTCTTGACGGTGTTGGGGATGTCGCACAGCTTCAGGTCGAGGAAGATCTGATGCCCCCGGCGCTTGATCTCCCGCACGATCTCCGGGCCCGCGCCGTAGAACAGCTCCATGCCGATCTTCACGTAGGGCTTGCGGGCCTCCCCGCTGAACTTATCCAGGAATTCCAGCACCGCCTCGCGGCTGGAAAAATCGCATGCGATGATGACGTCCTTACCCATGATGCGCACCTCCTGTGATGTCTGAAAGGTTGTCGATGCCGTATTTTGCCATGGCCCCGGGCAGCGCCGCGATGATCTGCGGGCACGCCCAGGGGTTGACCAGGTTCTCCGCGCCGACCTGGACCGCCGTGGCCCCGGCCAGCATCATTTCGATCACGTCCTCGGCGCAGGACACGCCGCCCATGCCGATGATGGGGATGTCCACCGCCTCGTACACCTGCCAGACCATCCGCAGCGCCACCGGCAGTATCGCCCGCCCGGAGAAGCCGCCCATCTTGTTGGCGATGACCGGCGCGCGCTTTTTCAGGTCGATGCGCATGCCCAGCAGCGTGTTGATCAGGCTGATGCCGTCCGCGCCGGCGTCGGCGCAGGCCCGGGCGATGGAGGCGATGTCGGTCACATTCGGGGTCAGCTTGATGAACACCGGCTTCTTCGCCACCGCCCTGACGGCCCTCGTGACCGCCGCGGCGCTTGCCGGGTCGGTGCCGAAGCTCATGCCGCCGTGGCTGACGTTGGGACAGCTGACGTTGATCTCCAGCCATCCGATGCGCGGATCATTGTCGAACAGCGCCGCGCAGTAGGCGTAATCCTCCACCGAAAAGCCGCTGATGTTGGCGATGGCGGGCTTGTGGAACACCTGCGCCAGCTTCGGCAGCTCCTCGTCGATCACCGCGTGGACGCCCGGGTTTTGCAGCCCCACGCTGTTGATCATGCCGCTCTCGCACTCCGCGATGCGGGGCAGGGGGTTGCCGATGCGGGGCTCCCGCGTGGTGCCCTTCAGCGCAATGCTGCCCAGCACGTTGATGTCGTACAGCCCGGTAAACTCGTGCCCGAAGCCAAAGGTGCCGCTGGCGGGGATGAGGGGATTCGATAACTCAATGCCGCTCAGCATTACGGAGGTGTTTGGCATGGAACCATGTCCTTTCTGATAAAGTGGGAATTAGGAATTAGGAATGAGGAATGGCGGTGCAAATCCCTGCGGGATTTGTTATGATTTCATGGGACCGGATTGCCACGGCGTCCATGCCTGCGGCATGAACGCCTCGCAATGACATACGCCATATCGATACCAACGATGTCATTGCGAGGAGGCGCGAAGCGCCGACGTGGCGATCCGTCCTCCCGGCAACGATGTTCACCATATCGATCTCAACGATGTCATTGCGAGGAGGCGCAAAGCGCCGACGTGGCAATCCGTCCTCCGTGAGTGTGTTCATTCCTTCGCGGGAACATCACTTTATGCATCGTACCTATTCCGCGCGCGGCAAACCATAACTCCACACTCGTCCCGAACTGTCATTGCGATTGTGGTACTACCATTTGATCTCCCCATGCCTCATCACCGGCCCCTCCTTGCAGATCCGCTTGGGACCGGCGAGGGTCTCGCAGGTGCAGCCCATGCAGGCCCCGAAGCCGCAGCCCATGCGGGCCTCGAAGGAAAACTGGCCGCCGGAGGCGAGCCTGTGCACGGCCTTCAGCATCGGCTCCGGGCCGCAGGCGCAGACGTACTCGCCGCCCCGCATCGCGTCGGTGACGAAGCCCTTCGTGCCCGCGCTGCCGTCCACGGTGGTCACGGTCACGGGCAGGCCCAGCGCGGCGAACTCCATGTCGTAGAAGATCTCCTCGGCCCGGTTGAAGCCCAGGATCACCGAGGGCTTCTTCCCAGCGGCCAGCAGCCGCTTCGCCAGGCTGTACAGTGGAGGCACGCCCACGCCGCCGCCCACCAGCACGGGGTTCTGAGGGCAGGCGGCGATATCGTAGCCGTTGCCCAGGCCGGTCAGGCAGTCGAGGAACTGGCCGGGCAGCATGTCCGCCATGCGCTCCGTGCCCCGGCCCACGACCCTGTAGATGATGACCAGGCCCTTGTCGTTCCAGTCGCACACGGAGATGGGCCGCCGCAGGAAGAGGCCGTCCAATTGAATGTTGATGAACTGCCCCGGCGCGGTGATGGCGCTGGTGTCCCCCGCGAGGGCCATGCAGTACACGTCCGTCGTCAGGGGGGCGTTATCGAGGATGGTATAGGTGACTTGCTTCATAATGTCTCCTTGTCGGGGGTGGTATTGGCGGTCAGCGCCTTGGACATGAACAGCAGCAGATCGTCGTCGTTCACGCAGGGGGCGTACTGCTCAAGCTGTTTTCCCTGATACCAGACGCCGCTACCGTCGAAATTGTAGCCCCGCTTGACGTACAGCCGCTGCGCCGGGCCGTAGCCCGAATGGACGCCCACGGCCAGGCAGACCCGGTCGGCGTATCGCGCGGCCTCCGCCTCGGCGACGTCCAGCAGCCGGCTGCCGATGCCCCGCTTGTGGAGGTGGAAGAACACGCACAGGTCCACGATCTCGGGGATGCCGCGCCCGGCCCAGGGTCCCTCCGAGGGGCGCAGCACCAGCGTGCAGATGCCCGCGACGGCGCCTTCATGCTCGGCGATGAACACGAGCCTCTCGCCCCGCGCCTGCTCCCGGCAGTAATTCTCGTAGGTCTTCATGCTGGGATGCCAGCCGTAGGAGAGGTAGGTGTCGTAGAGTACCGCGGCGTCTGAGGGTTCCATGCTGCGGATGTGGAGCGTGCCGTCACTGAAGTATGATGTCATGGATCTGCACCTCGGTTGAGCGTGATTCGTGAAAATGGACAGAAATATCTATGTTACAACTCCAAGGAACGGGGAACCCCACCACCGCAAGCGGTCCCCCTCCCCACTGCGGTGGGGAGGCTTTGAGCCTGCGATAGCTGCAATCTTAGCTTCCCCACCGCAGTGGGGAAGTACCCGCGAAGCGGGGGATGGGGCACCCCTGATCCTCCAGTTTACGACATCCCATCTCAGGAAACGCAGGCCGCAGGGGCGGAAGAGGTTTTACGCATCGATCGTGCTGATCGTCAGCGTGGTCTCCTCCAGCACGTCCAGCAGCACCCGCACGGTGTCCAGGGACGTGAACAGGGTGATGTTGTTCTCGGTGGCGGCGCGGCGGATCTTCACGCCGTCGGTGAGGGCGTTCGTGGAGTTGAGGTTGCGGGCGTTGATCACATAGGCGATGTGGCCCTGCCGCATGGATTCCACGATCTCGTCGCTGTTGTCCTCGCCGATCTTCTTGAGCACGTGGGTGCGTATGCCGCGCTCCTTCAGGTAGGCGGCGGTGCCCTCGGTGGCCTCGATGTTGAAGCCCAGGTTGTAGAACCGGCGGATCAGCGGCTCGGCCTCGGCCTTGTCGCCCCGGGCGATGGTGGCGAACACCGTGCCGTAGTTCTGCAGCCGCATGCCCGCGGCCTGCAGCGCCTTGTACAGCGCGCGGTTCAGCTTGTTGTCATAGCCGATGGCCTCGCCGGTGGACTTCATCTCCGGGCTCAGATAGGCGTCCAGGCCCTTGATCTTGTTGAAGGAGAACACGGGCACCTTCACGTAGTGGCGCTTCTTCTCCTCGGGGTACAGGTCGAATATGCCCTGCTCCTTCAGGCTCTTGCCCAGGATCGCCTCCGTGGCGATGTCGGCCAGGGACCAGCCGGTGGCCTTGCTGAGGAAGGGCACCGTGCGGCTTGAGCGGGGGTTGACCTCGATGATGAACACGTTCTCGTCCTTGTCCACGATGAACTGTATGTTGTAAAGGCCCACGATGCCGATGCCCAGGCCCAGCTTCTTGGCGTATTGCAGTATGATGCCCTTGACCTTATCCGAGATGGAGAAGGCGGGGTAGACCGAGATCGAGTCGCCGGAGTGGATGCCGGTGCGCTCCACCAGCTCCATGATGCCGGGCACGAACACGTCCCTGCCGTCGCAGATGGCGTCCACCTCGACCTCCTTGCCCTGGATGTAGTGGTCCACCAGCACGGGCTTGTCGGCGTCGATCTCCACGGCCTCCTTGAGGTATTTGCGCAGCTGCTGTTCGTTGCCCACGATCTGCATGGCCCGGCCGCCCAGCACGAAGCTCGGGCGCACAAGCACCGGATAGCCGATCTCAGCGGCGGCGGCGACGCCCTCCTCCACATTGGTCACGGCGCGGCCCTGGGGCTGGGGGATGTTCAGCTGCTTCAGGATCGCCTCGAAGCTGCCCCGGTCCTCGGCCCGCTCGATGGCGGCGCAGTCGGTGCCGATCAGCTTCACGCCCCGCTCCATCAGCGGCTGGGCCAGGTTGATGGCCGTCTGGCCGCCCAGGGAGGTGATGACG
>ONHI01000139.1 GCA_900317565.1 uncultured Eubacteriales bacterium
CTAGTACAACAAAAAATAAATAAATAGCCATTTCTTCGTATTTGTGCTATACTGATATCAAGATATAAAGAGAGGTAACAGTAATGGCACATGCATATACGATTGATCTGAGCAAAGAAGACAGAGATTATCTTCGGTCCCTTACCCGTCAGCGGACGATTCAGGCACAGGTTGTGGATCGGGCCAAGACACTGCTTTATAAAGCTGAGGGAATGTCCAACGGCGACATAGCTGATCATCTGGATGTCAACATCAACACCGTCAAGCTCTGCCTCAGCAAGTATAAAGAGGGCGGCATCCAACGTGCCCTGTTTGACGACCAACGCGCAGGCAGGCGTGTTGAGATTACTGATGATGCTGTCGCCTGGATCATTGATATTGCCTGCCAGCGGCCGGCAGATCTTGGCTATGCACAGGAACTCTGGACATTGAAGAGCCTTCATAAACACATCCAGGAGCATGCCCAGGAAGCGGGATATCCCCGACTGATGACCATCACAAAGCCAATGGTGCAGAAGATCCTCAAGAGGTCTGATATCAAGCCCTTTAAGATCAAGTACTACTGCGAAAAGCGCGACCCGGACTTCGAAGCGAAAATGCATGAGGTCCTGATTGTCTACAAGCAGGTATCCATGCAGTTTGATGAAGACGGAAACCTGATCATTCCTGATGATGGTCCGATGGTGCATACCGTATCCTGTGACGAAAAGCCCGGCATCCAGGCCATTGCCACTACAGGCGAGGATCTTCGACCTACGGAAGAAACCGGCTGCGTATACCGTGACTATGAGTACAAGCGCTTAGGCACGCTTTCGCTTCTTGCGGGCATCGATCTGCTTACAGGAAAGGCTATCCCGCTTGTAAGTGAAACGCATAAGAGCTCTGACTTTATCAGCCTTCTGAAGAAATTTGATGCGATCTATCCCAAAGAGGATGTCATCAGGATCATCTGCGACAATCATTCGGCACACAAGTCGAAGGAAGTTCAGAACTACCTTGCTACGTGCCCGGAAGGCCGTTTCGTATTTGTGTTTACGCCTAAGCACGGTTCCTGGCTGAATCTCATAGAAAGCTTCTTCAGTAAGATGACCAAACAGATGCTCAAAGGCATACGGGTCAAATCCAAGGAAGAACTTGCAGAGAGAATCTACAAATATTTCGAGGAGGTCAACGCCGATCCTGTGGTTTATCACTGGACATACAAGCTTGACGAAATCTCTGAAGATGAAGCCAAGAATGATGTAGCTAGTTAATTTTTATTCAATGTACTAGAAAACCCTGTTGTAGGGGCGCCGATGCGGCGCCCGCCCTGAGAGGTACGAGGGAATCAGGAAAACCTCGTCGTAGGGGCGCCGATGCGGCGCCCGCCGAGGGAACAGGAATTGTCGGAGGTATAATATGTCTGATGCACGCTTCAATCCGGACGGGCTGGTGCTGTCCGGGGATTATCGGGGGACGATGGACGGGGTCGTGCTGCCCTTCCTGGCGGCGCGGCGCGAGGAGAAGATGCTGGCGGGGGACGGCGACCGGCCGATCTACTGCGCCCGCTACGACGCCGCGCGGCCCGTCGGCACGGCGCTGATCGTGCACGGCTTCACCGAGAACGCGGACAAGTTCGCCGAGCTCATCTATTCCCTGCTGCAGAACGGATGGAGCGTCTGCGCCTACGACCACCGCGGCCACGGGCGCTCCTGGCGCGACCCGGCGCTGGACGACATCTCCCTGACCCACGTGGACCGCTTCGAGGAATACGTTCGGGACATGGAGATCATATATGAAAACGTGGTCTCGGCCATGCCCGGGCCGCGGGTGCTGTTCGCCCACTCCATGGGCGGGGCGGTGTCCGCGCTGTTCGCCGAGCGGCATCCCGGGGCCTTTGCAAAAGTGGCGCTGTGCGCGCCGATGATCGCGCCGAACCTGGCCGGGCTGCCCGTGCCCGCGGCGGAGCTGATGTGCGCCGGGGCGAAGACCCTGGGCAAGGAGAAGAAGCGCATATTCGCCTCGAAGCCCTACGCCGGGCCGGAGGACTTCGCCACCTCCTGCGCCACGGGCCGGGAGCGCTTCGACTGGTACGACGCCGTGAAGGCCGCCAACCCCGCCTTCCACAACAACGGCCCCACCTACGGCTGGACCCGGGAGGCCATCCGTGCCTCCAAGCTGGTGCTGGCCCCAGGGGAGGTGGAGAAGATCGACGCCCCCGTGCGGGTGTACACCGCCGAGGACGACAACCAGGTGATGCCCGACGCCCAGCAGGCCTTCGCGGAGCGGCTGCGGGACGGCAGGCGCGCGCTGGTGAAGGGCGCGAAGCACGAGATCTATCGCTCCGGCGACGACGTGCTGTTCCCCTGGTGGCATGAAATCCTTGAATTCTTCGGAGCGTGAGCGCATGTTTCCCTTTTACAAGCGATTGGAGCGCGGCCAGAAGGCGCTGATCCAGGCCTGCTTCTACGCCTTCTTCTGCAACGGCCTGGTGTCGCTGACGCTGGGCTCGCTGATGCCGGACATGAAGGCGGCCTACGGGCTCTCGGACACCGCCGGGGGCGTGCTGCTGTCCGCCCACTCCATCGGCAACCTGGTGGCGGGCTTCGTCAGCGGGCTGATCCCGCTGTACCTGGGCCGCAGGCACTCCGTGATGCTGCTGGCGTCGCTGGCGGGCGTGGGCATGCTGATGATCGCGCTGTTCGGCGCGCCGGGGCTGCTGTTCGTGGCCTTCGTGTTCACCGGCGTGGGCCGCGGCGGCGTGACCAACTTCAATACCCGCACGGTGAACCTGCTCACCGACGGCGACCCGGCGGCCTCCAACCTGCTGCACGCGGTGTTCGCCCTGGGCGCGATCTCCGCGCCGATGATCTTCCTGGCGCTGCGCGGCCCGCTGGGCTGGCAGGCCGGGCCCATATTCGTGGCGCTGTGCGTGGCGGCGGACGTGCTGCTGTTTGCGAAAAACGTGCCGGACGAGCGCCCCGACCGGGCCGAGAAGGCCAACCGCAGCATGGCCTTCATGCGGGACCCGGCCTTCCTGGTGCTGGCGGGGATGCTGCTGTTCTACATCTGCTCGGAGTACGCCATCAACGGCTGGCTGGTGAGCTACATCCAGAACAAGCAGGCGCTGGCGGCGTCCTTCGGCAGGGAGGGCGAGGCGCTTCAGGCCGCCATACGCGCCTACAGCCAGAGCATGGCCACGCTGCTGTGGGCGGTGATCCTGGCCGGGCGGCTGTTCTGCGCCTGGCTGAGCCAGCGCGTGCACCCGAAGAAGCTGATGCTGGCGGCCGCCGTGGGCGAGGCGCTGGGCTTCGCCGGGATGCTGTTTTCCAACTCCATCCCCATGGTCACCGTCTCCGTGGCCGCGCTGGGCTTCTGCATGGCGGGGATATGCCCGATGATCTACTCCGACGCGGTGTACTTCACCAACCACTATCCGATGGCCACCGGCGCACTGCTGGCCATCGGGGCCGTCGGCGGCGTGCTGATGCCCACCGTGGTGGGCATGCTGGCCGACCGGCACGGCTTCGGCGGCGGCATGGCCGCGATACTGGCCGCCATCGTGCTGCTGGCGGCGCTGTCCGCGGTGAACGCGGCAATGCGGGAGAAAAGATAGGGCGTTCGGGAAATCGACCGTGCCGCGTTGACGGCACGGTCGATTTTTTACGTAATTGCGTAACACATGCAACCTTTTTGACATATCTTGCATCTAAAATACATGTCATTGCCCGCAAGGACAGGGTGTGAAAGGAGACGCGATATGTCGAAATACCTGCATATGCTGGTGGCGTGGGCCAGCCGGATCCACGGTTATATACTGAGCCTGAACGACAGCTTTGAGTACAACTTCTCCGACAAGGAGCTGCACTTCCTGGTGATCGGCGCGGCGGGGCTGATGCTGATCCTGCTGGTCTATCCGGTGTTCAAGCTGTTGGCGAACCACAACCGGGTGCTGGCGATCACCTGGATCTACGTGCTGACGGTGCTGCTGGTGCTGACCTTCGCCATCGAGATCGGCCAGAGCATCACCGGCACGGGCACCATGGAGTTCGGCGACGTGGTGGCCGGGATGGGCGGCTTCTTTGCCGTCACCGTGGTGATCGTGGCGCTGCACCTGCTGCTGTGGACGGTGCGGTCGATCGTGCGTCTGGCGCGCGGCGCGCGCGTCCGGCAGCAGGCACTGGACGACCGGCGCTAGAGTGTGTTTCTAAATCCCGGGAGATGCAGTTTCGAGTGGATTTGACTGCATTTCAAGGCGCTTTTCCGCAGGCTTACTGGTTGCAAGTCAAGGAAGGGATTTTAGAAACACACTCTAGGCAGGACGACCGGGCGGACGCCATTTATGGCGCTCCTGCGATGATCGATGCGGGGATGCTGACGCGGCATCCCCGCGTTCTTTCGACAACCTTCATTTGACATTTCCGGGATTCGGTGTAATATAGTACCTGTGTAAAGCAACAGGAGGCTGTCTATGTTGACCGACCGAAAGAAGTGGTTTTTCAAGGGCCTGAAGGACGGCGTCCCCATCATGCTGGGCTATTTCGCCGTGTCCATCGCCCTGGGCATATCGGCCCGGAACGCGGGCATGACCGCGCCCCAGGCGACCATCGCCAGCGCGCTGATCATGGCGTCGGCGGGCCAGTACATCGGCTTTACGCTGATCGCCGCTGGGGCCAGCTACGCGGAGGTGATGGTGATGGAGGCCATCGCCAACGCCCGCTATCTGCTGATGTCCTGCGCGCTGTCCCAGAAGGTGGACAGCAGGCTGCCCCTGCGCCACAGGCTGCTGATGGGGCTTTGGATCACCGACGAGATCTTCGGCGTGTCCGTGTCCGTGGAGGGCCGGCTGAACCCCTATTACAACTACGGCATGGCCGCCGTGGCCACCCCCGGCTGGGCGCTGGGCACGCTGATGGGCGTGGTGCTGGGCAACGTGCTGCCCGTGCGGGTGGTCAGCGCGCTGAGCGTGGGGCTGTTCGGCATGTTCATGTCCATATTCGTGCCGCCCATGCGCAAGAACCGCATCATTGCGGCGCTGGTGGCGCTGTCCTTCGCGGCCAGCTACGCCATGAACGCGCTGTCCTGGTTCGACGGCATCTCCTCCGGCATGAAGATCATCATACTCACCGTGGCGATATCGCTGGGCGCGGCGCTGCTGTTCCCGGTGAAGGAGGAGGCCGGGCATGACGCATAACGTCTATCTGTACATACTGGGCATGTGGCTGGTGTCCTACCTGATCCGCGTGCTGCCGCTGACGCTGATCCGGCGGCAGATCACCAACCGGACCATACGCTCCTTCCTGTATTACGTGCCCTACGTCACCCTGGCGGTGATGACCTTCCCGGCCATACTCTCCGCCACCCAGAGCCCGGTCTCCGCGTGGATCGCGCTGGCGGCGGGCCTGGCGCTGGCCTGGTTCGGCGGCAGCCTGTTCCAGGTGTCCGTGGCCTGCTGCGCCATCGTGTTCGTGGTGGAGCTGGTGATGAAGCTGTGATGGATGGCGATAAGCTGCTGGAGCTCCAGCAAATCGTTGACAAGTCCCGCCGCCTGGTGTGCTTCACCGGGGCGGGCTTTTCCGTGCCCAGCGGCATCCCGGATTTCCGGGGCGAGGGCGGCCTGTATGGGGAGGAATGGGAGGGCCTGACGCCGGAGATGGCGCTGAGCAGCTCCTTCTTCTACCTGCACCCGGAGCGCTTCTTTGAATTCTACCGGAAAAAGCTGGTGTATCCCGACGCCGAGCCCAACGCCGCCCACCGGACGCTGGCCGCGCTGGAGCGGGCGGGCAGGCTGCGGGGCGTGGTGACCCAGAACGTGGACGGGCTGCACAAGAAGGCGGGCAACCGGCTGGTGTACGAGATCCACGGCAGCGTGTGGGAGAACTACTGCATGGACTGCAACGCCTTCTACGGGCTGGAAAAGGTGCTCTCCAGCGAGGGGATCCCCCGCTGCGACCGCTGCGGCGGCGTGGTGAAGCCCTGGGTGGTGCTCTACGGCGAAGCCCCGGACAAGTACAGCTGCATGGGCGCGTGCCGGGAGATCTCGGGCTGCGACACGCTGATCGTGGCGGGCACCAGCCTGTCCGTGGAGCCGGCGGCGTCCTTCCTGGATTACTTCCACGGCAAGCGCCTGGTCGTGATAAACGCCACGCCCACCCCTGCGGACGATAAGGCCGACCTGGTCCTGCGGGGCGACGTGGCGGAAATACTGGGGAATATCAAAGCCTGAGAGTGCAGATGACCGGCCGCCCCGCGGGGCGGTCGGTCATCCGTTGCCTTTTGGCGGCGAGACGGGCTCTTGAGCCTCCCTCCCCGAGGGAGGTGGCAGCCCGAAGGGCTGACGGAGGGAGTTGCCCTTTTCCTTCTCAGAATCCCAGACTGTCGTTCACCAGGATCACGTGGATCCTGTCCTTGTGCCTGGAGAAGCGCGTGATCAGGAACTGACAGCAGATGGTGTCCGGCGACTTGCAGTCCATGCAGGCGCCGGTCTTTGCGCAGGGGGTGTTCAGCCCGAAGCGCTGGGCGTTGATGGGGGCGGCCACGTTGCGGGCGCGCTTCATCGCGCCGTCCAGGTCGTCGCACACCTTGTTCATGCCCACGATGACGACCACTTTTTTCGGCCCCTGGGCGATGGCGGACACCCGGTTGGCGTTGCCGTCGATGTTCACCATCACGCCGTCCTGGGTGATGGCGTTCGCGCTGACCAGGAAGAAGTCGGCGTCGTAGGCGGCCAGCATCGCGGCCCGCTTGTCCTCGTAGGCGTCCCGGTCGATGAAATTGTAGTCCCCGGCCTTCAGCGCCGCCACCAGCCCGATCTCATGGGCGCTCATCGCGCCGCCCATGGTCACGCTGCTGCCCTCGGGGATCAGCGCCAGCGCCTGCTTCAGCGCCGCGGCCTTGTCTTCTGCGTAGTAACCGGTCATGTTGCGCGATTCCAGCCCCTTGATGACCTTCTGGGCCAGCAGCGCGTTGCGCTTGGATACATTGATGTCCATGCTCTTGCCCTCCCGTGATTTTTTGCCTATTATAGCACACGCGGGCGGCGCGGCGCAACGGATGCGGAACAAAATCGATGGGCTTCCCTCAATGAATCGCCGCAAAATCCCAATCCTTGCGAAATAACGCGGGGGCTGTTGACGGGTCTGCAACGTTTTTTGTATGATAAAGGCATACCATATGAAGGGAAGCGCCTGAGGGGAAATACACCCTCCAGCCTTCCGTGACGAGCCTCTTTATATCATGTATGTCATTGCCTCACGACCTCGCACGCTCCTATGCCGTAGTACCGCAGGCGCTCGATGATCCCCGCGTCGATGACCTCGCCGCACACGGCGATGGGCACGCAGGGGGGACAGCTGAGCGCAGGCGCGGCGAGCACGCGGCCCGCGCAGGCCCCGACGGGCAGCGTCTCCCGGGGAGCGAAGCTGGCTGCCCGCACGGACAGCGCGGCCCGGGCGGCGCGGTATTCCGGCGCGGCGTCGGGCAGGGGCTCCCGCCGGGGGATCGCCTCCAGCGCCGCCTCCAGCCGCGCCAGCTCCCCGTCGGTGTTCAGCGGCGTGGGCATCAGCGTCAAAAAGTCGGGATCGTGGAATTCACTGTATATGCCCGATCCTGCCAGCGCACCGGCCAGCGCGTCCCCGGTCCAGCCGTAGGGCCGCGCGGAGAGGGTCAGCTTCATGGGCTCCTCCCAGGCGAGGGCCCAGCCCCGGGCCGACAGCCGCGCCTTCAGCGCGTCCAGCTTCGGCAGGAAGTCCGCCAGCATCGCCGGATAGTCGGCGAGCAGCCGGTTGCAGGCGTCCAGCGATTGCAGTATCAGCCAGGACGGGCTGGAGGAGCCGAACAGCGCCAGCGCCTCCCGGACCCGGGCGGGGGAGATGTCCAGCCCCTGGCGCAGGTGCAGGTAGGCCGCGCCGGTGACGGCGGGCAGCGTCTTGTGGGCCGAATCGCAGCACATGTCCGCGCCCAGGTCGATGGGATGGCGGGAGCCGCCGGGCAGGAATTTCAAATAGGCCCCGTGGGCGTTGTCCACCAGCAGCAGCGCGCCATGATCGTGGCACACCCCGGCGAGGGCGGCGATGTCCGCCACGTGGCCCAGGTAGTCCGGGCTGGTGACGTACACCGCCTGGCAGCGCCCGCCCAGCCGCGTCAGCGCCGCGTCCACGGCCCCGGGCGTCATGCGGCAGCTGTGATAGGCCTCGCCCGGCGCGGGGTGCAGCCATTCCACGTCCATATCCAGCAGCGCCGCCGCGCTGAGGAAGGCCCGGTGGGCGTTGCGCCCGGCCAGCACAAGGGGCCTTTCGCCGCCCGCCGCGGCCAGCGCCAGCATCGCCCGTATGGCCAGGGAGCTGCCCTCGGCGGAGTAGAAGGTCCGCGCGCCGAACAGCCGGGCGGCGTTGGCCTCGCTTTCGGCGATGATGCCCGTGGGGGCGTACAGCTCGTCCGCGCCGTCGATCTCGGTGATGTCCAGCGCCTCAAAGCCCAGCGGGCCTACCCCCTTGTGCCCGGGCATGTGCATGCGCACGGGCTGCGCGGAGGCGTAGGCCTGTACGAAGTCGCAGATGGGGGTCGTTATCATCGGTCATATCCTCGTATGCGCGATCGGGGGAAGGCCGGATGGACGGCAATGCTATACATTGCCGTCCATTTGACGATCGATCTCCGCCATGATCGCGCACTCCATGCGCTTTTTGAACAGCTCGCAGCCGTACTTGTAGACGCCGGTGACGCTGCCGGTGGCGTGCCAGGCGTTGGCGGCGCAGCCGCCGGAGCAGTACAGCCGCGCCCAGCAATCCCGGCACTCGGGGCGGGCGTAGACGTTGCAGGCGGCGAATTCGGCCTGCACGGGGGCGTTTTCGACGCCCTTCCAGATGTCGCCCAGCCGGAAGCGCTCCTCGCCCACGAACTGATGGCAGGGATAGAGGTCGCCCCAGGGGGTCACGGCCATGTATTCCGTGCCGCTGCCGCAGCCGGAGATGCGCTTGTAGATGCAGGGACCGCCGGTCAGGTCGATCATGTAGTGGTAGAAGGTGAAGGGACGGCCCTCCCTGCGGCGCTGGATCATCAGCTCTGCCAGCTCCTCGTACTGCCGCAGCACGACGGGCAGGTCCTCCCGGGTGAGCGCGGCGGGGTCGCCCTCAGCGCACACCACCGGCTCCATGCTCAGCTCGTTGAAGCCCAGGTCCAGCATCACCCGGATGTCCTTCAGAAAGTCCGGGTTGGCGTGGGTGAAGGTGCCGCGCATGTAGTAGTTTTTGCCGCCCCGGGCCGCCACCAGCCTCTGGAATTTGGGCACGATCCTGTCCCAGCTGCCCTTGCCGGCGTAGTCCACCCGATAGGCGTCGTGGATCTCCTTGCGGCCGTCCAGGCTCAGCACCACGTTGGCGCACTCCCGGTTGGCGAATTCGATCACGTCGTCGTCGATCAGCAGCCCGTTGGTGGTCAGCGTGAAGCGGAAGTTCTTGCCCTTCTCCCTTTCGATGGACCGGGCGTAGGCCACCAGCCGCTTCACCACGTCGAAGTTCATCAGCGGCTCGCCGCCGAAGAAGTCCACCTCCAGGTTGCGCCGGGTGCCGGAGTTCTCGATCAGGAAGTCCAGCGCCCGCTTGCCCACCTCGTAGCTCATCACGGCCCGCTCGCCGTGGTATTTGCCCTGGCTGGCGAAGCAATAGGCGCAATTCAGGTTGCAGGTGTGGGCCACGTGCAGGCACAGCGCCTTCACCACGCCCGAGGTGCGCTGCTTCAATTCGCCCGCCATGGGCGCGAAGGTGTCCGGGGCGAACAGCTTGCCCGCGTCCCGGAGCGCCGCCACCTGGTCATAGCACTCGCAGAGCTCCTCCCGGGAGGCCTCCGGGTATTGCTCCGCCATCCGGGCGAGTATAGCCTCCTGGGAATGGGCCTCGAACAGGCCGATGATGTCGTAGGCGATGTCGTCCACCACGTGGACGGAGCCGGAGCACACGTCCAGCACGATGTTGTAGCCGCCGAGTTTGTATTGATGGATCATAATAAGCTCCTGTATGACCATAAATGCCGCCTGTTCAGGCGGCATTTATGGGGTTTTACCGTGCCGATTACTTGTCGGCCTTCTTCTCGCACTGCTGGTTCGCGATGCCGCAGCTGGTCTTGCACGCGGACTGACAGGAGGTCTGGCACTCGCCGCAGCCGCCGTTCTTGGCGCTGTCGCACAGGTTGCGGGTTTCGATGGTCTTGATATGGGTCATTTTGAATTCCTCCACATAATTTGATAATTATATCATAGCAAAATACCGCAGGATTGTCAATCCGTGGATTGGTGAAATTCAGATTTATCGGGTATGGGCCGATGGATCGGCCAATGTTAATTCTTTGCAACGTTCCCCCAATCGCCCCCTCCCGCGCGTCTATATGATGGAGTCTGGCGGCGGGGAGGGATGGCTTTGGGCGAGGAGGAGTTCCTGGCGGCGGCGATGGGCATGCGCTCGAAGCTGTACCACGTGGCGATATCCATCCTGTGGAACGAGCAGGACGCCGCGGACGCCGTGCAGGAGGCCATGCTGAAGGGCTGGAAGCACCGGGCGGGGCTGCGGGACGAGGCGATGTTCGAGGTGTGGTTCATGCGCATACTGGTGAACCAGTGCCGGGATCTGCAGCGCAGGCTGATCCGGGGCCGCAGGCTGCTGGAGCGCGCCCGGGAGCAGGCCGCGACCCCGTCGCCCGACAGCCGCGCGGAGCTGCTCGGGGCGATCCACGCGCTGCCGGACAAACTGCGGCTGCCGGTGCTGCTGTACTACTTCGACGGCTACAGCCAGAAGGAGATCGCGAGGATCGTCGGCGCGAACCCCGAGCAGGTCAAGACCCGGGTGCGCCAGGGACGGGAAAAGCTGCGCCGGATGCTCAGCGACGATGCGGATGATACATGGATGGGAGGCGGGGGACATGACTGAGCGCGATCGGGAGCGGAGCGGGCTGCTGCCCCCCGCCAGCGACGCCTTCACCCGGGCCATACTGGACGGCGCGGAGGCCATCTACCGGCATGAGAGGCGGTTCAGGCGCCGGGCGCGGCTGGCGCTGGCCGCGGCGGCGGTGGCGCTGATCGGCATCGGGCTGGGCGTGGCGCTGGACCGGCTCTCCGCGCCGAGGCCGGATACCACGGTGCTGACCGTGAATCCGGACAGCGTGGTGAAG
>ONHI01000266.1 GCA_900317565.1 uncultured Eubacteriales bacterium
CACCGTGCTGGGGGCCTTCGCCGCGCCGGTCATCTTCCTGATCATCGGCTACGCGGCCATGCAGAGCAAGGCGGTTCACGAGCTGATGCCGGCGCTCAGAAGCAACTGGCTGGGCTTTCACGTGTCCACCGCCATCATCGCCTACGGCGCCTTCGGCGTGTCCTTCGTGCTGTCCATCATCTTCCTGCTGCGGGATCGGATGAAGGCGCGGGGCTTCCTGGATCAGCACATCCCCAACCGGGAAAAGCTGGACGCCATCAGCTACCGGTCCGTGTCGTTGGGGCTGCTGTTTCTCACCTTCACCATCATCACCGGCGCCATCTGGGCGGAGCGGGCCTGGGGCAGCTACTGGTCCTGGGATCCCAAGGAAACCTGGTCGCTGGTCACCTGGATCGTGTACGCCGCGTATCTGCACCTGCGCATCCGCCGGGGCTGGCAGGGCCGGGCGGCGGCCATCTTCGCGGTGGTGGGATTTGTGTGCGTCATGTTCACCTACGTGGGGGTGAACACCTTCCTGCCCGGCATACACAGCTACGCGTGAGGAAGGCGTGGGCAGACGGGCCCTCCCGCGCGGTGGGCTTTTTGACGCGCCAAAAACCGCCTTGTCATAACTTGACAAGGGGAGAGCCAACGTCTATAATAGTTTGGTAAATATCTCCGCGCATACGCGGGCATATGGTTCTTTTTCCCGGCGTCGCGCCGTGAGGGGAAGGCGCGCGGCCTTTCGGGATGGGACTCATTTTGGATTATACAGGGGCGGATCAATGAACTGGTTCAAGAAGCATGGAACGAATATCCTCCTGGTCCTGGCCTTGCTGATCGGCCTGGGCCTTCTTGTGTATCCGACGTTTGCCGACTACTGGAACTCGTTTACCCAGTCCCGCGCCATCGTGAGCTACGCGGAGACTGTCGCCAGCCTGGACACGGAGAAATACGAGGCGATCTGGAACAACGCGCTGGCTTATAATAAAGCGCTGGCCGAAACCGGCATTTTTTGGATGCCGGACGAGGAGCAGATGGCCGATTATGAGAGCCAGCTGAACGTGACGGGCACGGGCAACATGGGTTACATCGACATCCCGAAGATCAACGTGAGCCTGCCCATCTATCACGGCACGGAGGAAGCCGTGCTTCAAACTTCCATCGGCCACCTGGTGGGCACGTCGCTGCCCTCCGGCGGCGAGAGCAGCCACTGCGCGCTGTCCGGCCACCGGGGCCTGCCCAGCGCCAAGCTGTTCAGCGACCTGGACAAGCTGATCGAGGGCGACCGGTTCATCCTCACCGTGCTGGATCAGACGCTGACCTACGAGGTGGACCAGATCCGCATCGTGGAACCTACCGACGTGAGCGACCTGGTGATCGAGGAGGGGCAGGACTACTGCACGCTCATCACCTGCACGCCCTACAGCATCAACTCCCACCGCATGCTGGTGCGCGGCCATCGGGTGGAGAACGATCGCGTGGTGGAGCTGCGCATCAGCGCGGACGCCATGCAGATCGATCCGATCTACGTGGCCCCGGCCATCGCGATTCCCGTGCTGGTGCTGCTGGTCATCTGGCTGTTCATCATGACCAGCGGACGCAGCAAGCGCAGGCGCGAACAGCGGAAGCGGGCCGCCATCGGAAACATCGTGCCCGCGAAGGCACTGGATAAGAAGCCCTCGCCCGACAGGAAATCCTCCGGCAGAAAGCCCGCGCGGGATCGGAAGCGCGACGCCGACCGAAAGGCTCCGGCGAAGGACACGCGCTCGAAGAAGCCGGCGCCCCGGGGTGGGTCCAGCCCGGCCAGCAGAGCGCCGCGAAGAAGCGCAAGTCCGCCGGCCATTCGGGCAAGCGCCGCGAGGAGCCCGTAAACGAGGAATGGCGGCGCACCCGCCCCGCCCGCTTTGCTGAGCCCGAGCGAGACGAGACGGAGCGCCTTGAGACGGAACGCCTGCTGGAGGTGGACCCCATCCGCCGCAAGAAGAGCCAGAGCCGGGAGATCAAATTCTGACAGACCTGACCCGCGATAAAAAACCAGCCATACCCGGAATGACGCCGGATATGGCTGGTTTTGCTTTGGGGAATTACACCTCGTCCCAGATGCGCCGGGCGTTGGCCAGGGACACGCTGGTGGCGTAGGCGGCGTCCTCCAGGCCCTCGAACTCGATGGCCACGCAGCCGTCGTAGCCCGCGCCCTTGAGCGCGCCCAGCGCCGCCCAGATGTCCAGGTCGCCCTGAGCCAGAATCGCGCCGCGCAGGTACTTGCCGGCCTTGGAGCGGAACCAATGGCCACCGCAGTCGAACTGGGTGCTGTCGCCCGGATCACGCTGGCGCACGTAGAAGTCCTTCAGGTGCACCATCTTCGTGCGGGGAGCCAGCACCTGGCAGGCCACGGCGGGATCCTCGTCCACGCAGATGATGTTGCCGGTGTCCAGCAGCAGGCCGTAGTTCGGGTCGTTGACGCCCAACAGCACCCGCTCCACCCGGTCACAGCCGTTGGCGAAGAAGCCGTGGTTCTCGATCAGCGTCATCACGCCCCGGGCCCTGGCGTGCTCAGTGACCCGCTTCGCGCTCTCCACCAGCACCGGCAGCCAGCGCTCGAAGTCGGCCAGCGTGTTCTGGTTCAGCGGGCGGCGGAAAGCGGTCACGTCGTGGCGCATGCGCGGCACGCCCAGCTCGGCGGCGATGTCCACCTCGTGGCAGACCCGGGCGATTTCCGCCTCCAGCGCCTCGCCCTCCCGGCAGAAGTCGGCCAGCACGGAGTAGTTGACCAGCTCGATCCCCGCGTCGCTGGCCCAG
>ONHI01000142.1 GCA_900317565.1 uncultured Eubacteriales bacterium
GCTGAGGAGCATCCAGAACAAGGCCTTCTACGGCGTCACCAAGGCGGCCTACTTCGACCTGCCGGACAACCTGTCGGGCATCAGCGGCAACGGCGGCGGGGCCCACAGCTTCGAGGGCTGCACGGCGGTGCTGCGGGTGAAGAAGGACTCCGTTTCGGCGAAGCTGCTGGGCGGAGAGAAGAACTACGAGATCACCTTCCCCGGCGAGGAGGATTTCCGCTATCGCTACGAGAAGCTGACTGTAAACGAAGAGACCGTGTACCGCCTGTACCTGAAGAAGTATGTGGGAACGGGCAAGGAGGTCGTCATCCCCGAGGGCATCTATGGCGTCAGCTTCACGTATGCGGATCCGGCCTTCATGGGTCAGGACATCACCAAGGTGGTCATCCCCGAGGGCACGGTGGTGATCGAGGACAGCGCCTTCAAGGATTGCGTCATGCTGACGGACATCACCCTGCCGTCCACGCTGAAGATCCTGAAGAACCACGCCTTTGAGAACACCGGCACCACCCCGCAGACGCGCTTCATCGTGGTGCTGCCCGCGGGCCTGGAGGAGATGACCTATCAGAACTGGGGCTCGGGCTGGGATTCCTTCCAGGAGAGCTTCGCGACGCTGGTGGCGCTGAACAAGTACACGCGCGATGCGCTGTACGACGGCTGGTATTACTACTATACGTCTTTGGAGGACGCGCAGAATGAGGTAAACCTCTGCTATCAGCACAACGACGATCCGGATTTCAAGTATCACGGCAACCGGTGATTGCCGGATACGGGCCCAAAACGACGACCGGGGCGGCACATGCGTGCCGCTCCGGTCAATTGTATGCGTATTGAATCAATCCCCGATCACGTTCTCGGGCAGCTTCTTCAGCCCGTACACCATCGGCAGGCCCAGCACATAGCACACCACCAGCTCGCCGAGGGCCACGGTGGCCATGTTGAACAGCAGCGTGCCGACGCTCACCGGGTCGCTGGGGGCGCGCACATAGGCGAAGTAGACCACCGGACCCACGATCAGGCCGTTGAAGACGGTGGGGAAGATGGCGGCCAGCGGGGGCTTGCTGCGGCACTTGCGGGTGCACAGTGCCGCCAGCAGCGTGGCCAGCGAGCCCAGCGCCACGTCGAACCACACGCCGCCGCCCACCAGGTTGGCGATCAGGCAGCCGACGAACAGCCCCGGCACGGCGTCCGCGGTCAATATGGGCAGCAGTGTCAGCGCCTCGGCGACGCGGAACTGTATCGCGCCGAAGCTGATGGGCTGGAACATCAGGGTCAGCACCACGTAGATCGCGGCGATCAGGCCGCCGTGGACGATGGCGCGCGTGGTGAAGCGGCCGTTGCTCGAATTGGATGCGCTCATGGGGATCCCACCTGTGTTGACGAAACAGACGGCGCCCCCGGTCCGGCTGCCGCGGGATAAAAACGGGCATGGTCTTCCATGCCCGTCAAGCGTCCCGCGGGACGCATACCTGGTTTTGTTTTTTCGGGACGCGCGCGTCCGTCAGACAGGAGGGCCTCGAACTGTCTCGTATTGTATTGTGAGTGCCATTATACACTGCCGGGCGGCCATATTCAAGGGCGGGGCGGGTTAAAGTTTCCGGTATGTAAAGAAACGGAAAGTTTGCGCTCCAGGCCTTGATTTTCGCACTTCAGCGCGGTATCATAAATGCAGGAATGTTTTCCCAAAATTGCAGATTGGAGCGATTGAAATGCTGAACATTCGTGTTGAGAGAACCACCGCGCCGAAGGCAAAGCCCGCGCCGGGCGAAAAGCTGGGCTTCGGCCACATCTTCACGGACCACATGTTTGTGATGAATTACACCGAGGGCCAGGGCTGGCATGACGCGCGCATCGTGCCCTACCAGAAGATCGAGCTGGACCCCTCCGCCATGGTGTTCCACTACGGCCAGACCATGTTCGAGGGCCTGAAGGCCTATCGCGGCGCGAACGGCGAAGCCTATCTGTTCCGCCCGGACATGAACGCCAAGCGCGCCAACAATTCCAATGACCGCCTGTGCATCCCCCGGATTCCCGAAGAGGATTTCGTGCAGGCCATCAAGGAGGTCGTGGCCATCGACAAGGACTGGATCCCCACCGAGCCGGGCACCAGCCTGTACATTCGCCCCTTCATCATCGCCACCGATGAATTCCTGGGCGTGGCCCCCTCCAAGACCTATCTGTTCATCGTCATCCTCAGCCCCTCGGGCGCTTACTACGAGAGCGGCCTGGCCCCCGTGGGCATCTGGATCGAGGACGAGTACGTCCGTGCGGTCCGCGGCGGCATCGGCTTTGCCAAGACCGGCGGCAACTACGCCGCGTCCCTGATCGCCCAGGTGAAGGCCCACGACGGCGGCTACAGCCAGGTGCTGTGGCTGGACGGCGTGGAGCGCAAGTACATCGAAGAAGTCGGCGCGATGAACATCATGTTCAAGATCGACGGCAAGATCGTCACCCCGATGCTCAACGGCTCCATACTGCCCGGCATCACCCGCAATTCCGTGCTGTACCTGTGCCGCCAGTGGGGCATGGACGTGGAGGAGCGCAAGGTGTCCGTGGACGAGCTGATCGAGGCCCAGCGCACCGGCAAGCTGGAGGAGGTCTTCGGCACCGGCACCGCCGCCGTCATCAGCCCCGTGGGCAAGCTGCGCTACATGGACGAGGTCATGACCATCGGCGACGGCAACATCGGCCCCGTGACCCAGAAGCTGTACGACACCATCACCGGCATTCAGACCGGCAAGATCGAGGACAAGTACGGCTGGCGCGTGCGCGCGGATTGATTTGAGGCATTAGGCAACAGACAACAGGCAGCAGGGGAACGGCGCGAAGCCGTGCCCCTGTTGCCGTTGTATAAAAACGTGGAGGTGTGCTGCCGTGACGGACGTGCTGCGGCGCTTTATCGACCCAAGACCCGCGCTGCCGGAGGGGCGGCAGCTGTTTACGGACAGGGCGCTGAAGGCCATGATCGTGCCTCTGCTGATCGAGCAGCTGCTGCAGCTGGTGGTCGGCATCGCGGACACCATGATGGTCAGCTACGCGGGGGAGGCCACGGTCTCCGGCGTGTCGCTGGACACCATGATCTACACGATATTCATCTATCTGTTCACCGCCGTGGCCACGGGCGGCGCGGTGATCGTCTCGCAATACATCGGGCGGGGCGACCGGGACAGCGCCAACCTGGCGGCGTCCCAGGGCTATTTCATCGCCGGGGCGGTGTCGCTCGTGTGCCTGGCGCTGACGCTGCTGTTCGGCAACGCCGTGCTGGCGCGGCTCTACGCCCAGGTGGACGGGGAGGTCATGCAGGCCTGCCGGGTCTACCTGCGCATCGTGGCGCTGTCCTTCCCGGCCAACGCCATCTACAACGCAGGCGCGGCGCTGTACCGCTCCATGGGCCGCACCCGCACGACGATGATCGTCTCCGCGGTGATGAACCTGGTCAACGTGGTGGGCAACGCCATCGGCGTGTTCGTGCTGCATGCCGGCGCGGCGGGCGTCGCCTGGCCCACCACCATCTCCTGGTGGATCGCGGCCGTCATCATGACCGCGCTGTGCCTGAACCCGAAGAATTCGGTGTTCGTGCGCCCCGGCGCGATGCTGCGCCCCAACGGGGCCATGTCGGGCCGCATACTGCGCATCGCGGTGCCCAACGCCGCCGAGCAGGTGCTGTTCCAGCTGGCCAAGGTGGTGCTGGGCTCCCTGATCGCCACCTTCGGCACCTCCCAGATCGCCGCCAACGGCATCGGCCAGACGCTGTGGTCCCTGGCCGCCTGCATGTGCACGTCCATGAGCCCGGTGTTCATCACCGTGGTGGGCCGCTGCGTGGGCGCGGGGGACGTGGGCGCCGCCGACTGGTACATGCGCAAGCTGGTGCGGCTGTCCCTGGCGCTGTCCACGGCGTGGAACGCGCTGGTGACGCTGCTGGTGCCGCTGATCCTGCCGCTGTACGCCGTCACCGCCGAGACGCGGCACTTCATATGGGTCGTGGTCATCATCCACAACATATTCGCCGCGCTGGTGCAGCCCTTCGCCATGCCGCTGTCCTCCGGGCTGCGGGCGGCGGGGGACGTGCAGTTCAGCCTGTGGTCCTCGCTGCTGTGCACGGTTCTCTTCCGCACGGCGCTGTCCTTCGCGCTGGGCCTCTGGCTGGGGCTGGGCATCGTGGGCATCGCCTGGGCCATGGTGCTGGACTGGTGCCTGAAGGCGCTGCTGGACGTGCTGCGCTTCCGGGGCGGCAAGTGGCGCGACAAGCGGGTGATCTGAGGCCGCGCAGGTTGGGGATTGACTAACTACATATTCCGTGCTACCATACGGGCATACTCTTATACATGACGGAGGTGCTTTTATATGGAATTCAAGGGCTCGAGGACCGAGGCCAACCTGATGGCGGCGTTCGCCGGGGAATCCCAGGCGCGCAACAAGTACGACTATTACGCTTCCCAGGCCAAGAAGGACGGCTATGTGCAGATCGCGGCGCTGTTCGAGGAGACCGCGAAGAACGAAAAGGAGCACGCCAAGCTGTGGTTCAAGCTGCTCCACGGCGGCAAGGTGCCCACCACCACCCAGAACCTGTCCGATGCCGCCGACGGCGAGAACTACGAGTGGACCGACATGTACGCCAAGTTCGCCCAGGAGGCCCGCGAGGAGGGCTTCGAGGACATCGCGAAGCAGTTCGAGGGCGTCGCCGCCATCGAAAAGGCCCACGAGGAGCGCTATCGCAAGCTGCTGAAGAACATCGAGGACGGCGTGGTGTTCTCCCGCGAGGGCGACATGATCTGGCAGTGCAGCAACTGCGGCCACATCTGCATCGGCAAGAAGGCCCCCGAGGTCTGCCCCGTGTGCAACCATCCCCAGAGCTATTTCCAGATCATGGCGGAGAATTATTGACGAAACGTGAAACGGGAATGCCGCGTCGGCCCCACGGGCGACGCGGCATTCCTGTATTCATATCTTCCGCTTTTTTTCCATTTTTGCCAGAATCCCAAATGCGATCCAAAGGACCAGCGTCGCCGCCAGCGCTCCGGTGAGCGCGCCGCCGCTGTCGATGCCCACGTCGACGATGCCGGGCCCGCGTCCGGCGACGAACGCCTGGTGCAGCTCGTCGGTGGCAGCGTAGAGCGTGGCGATGCCCCAGCCCGGCACGGCGGCCCAAAGCGGCCTGACCGAGGCGCTGCGCAGCCGCAGCCAGCAGGTCAGGTTGAAGCCCAGCAGCGCGAATTCCAGGAAGTGGGCGCACTTGCGCACGATGCGCCCCAGGGTCGTCAGCAGCGAGGCGCGCTCGGCAGCGGGCAGCCGGGGGAAGTCGGGCCGCACCACCTTGGCGACCTCGAGGGTGACGCCGTCGCTCAGCGCCTGGGAATCCTCAGCCTGCTGGGCGGAAAAGCAGAATATCATGACCGCCGTGGCCAGCGCGGCCACGAGGAACAGCCAGGCCCAGGCGCGGCGGTCGCGGACCAGGGCGGCGGCCTTGACGGCGCTCATGGGGCAAACGCGCCGCGTCGGCGCGCCAGCAGCGAGAGGGCCAGCGCGGCCAGCAGCGCGCCGCCCAGCGCCCCCGCGCTGTCGATGCCCATGTCGATCAGGGAGCAGGCGCGCCCCTTCACGAACAGCTGGTGGAGCTC
The DNA here is from genome assembly GCA_900317565.1 of uncultured Eubacteriales bacterium. Taxonomy (GTDB): domain Bacteria; phylum Bacillota; class Clostridia; order Christensenellales; family Aristaeellaceae; genus UBA2862. The sequence goes on from ONHI01000142.1 coordinate 5,619, forward strand.
GTCGGAGCAGCCGTACAGCGTCCCCAGCCCCCAGGCGACCAGCGCCGTCCGCCGCGCGTCCGCCCGCTCCCTGCGCAGCCGCAGCCAGGCCGCCAGGTTGAAGCCCAGCAGCGCGTACTCGCCGAAGTGCGCCGACTTGCGCACGACGACGCTCACCGCCTCCATGTAGGCCCTGCGCTCGTCCGTCGACAGCTTCTTGCGCTGCTTGCGCGTCTTGACCGCCTTGGCCACCTTCTCGGTGATGGGGTCGCTGGCGTCGGAGGAGCTCTGCTGCTCCTGGGCGGAGAAGCAGAATATGGTCGTGGCCGTCGCCAGAGCCGCGATCAGGAAGAAGGTCGCCCAGAACCTGCGCGCGCCGGGCAACGCCCGAAGCCCCGTTGTCTTCATCGAAAATGGTCCTTTCCGGGATTTGCTGTTATGATAGCACAGCCGCCCGCGCCGTTCAAGCGGGCGCGGGGCCCCGTCAGGTAAAATATGCGGTCAGCGGGCGATGATTCCCGCCGCCCGAAATCGAAACAATTCCACCCTTGACAATCCCGCGGGTTCGTGCCATAATATTCAGTGTCCCTTTGCGGGATGAATTTTATACAGGCACCCATAGCTCAGCAGGATAGAGCGACCGCCTCCTAAGCGGTAGGTCAGGGGTTCGAATCCCTTTGGGTGCGCCAAGACCCCCACCGGCTTGCCGGTGGGGGTCTTGGCGCACCCGGGGGATATGCGAATGCCTTTGCCCGCCCATTTGGACAATTGCCCGAAGACCGCGTTAAATATTATATCGGGTCATATTATTTACCTGTCCGTGCATGTGTGAACGGGGGCAAAAGTGGTATAATAATTATAAGAAGAAAAATTTTTCAAGCGCCGGATTTCCGGCGGCGGGAAAGGCCGAAATATGCAGAGAGAAAACCATTATGACGAGAGCCAGATACAGGTGCTGGAGGGCCTGGAGGCGGTGCGCCGCCGCCCGGGCATGTACATCGGTTCCACCGACGAGCGGGGCCTGCACCATCTGGTGTATGAGATCGTGGACAACGCCATCGACGAGGCGCTGGCCGGCTTTTGCGACAACATCGAGGTCACGCTGAACCTGGACGGCTCCGTGACCGTTCAGGACAACGGCCGCGGCTTCCCGGTGGGCATCCATCCCAAGATGGGCCGCCCGGCGGTGGAGGTGTGCCTGACGGTGCTGCACGCCGGCGGCAAGTTCGGCGGCGAGGGCTACAAGGTGTCCCAACGGCCTGTCTGAGCACCTGCTGGTGAACGTCTATCAGGACGGCAAGATCTACCAGCAGGAGTACGAGCGGGGCAAGATCCTGTACGACCTGAAGGTCGTGGGGGAGACCGACCGCACCGGCACCACCATCCGCTTCTGGCCGGACGTCAAGACCGGCGAGGACCCGGAGCCCGGCATTTTCGAGACCGGCAATTTCGACTTCGACACGCTGAAGACCCGCTTCCGCGAGATGGCCTTCCTGAACGCGGGCATCCGCATCCAGCTGACCGACGACCGCGGCGAGGAGCCCCACACCGAGGTGTTCCACTATGAGGGCGGCATCGTATCGTTCGTCGAGTATCTGAATCGCCACAAGACGCCGCTGTTCACCCCGCCGGTGTACATCTCCGGGGTCAAGAACGGCAGCACCGTGGAGGTGGCGCTCCAGTGGAACGACAGCTTCAACGAGAGCGTGTTCTCCTTCGCCAACAACATCCACACCCCCGAGGGCGGCACCCACCTGGCCGGCTTCAGGAACGCCATCACCAAGGTCATCAACGACTATGCCCGCAAGACCGGCATGCTGAAGGCCAATGACGCCAACCTCACCGGCGACGACGTGCGCGAGGGCCTGACCGCCATCGTGTCCGTGAAGCTGGTGGAGCCCCAGTTCGAGGGCCAGACCAAGACCAAGCTGGGCAATTCCGAGATCCGCCCGCTGGTGGATTCCATGGTCAGCGAGCGCCTGGCCACCTACATGGAGGAGAACCCCGGCTCGGCCCGGGCGGTGCTGGACAAGTGCCTCTCCGCGGCCCGCGCCCGGGAGGCCGCCCGCAAGGCCCGCGACCTGACCCGCCGCAAGACCGCGCTGGAGAGCGCGGCGCTGCCTGGCAAGCTGGCGGACTGCTCTGAGCGCGACCCGGCCAAGTGCGAGATATTTATCGTCGAGGGCGACAGCGCCGGCGGCAGCGCCAAGCAGGGCCGCGACAGGCACTTCCAGGCCATACTGCCGCTGCGGGGCAAGATATTGAACGTGGAAAAGACCCGCATCGACCGCGCGCTGGGCAACGCCGAGATCAAGGCTATGATCACCGCCTTCGGCGCGGGCTTCGGCAAGGAATTCGACCCCAGCAAGCTGCGCTATCACCGCATCGTGTGCATGACCGATGCCGACGTGGACGGCAACCACATCCGCATACTGCTGCTCACGTTCTTCTATCGCTTCATGCCCAAGCTGATCGAGGACGGCTATGTCTACGCCGCCCAGCCCCCGCTGTACAAGGTCACCCGCGGCAAGCAGGAGCAGTACGTCTACTCCGATTCCCAGCTGCAGAAGCTGCTGGACGAGATGGGCCGCGACGCCAAGCCCGAGATCCAGCGCTACAAGGGCCTGGGCGAGATGAGCTATCAGCAGCTCTGGGATACCACCATGAACCCCGAGACCCGCAGCATGTACCGCGTCGAGATGAAGGACGCCATCGCCGCCGACGAGCTGTTCACCCTGCTCATGGGCGACCAGGTCGAGCCGAGAAGGGAATTCATCGAGCAGAACGCGAAGCTGGTGGCGGATTTGGATATTTAGTGTGGACGGGGGAGCAAGCTCTTTCAAACTCCCCCAGTCAGCTGCGCTGACAGCTCCCTCGGGGAGGGGGCCGAACTCCCTCAGTCAGCTACGCTGACAGCTCCCTCGGGGAGGGAGCCGTACAGGAGCCCTTTGGACAACAAGGGTACAGCCTTTCTCCGTGAGGGAGTCAAAGCGGGCTCTTGGAGTAAGAGACCTTCTGCCATTTGGTTGATATGTCCTCCCCTTGGAGTAAGTGCCCTTCCGAGGATATGGATGATAAAGCCTCCCTCTTTGAGGGAGGTGGCCCGAAGGGCCGGAGGGAGTTAAATCAACGAGGTGATCGTCATTGTCCCTTCCCTACGAGCATCCCTTGATCGACCGCGCCAAATGCCTTCGCAAAGAGGCGACCCGCCAGGAGAATCACCTATGGTATGATTATCTGAAATATTACCCATTGAGGTTCCAGAGACAAAAGGCGATCGGAAATTACATCGTCGATTTCTATTGCCACAGGGCAAGACTGGTAATAGAACTGGATGGGTCACAGCATTACGAGGATGACGCTTCCCTTTACGACGCAAAGCGCACCGCGTTTCTGAATGCACAGGGATTGACAGTGCTTCGCATTGCTAACATTGATATCGACAGGAACTTTGATGGAGCTTGTATGGAGATCGACAAGGTTGTTCACGAATTGCTGAAGGCGTAGATGGATGCGCCCACGTGAGGATAATCCTTTGGGGAGAGGGGACTCCCTCAGTCACGCTGCGCGTGACAGCTCTCTCGGGGAGGGTAACTCCCTCAGTCACGCTGCGCGTGACAGCTCCCTCAAAGAGGGTAACTCCCTCAGTCACGCTGCGCGTGACAGCTCCCTCAAAGAGGGTAACTCCCTCAGTCACGCTGCGCGTGACAGCTCCCTCAAAGAGGGAGCCTATGTGTTTGTATCGAAACGGAGGTAATAACTGAATGCCCGACGAATTCAACATCGGAAAACTCACGCCCCTCAACATTGAGGACGAGCTGAAAAAATCCTTTATATCCTACGCCATGGCCGTTATCGTGACGACGCCATGGCCGTTATCGTGACGCGCGCCTTGCCGGACGTGCGGGACGGCCTGAAGCCGGTGCACCGGAGGATCCTGTACTCGATGAACGAGATGGGCATCACCCCGGACAAGCCCTACAGGAAGTCCGCGCGCATCGTGGGCGACGTGCTCGGTAAATACCATCCCCACGGCGATTCCAGCGTCTACGACGCCATGGTGCGCCTGGCCCAGGATTTCTCCATCCGCTACACGCTGGTGGAGGGCCAGGGCAACTTCGGCTCCGTGGACGGCGACGGCGCGGCGGCCATGCGACGCTGGTGGAGGGCCAGGGCAACTTCGGCTCCGTGGACGGCGACGGCGCGGCGGCCATGCGATACACCGAGGCGCGGCTGTCCAAGCTCTCCATGGAGATGGTGCGCGACATCGAGAAGGAGACCGTCGACTTCTACCCGAACTTCGACGAGACCCTGATGCAGCCCGCCGTGATGCCCAGCCGCTTCCCGAATTTGCTGGTGAACGGCTCCAGCGGCATCGCCGTGGGCATGGCCACCAACATACCGCCCCACAACCTGGGCGAGGTGATCGACGCCTGCGTGCACTACATCG
>ONHI01000066.1 GCA_900317565.1 uncultured Eubacteriales bacterium
CTGCAGGTTTCCTGCTTCATTCGGAAGATATGCCTCGTCCGCATTTCCTCTTTCAGTGTGTCAATGACCTGTTCCAGCGGTTCGACGTAGATCGCCTTTCCCATGTCATTGTATCGAAAGGCATCCACCGCAAGTTCCATGATTTCATGGATGGCCTGCCGGAGCACTGCCATTTCCTGCATGGCCTGTCGGGAGAAATGAAGTTTTTTATCTCGCATTTCCTCAGCAGACATGCTGACCGCGCCCCACTACGTCGTCATCCGCGATCCCGAGGAGCAGCAGAAGCTGCTGGGCGCCATGGGCGTGACGGGCAACGGCACCGTGACGGTGCTGGTGCTGGCCGACGGCGTCAGCGATCAGGAGCACCACGTGGAGCAGTACTCCCCGAGGACGGACCAGTTCGGCGTGGAGCACTACTGGCAGATGTACTACTGCATCTATGAAGCCGGCGAGGCCGGGGCCATGCTGAATCTGGCGGCGATCTCCGAGGGCTTCCGCGTGCGCACCTACGGCGCGATCACCCTGTACAACCAGGGCGTCAAGGACGCCTTCCCGGAGAGAGACGGCATCGACATCTGGTATGCCGGCGGCAACTTCAACGTCATTCAGGGGGAAAACTGGGACATCAGCCGCTACACCAGCTCCAAGGACGGCTCCGAGAAATTCGACCACTTCTTCTACGGCGGCTACACGGACGGCCAGATGACCGGACGCACCATCGACGTGGACGGCAACCTGACCCTGCTGTGCGCCATCGTCATCGGCAGCATCGACGAGGCGGACACCGTCACCGGCGCTACCGCCGCCACCACCGGAAACGGCCAGAACGCCAACTTCGACTTCTGGGGATAATTCACGCAAGAGATGTTGCGCCGACGCAATGCGCGTCGGCGCAACGGCAATTTGGAAAGAGAGGAACCCGACATGAAGATTGTCGTGTTGAACGGAAGCCCCCGGCCTTCCGGAAATACGAAGGCCATGATTCGCGCCTATGCCGAAGGCGCGGAGCGCGCCGGGCACCAGGTTACGGTATTTGATGTTTGCCGCATGAGCATAGGCGGCTGTCTCGCCTGCGAGTACTGCCATGCCAGGGCCTTCCGTCAGTGCATTCAGAAGGACGCCATGCAGCAGATCTACCCCGTGTTGGACGAGGCAGAGATGATCGTGCTGGCCTCGCCGATCTACTACCACAGTCTGTCAGGCCAGCTTCAGTGCGCTATCAATCGAATTTACGCCTTGGGGTACCCGAAGAAGCTGAAGAAGGCGGCGCTGCTGCTCTCCTCCGGCGATCAGGGCGTGTACGACGGCGCGATTTTCACCTACCGCAATTCATTCCTCGAATACCTGCACCTGGAGGACATGGGGGTTTTCACGGCGGCGGGCGAGGACAACAAGTCTGACGCGCTGCTGAACCGCCTGCGGGAAGCCGGGGCAGTGCTCAAAGACCCGGATGATTGAACGGCAGCTTCGCGGCGAGGGACTTCATGAACCGCCTGCCCATGACGGTTACCGGCGAAGATTCCGGCGTGGATTACTGCTGTGAACTGAAGGACGGCGTGGTCGATGAAACTGAGTTGCGGGACGGCTGGAAGAACGGAGATATAAACGCGTATGGCGGCTGGTTCGCGATCCTCTATGGCGGTGAGGAACAATCCGCTTCCTACCGGCAGATGATCATCGCGCATCTGGATGAGGATGAAAACAGGCTGATCCAGACCCTGCCCAAAGAAGCGGCGTTTGAATTGAGCCTGGAGGAGCCCTATAAGAAATAGTTACGGGATGGAAGCATGCGCTGAAGCAAGCTGGCCTGTAATCAACGCAGTTGAACCAGGTTGTTCATGAAAACGTCCCTTTTTGCCTCCTCTCGCGGCTACCTGGCGAGAGGAGGTTTTTCCCATGACGGAGAAAGAGAAAAGAACGATTCTGGACATGCGGGCGGCAGGCAGGCAGTACAAGGAGATATCAGCGGAGCTGGGCATCGAGGTCTCTGCGCTGAAGGTGTTTGTGCATAGGCAGAAGCATAACGATGTCAGGCGTTGCGAACAGTGCAAGAAGGTGCTGCCGAAGGATGCGCGGAAGACCCAGCGCTTCTGTTCTGACAAATGCCGCAATGAGTGGTGGTACAGCCATCAGGGCGAGCTTCAGGGCGAACGGCTCATCACTTTTGTCTGCGCGGTATGCGGGAAGGGCTTCACATCGTACAAACAGGCAAAATACTGTTCCAGAGCATGTTTCTACGCATCAAGACGTTCATAACCAACAGTGGCATGTCGCCGCTTTTTTTATAGCAATTTCTTATTGGTTAAGCGCGGGATTCAATGTCCAAACGCAAGGTGGCTATATCCAAACGCAGGGGCATATAGTCAAACGCAAGAGGTCAATGACCAAACGCAAGAAAGCCCCTGCGTTTGACCATTGACCCCATTTTTGCTATAAGATGCTGTTTTCGACCTGGGTATACAAGCATTGTCCAAACGGAACAAAGCGTAGAACGCCCATAGGCTGGGCGCTTTCAGGCAAAAAGCAACAACGCTGATTTCGTATCAAAATCAGCGTTGTTGGTTGGTGGAGCATACCGGATTCGAACCGGTGACCTCTACAATGCGAATGTAGCGCGCTAGCCAACTGTGCTAATGCCCCATATGATGCGCATCGCATCGAACGTGAGATATTATAGCACGGGCGGGAGGAAAAAGCAATAGGCGGGAATGTAAAAATTTGACCTGTCGGGGCACGGGCACGGGACAACCCGTCCGGGAACCCGCATCGGGGCCGCGTCCCACGGATTTGCCTTGACAGGTCGGGGTAAAATGAAATACAATATAATAGGAATTTTGGGGTGCTTTGCCCCGCCGCGAGAGGGAAAGGGTGCGCGCGATGGTTCGGAGGATGGCATATTGGCGCAGGCTGGCGGCCGTGCTGACGGCGCTGGCGTGGCTTTGCGCTGCCGCCATGCCGTGGGCGCCCTCCCCCGCTCGGGCGGAGGAGGCCGACGGGGCCGCGCTGTCCGTGGAATTCAGCGCCGAGCCCGGCGTGATGGTCGCGCCGGAGGACGTGACGCTGACCTTCGTGATCCAAAACCGCAGCGGCCACGCCGTGCACAACATCTACCTGGCCTCCGGCGACGGGCTGCTGTCCGAGCCCATCGGCCAGCTGGGGCCCGGGGAGAGCCAGACACTGGTACGCCCCCACACGGTGACCCAGGACGAGCTGGACGCCGAGGCCATCGCCTACACCGTCAGCCACGACCCGGAGGTCTCCGGCGGGGACAAGGTGGTCTACGACCTCAGCGCCGCCATCGTCAAGGGCGAGGCACAGCCCGGCGTGAGCTTCACCCGGCAGCTGTCCTCGAACCGCGTGTCCCCGGGCGGGCTGGTGACCGTCACCTACAAGATCGCCAACACCGGCAACGTGGCGCTGAACGCGCTGCGCATCCGGGACAGCCTGGGTGATTTCACCGGGCGGCTGGAGCAGCTGGCCGTGGGCGAGAGCAAGAGCTTCATCAGCCGCGTCACGCTGATCGAGGCGGCGCAGTCCGCGCCGGTGCTGGAGTACACGGTGCCCTCCGGGGAGAGCTTCAGCATGGCGCTGCAGGCCGCGGCGGTGGACATCGCCGACAGCGCGCTGGACATCGCCTTCTCGGTGGGACAGTCCGTGTTTGAAAAGGACACCGCCGACGCGATACTGATACTCACCAACGCCGGAAACGTGGATTACACCGACATCACCGTGCTGGACGACGTGTACGGCGGCGTGATCGCCGACGCCGTGTCGCTGCCCAGCGGCGCGAGCCCGCTGGAGATCGCCCACACCTATCCCCTCCGGGGCGAGGGCGAATACCGCTGGCGCATCACCGGCCTGAGCGGCGCGGGCGAGGCGCTGGACCTGCGCACCGACACGCTGACCGTCGCCCCCGAGGCCGGAGAGGATTCCGTGGAGATCGCGCTGTCCGCCGCGGCCCGGGAGCCGCGCATCAACCGGGCCGGCCGGGTGACCTTCGATTTCTCCATCGAAAACACCGGCACCGTCATGGCCCGGGACGCGCTGCTGTACGAGGTCAACCGGGGCGAGATCCGCCGCCTGGCCGTGCTGCCCGCCGGGGAGCCCTCGCTGTGCAGCTTCGCCTACGACGTCGCCGAGGACACCCAGTTCATATTCTGCCTGAACTACACCGACGCCCAGGGCCGCCAGCGCACGGTCAGCAGCACCCCCATCGACGTGGCCATCGCCGCCGACGGCGTCGCGCCGGAGCCCCGGGAGGGCAGCGGCATCGACCTGGAGGGCGGATCGGTGAAGATGGGCGGCAGCACCACCACCTTCATCGTGCTGCTGATCATCGCCGGGGCCGCGCTGACGGTGATGATCACCCTGCTGGCCGTCACGTCCCTGCGCGCCCGCCGCGACCGGCTCAGGCGCGTCGCCGCCGAAAAGCAGCGCATCAAAGCCGAGATGGGCAAGACGGGCCGGGTACCCACCGTCAAGGCCGAGATGGGCAAGACGGGCCGCGTGCCCACCGTGAAGGCCCCCGCGCCGAAAAAGAAGAAGAAATGACGGATATCGCCGCCCGCACGGGTGGAAAAGCATACAGAAAGGATATTTTATGGATACCGACAGTACGAATTGGCTGAGACTCAGAAGCGGCTCCGGGATCCGGGGGCCGGAACAACTGTTGACCGATGAGCGCGCGGATAAGCTGGGCTACGCCTTCGCCTGCTGGCTGGCCGAGCGCCTGGACACCACGCCGGACGCGCTGCGGCTGGCCGTGGGCCGGGATCCCCGTCCCTCCGGCGCGCGCATCAAGGCCGCGCTGACCCGGGGCATCACCGCCGCGGACAGCGACGTGCTGGACTGCGGCGAGTGCGCCACACCGGCGCTGTTCATGACCGTGCAGGAGGGCCCCGAGCGGGTGGACGGCGCGGTGATGGTCACCGCGAGCGCTCCCATTCCCGGGGTGAACGGCTTCCGCTTCATCACCTCGAAAGGCGGCTTGCAGGGCGCGGACGTCGAGGAGATACTGCGCCGCGCGGCCAAAGCCGAGGTGCCCGAGCGGCTGGTGGTCCGCTGTGACGCCACCGCGCGCTACTACGAGAACCTGCGCCGCGTCGCCGCTCGATATCTGGAGGACGACGCGCTGAAGCCGCTGCTGGGCATGCGCGTGGTGGTGGACGCCCGGGACAGCGCGGGCCGTCGCTTCGCCGAATTCCTGGCGGACCTGGGCGTGGAGACCGAGGGCAGCCTGCGCCTGGATCCGGACAACGCCGGGGACTATCTCGCCCGCCCCGAGGACCCCGCCGCGCTGCGGGAGATCGCCCGGGCGGTGCGGGAGAACCGGGCCGACATGGGCGTGATACTCAGCGCCGACGGCGACCGGGCCGCCATCGTGGACCAGGACGGCCGCACCGTGGCCCAGAACCGGCTGATCGCGCTGGTGGCCGCCATGCTGCTGGACGTCCGTCCCGGCGCGACCTTCGTCACCGACAGCGTCACCAGCTCCGGCCTGTCCGCCTTCATCGCGGAGTGGGGCGGCATACACTACCGCTTCAAGCGGGGCTACCGCAACGTGATCGACGAGGCCATCCGGCTGAACGGCGAGGGCATCGACTGCCCCCTGGCCATCGAGACCAGCGGCCACGCCGCCTTCCGGGAGAACGGCTTCCTGGATGACGGTGCGTACCTGGCCACGCGGATCATCTGCGAGGCGCTGAACCGCAAGCGGGAGGGCCAGCTGCTGTTCAGCCTCATCGACGATCTGCAGGAGCCGGTGGAAAGCGCGGAAATCCGGTTGCCTATACTGGAGTTCGAGGACTGGGCGCCCGAGGAGGAGGCCCAGGAGATCGTGGAGATCATACTGTCCCACACCCTCACCCACCCCGAATGGCAGGCCGCGCCGGACAGCCGCGAGGGCGTGCGCATCACCTTCAACCTGGACGGCGGCGTGAACAACGCCTGGTTCCAGCTGCGCATGTCCGTGCACGACCCGGTGATGGTGCTGAACGCCGAGAGCGCCGTGCCCGGCGGCGTGCAGCGCATACTGGAGGCGCTGTACGGGCTGATCGGGGACACCGAGAAGCTGGAGCTCGGGCCGCTCAGAAAGGCGATTGGGAAACAGGCATAATTGAGAATTCTGAAATGCGATTATCCACGACCGCAATTCTCAATTTTCAACTCCCCATTCTCAATTCCCAATTAATTGTATTTTCTCCTTGTCCAAGCGGCGAAACATATGCTATAATAACCGGTGGGGCGGTTTTCCGCCCCGACCCGGAGCAAGATACCAAATAATATTTCAGATAGGAGTGCATTTCCAATGAGCAAAGAGAGCATGGTCGTCAACGCGATCCGCATACTGACCGCCGAAGGCGTGCAGAAAGCCAAGTCCGGCCATCCGGGCATGCCCATGGGCGCGGCCCCCGCGGCCTACGCCATCTGGGGCAAGCAGATGAAGCACAACCCCGCCGATCCCAAGTGGGCCAACCGCGACCGCTTCGTGCTGTCCTCCGGCCACGGCTCCATGCTGATCTACTCGCTGCTGCATCTGTTCGGCTACGGCCTGAAGATCGACGACCTGAAGCAGTTCAGGCAGTTCGGCTCCCTGACCCCCGGCCATCCCGAGTACGGCCACACCATCGGCGTCGAGACCACCACCGGCCCCCTGGGCCAGGGCATCGCCAACGCGGTGGGCATGGCCATGGCCGAGAAGCACCTGGCGGCCAAGTTCAACCGCGAGGGCTTCAACGTGGTGGACCATTACACCTGGTGCATACTGGGCGACGGCTGCATGATGGAGGGCATCAGCCACGAGGCCTGCTCCCTGGCCGGCACCCTGAAGCTGAACAAGCTGATCGCCGTGTACGACGACAACGAGATCTCCATCGAGGGCAGCACCGACCTGGCCTTCCGCGAGGACGTGCCCGCCCGGTTCCGCGCCTACGGCTGGAACGTGATCGACGTGAAGGAGGGCAACTGCTGGAAGCAGGTGGACGCCGCGCTGCAGATCGCGAAGAAGTCCGACAAGCCCACCCTGGTGGTCACCCACACCGTGATCGGCTACGGCTCCCCCAAGGCCGGCATGAACTCCGCCCACGGCGAGCCCCTCGGCGAGGAGAACCTGGCCATCACCAAGAAGAACCTGGGCTGGCCCTGCGAGGAGCCCTTCGGCGTTCCCCAGGAGGTCTATGACTGCACCGCCGAGACCCTGGCCGCCGGCAAGCAGGCCGAGGCCGAGTGGGACGCGCTGTTCGCTGAATACGCCAAGCAGTATCCCGAGCTGAAGAAGGAATGGGACGTCTGGTTCAGCGACGAGCTGCCCGTGGACCTGACCAAGGACGAGGAGCTGTTCGCCTTCGAGGGCAAGTGCGCCACCCGCAATTCCAGCGGCACCACCCTGAACCGCCTGGCCGAGCGCATCCCGAACCTGTTCGGCGGCTCCGCCGACCTGGCGCCCTCCAACAAGAGCAACCTGAAGGGCAAGGGCGATTTCTCCGCCGAGACCCCCGAGGGACAGAACATCCACTTCGGCGTGCGCGAGCATGCCATGGCCGCGATCTGCAACGGCATCAAGCTGCACGGCGGCCTGAGGCCCTATTGCGCCACCTTCTTCGTGTTCAGCGATTACATGAAGAACGCCATGCGCATGAGCAGCATCATGAACCTGGGCATCCCCTATATCCTCACCCACGATTCCATCGGCGTCGGCGAGGACGGCCCCACCCATCAGCCCGTGGAGCAGCTGGCCGGCCTGCGCGCCATGCCGGGCCTGGTGGTGTTCCGCCCCGCGGACAGCAAGGAAGTCGCGGCGGGCTGGATCGCGGCCATGACCGAGAAGCATCCCGTGGCGCTGGTGCTGACCCGTCAGGACCTGCCCCTCTACGAGAAGAGCGGCCTGGACGCCCTGAAGGGCGGCTATGTGCTGTCCGACTCCGAGAAGGCCACCCCCGATGTGCTGCTGATGGCCTCCGGCTCCGAGGTGGAGCAGTGCGTCGAGGCCCAGAAGCTGCTGAAGGCCGACGGCATCGACGCCCGCGTGATCTCCATGCCCAGCTTTGAGCTGTTCGACGCCCAGAGCGAGGCATACAAGGAGTCCGTCATGCCCAAGGCCGTGCGCGCCCGCGTGGCCGTGGAGGCCGGCGCGACCTTCGGCTGGCACAAGTATGTGGGCATCGACGGCGAGGTGATCGGCATCGACCACTTCGGCGCTTCCGCCCCCTACAAGCTCCTGTTCAAGGAGTACGGCTTCACCGCCGAGAACGTGGCCGAGACCGCCAAGAAGGTCATCAAGTAAGCGAGCCAAATACCGAAGGCCCCGCGTCCGACCGGACGCGGGGCCTTCATAATATAGGATCATCTTCTTCGCGCAAACAGCCCGCTCAGCCTGCGGGTGGCGCTGAGCTGCTGGGCCTGCTTCAGGGCCCGGGCGTACTTCGCGCTGTCGGGGTTCTGGTGGGCGGCGACGGACAGGTAGATCAGCGCCTTCTGGACGTCGCTCTGGTTCAGCAGCACCCATCCGAACAGATAATTCCACTCGGCGCAGCGGGTGTTGAAGCCCATCAGCAGCTTGCGGGCGGACTGATACTTGCCGTCGTCGATCAGCGCCTGCACCCGGCGCAGCGCCTCGTCCTCGCTGTCCACCGCCAGCCGCGCGTCCTTCAGGCCGCTCAGGCACGTCCGGTAGGCCGCGTTGATGGCCGCCATCTTCTCGTTGGCCCAGTCCCGCTCGGGCCCGGGCATGAAGCGGTCCGGGTGCCAGCGGCGCGCCAATTCCCGATAGGCCGCCCGGATCTCGTCCCGCGTGGCCGTCCTCGGTATGTTCAGCACCTCATATCCGTTCAAGGCCGTTCACCTCGTCTATCGCGCATCGGCAGCGATTCTGCCAAAATATATTGCAAAAACCATTATAATATGCGCATTATAGCATCCGGGCCGGATTACTGTCAAGATTTTGTCGATTAACATACGGCGGCGGCGCTGTGATATATGCGTGTCGGGGCCGAAATATTATTTCAAAATTGTTAAATTTATTTCAAATTCGAAATTTCCGGTCTTTGCCTGTTTACTATTTTGCAAAAATCGACTATAATGATGACGGATTCAGGGAGAATCCGTCGTACTTTGTCGATAAAAGGTCGTGATTGACGTGAAGATAGTGAATACGGGTTCCAGGCGCGGCAGCGCGAGGCCGGCGTCCCGCGCGGCGAAGTCTGTGCGCCGCGGCGCGATGCCCGCGGATCGCCGTGCCGGTAAGGCCGCCCGGCGCGACGCGATGTCCCAGTGCCGCTCAGCGCTGGCCGCCCGGCTGCGCGGCTTCGACTGGAAGACCGCGCTGTGGCTGCTGGTGCCCCCGGTGGGCCTGACGCGGATGTGGCGGCGCAGCTGCCGCTGGCCCATGGCCGTGAAGGCGGGCGTCAGCGTGCTGATGGCGGGCATACTGGTGGCGATCTTCGCCATCCCCGCCCCCACGACGTCGGTCAACGGCGGCGTGGAGCTGGTGACCAACAAGCCCGAGGTGGAGGTCTACGGCCCCGACCTGCCCAACTTCATCGTGCCCGGCTACACCAACGACCAGACCGAATCGATCATCATGCCCGCGGTGGAGAACGACGTGCACTATGTCTACGCCGCCGACGGCGCACGCTGCTATCACGAGTACAAGTGCAAGTTCGCCTTCGCCTCCTCCCAGCGGCTGACGGTCTACGAGGCCTACTACCTGGGCTTTGAGCCCTGCGGACGCTGCAAGCCCCCGATCTACGACCCCATCACCAACCAGATCACCTATCAGGAGCAGGGGGACGATTACGATCCCAGCTGATCCACAGCCATATCAGTGGCCCGCCGCATCGCGCGATGCGGCGGGCCATTGCATTGCATCCGTCAGTTTCTCAGCGAGTGCAGCGGCGCGGGGATCCTGCCGCCCCGGGCAATGAACTCCGCGGCGCTGAATTCGCGCACGGGGATGACCGGCGCGTGGCCCAGCAGCCCGCCGAACTCCACGTTGTCCCCCACCCGCTTGCCGGGAGCGGGGATCACGCGCACGGCGGTGGTCTTGTTGTTGACCATGCCGATGGCTGCCTCGTCGGCGATGATGGCGGATATGGTCTGGGCCGGGGTGTCGCCGGGGATGGCGATCATGTCCAGGCCCACGGAGCAGACGCAGGTCATGGCCTCCAGCTTCTCCAGGGACAGCGCGCCGCGCTGGGCGGCCTGGATCATGCCGATGTCCTCGGAGACGGGGATGAACGCGCCGGACAGCCCGCCCACGTGGGAGGACGCCATCACGCCGCCCTTCTTCACCGCGTCGTTCAGCAGCGCCAGCGCCGCGGTGGTGCCGTGCCCGCCGCAGACCTCCAGGCCCATCTCCTCCAGGATCGCCGCCACGGAGTCGCCCACCGCCGGGGTCGGGGCCAGGGACAGGTCGACGATGCCGAAGGGCACCTCCAGCCGACGGCTGGCCTCCCGGGCCACCAGCTGACCCACGCGGGTGATGTGGAAGGCGGTGCGCTTGATGGTCTCGGCCACCTCGTCGAAGGGCGCGCCCTTGACGGCCTCCAGCGCCACCTTCACCACGCCCGGGCCGCTGACGCCCACGCTGACGGCGCAATCGCCCTCGCCGGGGCCGTGGAACGCGCCGGCCATGAAGGGGTTGTCCTCCACGGCGTTGCAGAACACCACCAGCTTCGCGCAGCCCAGCCCACCGTTGTCCGCGGTGCGGGCGGCAGTGGCCTTCACCACCTCGCCCATCAGCCGCACGGCGTCCATGTTGATGCCCGCCCGGGTGGAGCCCACGTTGACGGAGGAGCACAGGAAGTCCGTCTCGGCCAGCGCCTCGGGGATCGATTCGATCAGCCGCCGGTCCGCCCCGGTCATGCCCTTTTGCACCAGCGCCGAATAGCCGCCGATGAAGTCCACGCCCGTGGCCTTCGCGGCCCGGTCCAGCGCCTTCGCCACCTTCACCGGGTTCCTGATCGCGCCGGTCACCAGCGCGGCGGGCGTGACGGAGATGCGCTTGTTCACGATGGGCACGCCGTATTCCCGCTCGATCTCCCGACCCACCCGCACCAGGTTTTCCGCGCGGCGGGTGATCAGGTCGTAGATGTTGGCGCAGAGCTTTTCCTCGTCGTCGGTGACGCAGGAGAGCAGCGATATGCCCATGGTGATCGTGCGCACGTCCAGCTTCTGGTGGTCGATCATGTTCAGGGTTTCCAGTATTTCAGAGGTATTGATCATGTGCATGGCCGCGTACCTCCCTCAGATCTGGTGCATCGCTTCGAAGATCTCGCTGCGCTGGGTGCGCACCTGCACGCCCAGCCGGTCGCCCAGGGCGTCCAGCTCCGTCTTCAGCGTGTCGAAGGAGCAGGCCTCGGAGGAGATGTCCGCGATCAGTATCATGCTGAACAGCCCGGAGACGATGGTCTGGCTGATGTCCAGTATGTTCGCGTCGTTCTCGTAGAGTATGCGGCTGACCTGCGCGATGATGCCCTTCTTGTCGGTGCCCAGCACGCTGATGACCGCCTTTTTCATTTCATTCATGCGTATTGCCTCCCCCGGTCATATATGAAGTGTTTTTCATTCCCAAATGATGATATCAGAATCGCCCCGCCGCGTCAATACCATTTCTTCGCTGGGATGCGGAGAAAAATGTCCCTTGCCACAGTTTCTTAACTGGACTTCCGGCCCTGTTATGTTACGCCTGATTTACGGTATATTGCTTATCCCCTGGGCAAATAGTAATTGCACTGCACAAACCCATACAACACCCGCGAGCCAACGAGAGAAGAGGAGGAATCACCCATGCAAACCCTGCAACTGCGCCGCATACTGGCCGTCGTTCTGCTGTGCGCCGTGGCGCTGTGCCTGTTCGGCTGCAGCAAGAAGGTGGACGTCCCGGCGGAAGCAACCAAAGCCGCCGAGGAAGTCGCCGAGACCGCCGAGGAGACCGTCGAAGAGGTCGCCGAAGAAGCCGAGGCGGCTGCCGAGGAGACCGCTGAGACCGCCGAGGAGACCGTCGAAGAGGTCGCCGAAGAAGCCGAAACGGCCGTCGAGGAAGTCGCTGAAACTGCCGCAGATACCGCCGAGGAAGTGGCCGAGGAAGCCGAAGCGGCCGCCGAGGAGACCGCTGAAACCGCCGAGGCGGCTGTCGAGGAGGTCGCCGACGCCGCCGCGCAGCCCGCGGGCGACGGCGAGGCCTTGGACGACGTCACCGTGGCCGGATGGCACATCGTCGCCGAGAACGTGCAGGTCAACAGCTCCCTGGACAACATCAGCGTCGCGCTGGGCTATTCCGGGATCGAGACCTCGGAGTACAGCAAGACCGCCGACGAGGGCATGACCTTCTGCATGATCAAGCTGCTGATCGAGAAGCAGGGCAGCAAGGAGACCATCGACTGGGAGAACATGCTGCTGACGGACGGCGACGGGAACGAATACCACCGGATCGCCGACGAATTCATACTCGACCTGGGCATGAAGCGCATGCCGGGCACAAAGCTGAACTTCGGCTCCAACGAGGGCTGGATCGCCTACCAGATCCCGGAGGGCGCCGGCGGGCTGACGCTGTCCTACGCCTTTGAAGCGGAGACCTACAGCCTCGCGCTGGGCATTTGACGAACGCATGGAGGTGCGGCATACCATGAAAAAGCGAATCCTCATCGCCCTCGCGGCGATACTCTGCCTCGGCGCGCTGTGCGCCATGGGCGCTGGCGCGGCCACGCTGGAGCCCACCGGCATACTCGCCCGCCAGCAGGCCATCGACGAGGCGCTGCGCCAGGAGCTGGAGGCCGGCTATGCCTTCGAGGACGCCTGCGTGATCCTCAACCCCTACGGGACCTCTCCCCTGACGGCGGTCATCGTGTTCACCACCGATGAACCCACGGACGTGACCATTCGCGTGAAGGGCGACAGCGCCGAGAACGACATGGTCGGCCACTTCCCGGAGGCGACGGAGCACCTGGTGCCCGTGTACGGCCTGTACGGCGGACGCGCCACCACGGTGGAGCTGGCGCTGGGCGACGGCCGGGAGACGTCCTTCGAGGTGGAGACCGAGGCGCTGAGCTTCAGCCCCGGCGAGATCGCCGTGGAGGCGATCAGGCCCGAGCTGTACGACTACAGCCGGATCACCGTGATGTGCGGCCTGGGCGGCGCGCTGTACGGCGTGGACGCCGCGGGCGACATCCGCTGGTATTACAACGGCGGCGGCACCATGGGCGTGCACCCGCTGAAGAACGGCCACCTGATGACCCCCACCGCCTACACGCTGAAGACCAGCTATTACAAGTCGGGCTTGCAGGAGATCGACTGGAACGGCCGGGTCTACCGGGACTACGAGATCCCCGGCGGCCAGCACCACGACTTCCAGGAGCTGGACAACGGCAACCTGCTGGTGGCGGGCGATCCCGCGGACTTCTCCTCCGTGGAGGATTACGTGGTGGAGATCGACCGGCAGACCGGCGAGGTGGTCTGGGAGCTGGACCTGCGGGAGATACTGCCCCTCGGGGACGGCATGTCCGCGTCCATGAACACCGACGGCACCAAGGAGCTGGACTGGTTCCACAACAATTCGCTGTGGTATGACGCGAAGAACGACCTGGTGCTGCTCTCCGGCCGCCACAAGGACGCCATCGTCGCCGTCCGCAAGAGCGACAAGTCCCTGGCCTGGATCCTGGGCGACCCCACCGACTGGAACGAGGTGGACCCCGCTTACTTCTTCACTCCCGTGGGCGACGATTTCGAGTGGTTCTACGCCCAGCACGAGATCACCATGCTGGACAACGGCGACGTGATGATGTTCGACAACGGCACCGCCAAGGTCAAGCGCTCCAACGACGCAAACCGCGTCACCGGCAGCGACGTGTATTCCCGGGCCGTGATCTATCGAATCGACGCGGAGGCCATGACCGTATCCCAGGTGTTTGAATACGGCAAGGAGCGTGGCGCGGCGTGGTACTCCGACTGGATCTCCGGCGTGGAGACCCTGGACGGCACCGACGCGGCGCTGTGGATCACCGCGGGCTCCCACCTGTACGATCCCAACGCGGACAACCACGGCCTCGGGCCGGCGGACATGTTCCTGCCCGACCTGGTCAAGTCCACCCACGTGGACCTGGTGATGGACGGCGAGCTGGCCTACGAGCTCACCGTCACCGGCGACAGCTTCACCGCGCTGACCTTCCGCTCGCTGCGCTATCCGATGTACGCCGAGGGCATGGGCCTGGACATCGGCGGGGAAGCGCCGGTGCTGGGCAGCCTGGGCGAGACGCCCCGGGCGGACGCGGACGAAGCGGTCCTCGCCGCGCTGGCAAACACCTCCCCCGAGGCGCTGCCCGAAGGCTGGAGCTTCAACCTGGACGAGGTCAAGCTGTCCTTCACGGGCCGCTATGACACCGCCACCGCCGCGGACGCGCTGACGCCGGATTACCTGGTGCTGCGCGGCGACGGGGAGGACCGCGTCTACGCCGTGACCTCCAACGCCGTGGCCCAGGAGGCCGGCGCGGCGGTCTCGGTGAACGGCTGGGTCAGCACCGAGGGCCTCGAAGGCGAATGGCAGATCCTGCTGTGCCTCGACGGGCAGCTGTACGACACGGGGTACGCGCTATGAGGCGGCTGTCCTTTCGAGAGAAGCTGAAGCTGGCGCTGCCGATACTGATCGCGCTGGGGCTGCTCTGCGCGGGCGCGCTGTTCTGCTGGTTCAACCCGGACATGCGCGACGCCTTCAGGCAGGCGCTGGGCATCGAGGTGCACCGCACGGTCAAGCCCGTGGGCTACTACGGCCAGGCCATACCGGTCACCCAGGACCTGGGCGACGTGGCGCAGATCGCAGAGGACGATGCCGCCGCGGCGCGCTATGAGAGCAACATCCCCATTGTGGAGAGCCCGCTGGCGTCCACGCTGGAGATCGACGGCATGCTGACCGGGGAGCTGGAGGGCGGCGATTACGACTTCCACGACCCGATGGTGATACAGGACGCCTTCGGCAATTCCCCGCTGACGGCGCTGGCGCTGTTCACCACGCCCGAGGCGCAGCGGGTGCGCTGCACCGTGAAGGGCAAGACCCCCGCCGCGGACATCCGCTATGAGACCCCCGCCCAGACGGCGCACCGCGTGCCGCTGATCGGGCTGTATCCCGCCGCGGAGAACGCGGTGGAGCTGGCGCTGCTGGACGCGGAGGGCAATGTGACCGACACCGCCGCGCTCACGGTGCAGACCGGCGGCCTGCCGGACCGCATGAACGGCATGGTGGAGCCGGTGGTCTGCGCCGGCGAATCCGCCTACGGGCTGACCATGGTTTACGGCCAATCCTGCAAGCGGCCCTTCGCCATCGACTGCAACGGCGACATCCGCTGGTACCTGGACCAGGAGACCGGCTACTACGGGCTGTACAACCTCTCGGACGGGCGCTTCCTGCTCCAGGACGCCTCGTCCTACACCATGTCCGTATCGAAGCCCCAGACGGTGAAGCTGTATGAGATGGACTACCTGGGCCGGGCCTACCAGGTCTACTACCTGCCCTACGGCAGCCACCACGACGTGGTCGAAAAGACGCCCGGCGGCAACCTGATGTGCCTGACCAGCTCCATGGAGGAGCACTACGAGGACGTGATCACCGAGCTGGACCGCGCCACCGGCCAGAGCGTCAACACGCTGAAGCTGTCCGACCTGTTCCTGAACACCTACACCCGCAAGCTGGACTGGGCCCACATCAACACGGTGTCCTGGCAGAGCGAGGACGACACGATCATCATCAGCCCCAGGAACCTCCACTCCGTGATGAAGATCGGCTGGACGGACCACAAGCTGAAGTGGATACTGTGCGACCCCTACTTCTGGAAGGACACCCGCTACAAGGACCAGGTGCTGAAGCCGGAGGGCGACATCCTCTGGCACTACCAGCAGCA
The DNA here is from genome assembly GCA_900317565.1 of uncultured Eubacteriales bacterium. Classification (GTDB taxonomy): domain Bacteria; phylum Bacillota; class Clostridia; order Christensenellales; family Aristaeellaceae; genus UBA2862. Next base: position 15,885 of record ONHI01000066.1, read on the forward strand.
CACGGCCTACCGGGTGGAGGCGGACCTGGACCAGGATCCCGACACCATCGAGATCAGCGTGTTCGACAACCACGTGGACGCCCAGCGCAAGATCGACACCTTCACCGACACGGGCCTGTCCTACGCCACGGTGTATTCCGTCAACGAGAAGGACATGACCGTGCGGGTGATCAAGCAGCTGGAGGTGCTGCAATCCAACGTCTGCTCCAACACGGTCTACGACCCGGACAGCGGCCGCATCTTCGCCATGTCCGGCATCATCCCCGAGGACGCGCACCACGGCTACCTGGGTATGATCTACGAATTCGACTATGAATCCGGGGACATCGTCAACCAGTTCGCCATACAGAAGCAATTCTACCGCGCGACCGAGCTGCCGCTGAAGGTGGACCCCATCTGCGAGCCCATCGCCGCGGGGAGCATCGTCGGCGCGCTGCCCCGGCCCCAGGCCGTGAAGGCGGACGTGCCGGAGCCCGTGGGCACGCTGGCGGAGGAGGTCGTCCTCACCCGCACCGGCAGCGCGCTGTTCGTCAGCGCCCTGAACCGCAGCGTCTCCCAGGTGATCTTCGCGGGCAGGGAGCACACCTACGTCTACGACAACACCGGCGTCAAGCTGGAATCCGAGAACTACCTGGATTTCACCGCCAACATGCCGGTGGCGCTCGGGGACCTGGAGCCGGACGAATACAGCCTGCTCTGCGTCTACAGGGACGCGCTCTACAAGCTCACCGCCGACGGCGGGGAGGCATACATCAACGTCACCGCACCGTGACGCAAAGGCCCGGGCCGCCGCCCGGGCCGAGAAGGAGCAATACCGATGAAGACCGCATTGATCATACCCGCCTACAAGCCCGACGAGAAGCTGCTGGGCCTGCTGGCGCGGTTCAAGGGCGACGCCGATTTCGTGCCCGTGGTGGTGGACGACGGCAGCGGCCCGGAATTCAGGCGCATATTCGACGCGCTGCCCGAGGGCGTGACACTGCTTACGCACCCGGAGAACCGGGGCAAGGGCGCGGCGCTGAAGACCGCGTTCAAATACGTGCTGGAGAGCTGCCCCCAGTGCGGCCAGGCCGTGACTGCCGACGCCGACGGCCAGCACCGCTACGAGGACATCAAACGGGTGTGCGCCGCCGCGGCGCAGCGCCCGGAGGCGCTGGTGCTGGGCAGCCGGAAGTTCGAGGGCGACGTGCCCCTGCGCAGCCGACTGGGCAACGGCATCACGCGGCATGTGTTCTCCATCGCCAGCGGCGTGAAGGTGTACGACACCCAGACGGGCCTGCGGGCCATGGGCCGGGAGGGCATGCGCCGCTTCGCCCAGGTGCCCGGGGACCGCTATGAATACGAGATCAACATGCTGCTCACCGCGGCCCAGTCCGGCATGCCGATCCAGGAGGAGTGGATCGAGACCGTCTACCTGGACGACAACGCCTCCTCCCACTTCAATCCCTTCAAGGATTCGCTGAAGATCTACCTTTGCATCCTCAAGTTCAGCGCCTCGTCGCTGCTGGCCTTCGTGATCGACTATGTGCTGGCGCTGCTGCTGAAGGCGCTCACGGCGTCCTGGCCCGCGGCCCTGTCGCTGAATTTCAGCGTCATCGCAGCCCGGCTGGTCAGCGGCACGGTGAACTTCACCGTCAACCGCAGGGTGGTGTTCAAGGGCAACGAGAGCCTGGGCAAGGCCATCGCGAAGTACGTCGCGCTGGCCGCCTGCATACTGGGGCTGAACCTGCTGCTGATGCACCTGTTCACCGGCATGGGCTGGCCCTTCGCGCTGGCCAAGATCGTCACCGAGGTGCTGCTGTTCTGCCTGAGCTTCGTCATGCAGGGCAAGTTCGTGTTCCGCAAGAAGCGCGCCGAGTGACGTGGGATCGATCCCGAAATTACAGGATAGGGTGTCTTTACCGATGAATAAAAAGGTCAAAGCGAACAACCGGCGCTTCGGAAGCTGGCTCAAAAAGCAGTTCAGCCAGCGCCCGAAGCCCCTCTGGATGGTCATCACCGCCGACGTGCTGCTGATCGGCATATCGCTGGTGGTGTTCGCGCTGTTCCACCACGTGCTGCCCCGCTACGAGCGCTCCGCCGGGCTGACCTCCAGCCGGGAGGTGGCCGCCGGCGCGCAGAGCGCCATCGCCGTGAACGACTACGACGCCCTGGAGGCCGACGACGGCAGCGCCGACGTGACCATGGACCTGAGCGCCATGAGCGACGACAGCGTGTCCTTCTCGGAGGACGGCGCCGAGGATGCCCCGGCGGAAGCCGCCGCTGTCGACGCCGCGCCCGCGGCGGCTCCGGCGGAGGAGACCCCCGAGGACGTGGCGGCGGACGACGCGGCCCACGACGCCGCCGACCAGACGGACGCCTCCGCCGCGGAGGACGACCGCAGCGACGACGGCGACGTGATGCTCGCGGGCGATCTGAGCGCGGACGTGCCCGGCTATTTCGGCGACAAGTTCGCGGACAAGTTCACCAATGGCGAGATCATCAAGTCCAAGTCCGGCTACCAGAGCGAGAACGTGAACATCACCCTGAAGCGCTATGCCGCCAAGAAGATGGTGTTCTACGTGGCGGACATCTACGTGCGGGACATCACCAACTTGGTGACCGCCTTCGCCCGGGACACCTTCGGGCGGGGCATCCGCGACTACGCCGGCAACATCAGCAAGCAGATCGGCGCGATACTGGCCATCAACGGCGATTACTACGGCGGGCGCTCGGACGGCATCGTCATCCGCAACGGCGAGCTGTACCGCTCCGACTCCTATCCCGACCGGGACGTGTGCGTGCTGTTCTGGGACGGCAGCATGGAGACCTACGGCACCAAGAAGTTCGACGCCGAGGCCGCCATCGCCGCCGGGGCCTACCAGGCCTGGAACTTCGGGCCGCGGCTGCTGGACAGCGAGGGCAAGGCCAAGAAGAAGTTCAATTCCGACGTCGGCCCCACCAACCCCCGCACCGCCCTGGGCTATTACGAGCCGGGCCACTATTGCTTCGTCGCGGTGGACGGGCGGCAGTCCGATTCCGCGGGCATGACGCTGAAGGAGCTCTCCGCGCTGATGCAGGAGCTGGGCTGCGTCCGGGCCTACAACATGGACGGCGGCAACACGTCGGTGATGGTCGCCGGCGGCAAGATCGTCAACCGCCCCAGCGGCGGCGGGCGGCCCACCACCGATATCATCGCCATCGTGGACAATTGAGGAGGGATGCCGATGCTGCGCAAGCTGCTGCCCCACGGGGCCATCATCATTTCCGGGATGTACCTGGTGTTCTTCCTGATCGACCGCGTCAATTCGGCGATGGCCTTCATCAACAACGACATCACCAAGTGGCTGCTGCTGGTGCTGTGCGCCATTTCGGTGTTCAACGCCTGCCTGCTGATCCACGACGAGCGCCGCAGGGTGCGCCAGCAGCAGGCCCGCGCCGCCGAGGCGCGCCGCCGCAGGGAGGCGCAGCGCCGGGAGCGCTACGGCTACGACGGCTACCGGTAATCCCATCCACCCGACCCGGAGGGCACGCGCATGGAATACACCGCCATGGACCAATACTGGATCTGGCTGAGCAGCGTGGAGGGCATCGGCCCGAAGCGCTTCTACCAGCTGCTGTCCCTGTATGAGGATGCCCGGAGCGTGTGGGACGCGCTGGGCGGGCCGTTGACGCCGCCGGACATGCAGTGCGTCGGCCCGACGGCGCTGAACAACCTGCGCGCCGCCCGGGACGAGCGCTATTTCTACCGGCTGTTCGACAGGCTGGAGCGGGGCGGCATACGGGCCGTCACCCGGCTGGACGACGCCTATCCCGCCGCGCTGACGGGCATATACGATCCGCCGGCCACGCTGCTGGTGCGGGGCGAATGGCCCCAGGACGAGGAGCGGGCGCTGGCCGTCGTGGGCTCGCGCCGCTGCACCCGGGACGGGCAGCGGGCCGCCCGGGAGTTCGCCCAGGGGCTGGCCGAAAATGGCGTCACCGTCGTCAGCGGCATGGCCCGGGGCATCGATTCCCAGGCCCATCGCGGCGCGCTGGACGGCCGGGGCCGCACCGTCGCGGTGCTGGGCTGCGGCATAGACACGGTCTATCCCCCGGAGAACGAGGGGCTCATGAACGACATCCTCGAAAGCGGCGGCGCGGTGATCTCCGAATTCTTTCCGGGCACGCCGCCCGTGGCCGGGAATTTTCCCGCCCGCAACCGCATCATCAGCGGCCTCTGCCGGGGCACGCTGCTGGTGGAGGGCGCCCACGCCAGCGGGGCCATGATCACCGTGAACCTGGCGCTGGAGCAGGGCCGGGACGTGTTCGCGGTGCCGGGGAGCATCTATTCCCCGCTGAGCGAGGCCCCGAACCGCATGATACTGGACGGCGCGACGCCGGTGCTGTCCTGCTGGGACATACTGGAGTACTATCGCTGGGGCAAGCGCCCCGGGCTGGACGTGGGCCCGAAGGCGAAGCCGGAGCCGCTGGAGCCGGAGGAGGAGGCCATCGTCGCCCCGCTGCGGGAGCAGGAGATGTCCTTCGACGAGCTGGCCCTCGCCACGGGCATTTCGGCGGCGAAGCTAAATTCCCACTTGACAATGCTTGAACTTCGGGGAATAATAGAAAAGGTGCCGGGCGGACTGTACCGCTCGTACTGATATAACCGGCAACCATTCAACTTTGGAGGCATATATGGCAAACAAGCTCGTCATCGTCGAATCACCGGCGAAGGCAAAGACGATAGGCAAATTCCTGGGCCGCGGCTACAAGGTCGAGGCCTCCCAGGGACACGTGCGCGACCTGCCCAAGAGCCAGATCGGCGTGGACGTGGAGAACAACTTCGAGCCGAAGTACATCACCATCCGCGGGCGCGGCGAGATACTGAGCAAGATCCGCAAGGAGGCCCGGTCGGCCAGCAAGATCTACCTCGCGACAGACCCGGACCGCGAGGGCGAGGCCATATCGTGGCACCTGGCCAACGTGCTGGGCATCGACGAAAAGTCGGCCTGCCGCATCGAATTCCACGAGGTCACCAGCAAGGCGGTCAAGGCCGCGGTGAAGAACCCGCGCCAGATCAACATGGACCTGGTCAACGCCCAGCAGGCCCGGCGCGTGCTGGACCGGCTGGTGGGCTACAAGATCAGCCCGATCCTCTGGCAGAAGGTCAAGAAGGGCCTGAGCGCCGGGCGCGTGCAGTCCGTGGCCACCAAGATCATCTGCGACCGGGAGGCCGAGATCGAGGCCTTCATCCCGGAGGAATACTGGACCCTGTCCACCACCTTCGCCATCGGCGACGCCCGGGTGGCCGCGCGCTACACCGGCGTGGGCGAGGAAAAGGCCGAGCTGCACACCCGCGAGGAGGCCGAGGCCGTGATCGCGGGCTGCAAGGGCGCGAAGTTCAGCGTGGCCGCCATCAAGCGCAGCGAGCGCCGCAGGCTGCCCGCGCCGCCCTTCACCACCTCCAACCTGCAGCAGGAGGCCAGCCGCAAGCTGGGCTTCTCCACCCAGAAGACCATGCAGATCGCCCAGCAGCTCTACGAGGGCGTGGAGCTGGCCGGGGAGGGCAGCCAGGGCCTCGTGACCTACATCCGCACCGACTCCACCCGCATCGCCGACGAGGCCGTGGACGCCGTGCGCGCGCTGATACTGGACACCTGGGGCGAGGCCTACCTGCCCGAGACCCCCAACGTCTACAAGACCCGCAAGAGCGCCCAGGACGCCCACGAGGCCATACGGCCCACCGTGGTGGAGCGCAGGCCCGAGAGCATCAAGGCCAGCCTGTCCCGGGATCAGTTCCGGCTGTACAAGCTGATCTACGACCGCTTCGTGTCCAGCCAGATGACCCCGGCGCTGTACGACACGCTGGCCGTGGACATCGACGCCGACAACGGCGCGCGGTTCCACTTCAACGGCCAGAAGCAGCGCTTCGCGGGCTTCACCACCGTCTATGTGGAGAGCGTGGACGATCCCCAGGAGGAGGCCGAGAACGGCAGCCTGCCGGAGCTGAGCGAGGGCATGGCCGCCCAGGCGGGCGACATGAACGCCGAGCAGCACTTCACCCAGCCGCCGCCAAGGTACACCGAGGCCAGCCTGGTGCGCACGCTGGAGGAGAAGGGCATCGGACGCCCGTCCACCTACTCCCCCACCATCTCCACCATCACCGGGCGCAGGGGCTACATCGCCAAGGAGAACAAGCGCCTGATCCCCACGGAGCTGGGCAAGATCGTCAACGACATGATGTGCAAGAACTTCCCGGACATCGTGGACGTGGCCTTCACCGCCACGATGGAGGACGAGCTGGACGACGTCGAGGCCGGAAAGGCCGAATGGCGCAGCATCGTGTCCGACTTCTACGCGCCCTTTGAGAAGGACCTGGAGAAGGCCGAGGCCAGCATCGAAAAGGTCTCCATCGAGGACCAGGTGTCCGACGTGCCCTGCGAGAAGTGCGGCGCGATGATGGTCTACAAGATGAGCCGCTACGGGCGGTTCCTGGCCTGCCCCAACTTCCCCGCCTGCCGGCACACGCTGGCGCTGCCCAACAACATCGGCGTGCCCTGCCCCAAGTGCGGCGGCGAGCTGCTGGAGCGCATCAGCCGCAAGGGCCGCAAGTTCTACGGCTGTGAAAAGTATCCCGAGTGCGACTTCGTGTCCTGGGACCGGCCCGTGGCCGACAAGTGCCCCGTCTGCGGCAGCTATATGGTGCTCAAGCGCGGCGGCAGGGACACGGTCTATCACGTCTGCGCCAACGAGACCTGCCGCCATCGCGTCCAGGTCGAGAACAACGCGGCGGAGGACGGGGAGAATTGAGGCTGGAGAGTGTGGAGTGATGGTTTGCCGCGCACGGAACGGGTACGATGCATAAAGTGACGTTCCCGCGAAGGAATGAACACACTCACGGAGAACGGATTGCCACGTCGGCGCTTCGCGCCTCCTCGCAATGACATCATTTGAAACGATATGGTGTATGTCATTGCGAGGCGTCCATGCCGCAGGCATGGACGCCGTGACAATCCGGTCCCATAAAAAACAGTACAAATCCCGAAGGGATTTGCACCGCCACTCCACTCTCCACTCTCCACACTCGACCCATCTCCCACCCGATTTGGAGCTATAACCCATGTCAAACACCACCGTAACCATCATCGGCGCGGGGCTGGCGGGCTGCGAGGCGGCCTGGCAGCTGGTCAACCGGGGCATCCCGGTGCGCCTGATCGAGATGAAGCCCGAGAAGTACAGCCCGGCCCACAAGTACCCGGGCTTTGCGGAGCTGGTCTGCTCCAATTCGCTGAAGGCGGAGCAGCTGAGCAACGCCTCCGGCCTGCTGAAGGCCGAGCTGCGGGCCATGAACAGCCTGATCCTGCGCTGTGCCGAGCAGAGCCGCGTGCCCGCCGGCGGCGCGCTGGCCGTGGACCGGGAGCAGTTTTCCGATGGCATCACCGCCGCGCTGCGGCAGCACCCGCTGGTCAGCGTGGAGCACCGGGTGGTGTCGGAGATGCCCGACGCCCCGGCCATCATCGCCACCGGGCCGCTGACCGACCCGGCGCTGACGGACGCCATCACGGCCTACACCGGCGCGCAGGCGCTGAATTTCTTCGACGCCGCCGCGCCCATCGTCACCGCCGATTCGCTGGACATGGACAAGGTGTTCCGGGCCTCCCGCTACGGCAAGGGCACGGACGACTACCTGAACTGCCCGATGACCGAGGGCGAGTACAACGCCTTCTACGACGCCCTGGTGGGCGCGGAGCTGGCGGAGCTGCACGACTTTGAAAAGAAGCTGGTGTTCGAGGGCTGCCTGGCCGTGGAGATACTGGCCTCCCGGGGCCGCCAGACGCTG
>ONHI01000143.1 GCA_900317565.1 uncultured Eubacteriales bacterium
AAGCTCATCAACGACACCTACGGCCACGCCGAGGGCGACCGGGCGCTGATCGTCGTCGCCAACTCCATGCGCACCGCCGCGCAAAAGCACGCGATGCCCATGTTCCTGGCCCGGTACGGCGGCGACGAATTCATACTCATCATCCACCCCACGGAAATCGGCCAGGTGGACGCCCTGATCCGGGATATCCGCGAGGAGATCAAATCCGCCTGCGCGGCCAACGGCGCGCCCTACTCGCTGTTCATCGGCGCCGGCTACAGCCAGCTCACCGGCGACGGCGACACCTTCCAGGCCTGCGCCCAGCGGGCGGACGAAAACCTGTACCTGGACAAGGCCCACAAGAAGTCCCGCCGATAAGCGCCAGGAGGAACCATGCACTTCGTCGAAGCCAAGGGCCTGCTCACCGGCGGCAAGGGGCATTGCGGCATGAACCTCTACCGCGGCTGCACCCACGGCTGCGTCTACTGCGACAGCCGCAGCGCCTGCTACCGGTTCACCCACCCCTTTGAGGACGTGGAGGTGAAGGTCAACGCGCCGGAGCTGCTGGAGCGGGCGCTGAGATCGAAGCGGCAGCGGTGCATGATCGGCACCGGCTCCATGTCGGACCCGTACATGCACTGCGAGGAGGAGCTGCGGCTCACCCGGCGTTGCCTTGAGATCATCCTGAACCACGGCTTCGGCGCGGCGATCCAGACCAAGTCCGACCGCATCCTGCGGGATATCGACCTGCTGGAGGAGATCAACCGCTCCGCCAAGTGCGTGGTGCAGATGACGCTGACCACCTACGACGACGACCTGTGCCGCATCCTGGAGCCCAACGTCTGCAACACGAAGCGGCGCATCGAGGTGCTGGAGGCCATGCGGGCCCGGGGCATCCCCACCGTCGTCTGGCTGACGCCCATCCTGCCCTTCATCAACGACACCGTGGAAAACGTCGCGGCGATATTGAACGAATGCGCCCGGGTCGGCGTGGCGGGCGTGATCGACTTCGGCATGGGCATGACCCTCCGGGAGGGCGACCGGGAATACTACTACGCCGCCCTGGACCGGCACTTTCCGGGGATGAAGGCCCGGTACGCCCGGCGCTACGGCAACGCCTATGAGCTGCCCAGCCCGAACGCGGGGGCGCTGAAGCGCGTCTTCCGCGAGATCTGCGAGGCCCACGGCATGCTCGCCACCCCGGAGGAATGCTTCCGGTTCATGGACGCGCTGCCCGAGCGGCAGACCCAGCTCAGCATGTTTGACCTGTAACAGCTCTCATCAAGGATACGCATACATAAATGTAGGGGCTGTCTCAAAATACATTCGGACGTTGCAATCATCCCCGTAGGGGCGGCATATATGCCGCTGGGAGCGGACCCTCCGCCCGCGGACGCCATATATGGCGTCCCTACGGTGGGATTGAATTGCCATCCGCATTTTGAGACAGCCCCGTCCATTCATACTAAATTCCTTCTAAAACATGTACAAATGCGGAGTGGATTTTTCGTTCTGGCAAAGCTGAGCGGAGGGAGGCGATGCAGCGCATCGTTGACCGAAGGGTAGATGGCCTCCCGCACCTTCAGCTGGTGCTCCGGCTTCGTCAGATAGTAGAGCAGGAACTCCAGCACCACGGCGCTGCCCAGGCTCCGGCCCTCGATCTTGAAGTGGCGGAAGCCGTTCGGCAGGTAGACCTTCCGGATGTCGTCGATGCCGATGAAGCCGGGGTTCTCCATGGCGTCGGAGAAGCGATAGCCCCGGCTGGCCGTGGGCGACGCGCAGACGTGATCCGGGCAGGGCTCCCCCAGGTTCTTCAGGCTCACGTTCTCATAGCAGGCCCTGCGCTCCGGGCACTCGAACCAGCAGCACTCATTGCACAGAAACTCCACCCTGGCCTTCTGACCATCGCTCAGAGCGAGCAGCCGGTCGAAGGCCTTGTTCAATCGGAAGTCCGGCACCACGAAGCAAAACTCCGGGCGGCCCAGTTCGGCCTCAAAATCCCCGAAATCCGTGAGCACCTTGGTGGTGGAGGACACGCAGTACAGCCCCGGATAGCGCTGCCGAAGGTAGTCCAGCAGCAGGTCCGAATGGAGGATCACGCCGTTTTCCACCCCGCCGCTTTTCTCAAACAGCGCGCACAGGGCGTTGCACTTTTTGTCGGAAAGGTGCTCCGGCCGCAGCAGGGAATTGCTGAACGTCAGCCGGGCGGACACGCCGTATTCCCCCATCAGCGCCGCCACGTCCGCCGCCCGCGCCTCGCCGAAGCCCACCCGGCCCCCGCCCCAGAGGCAGTCCCCGGGCGCGCCGTAGACGGACCCGATTTCACACCAGTCGTAAAACCACTCCCGGCGCTCGCGAAACAGCGGCAAAAAAGCCCGGTACAGCTCGTGGAACTCAAACAGAACCGGCGCCGGTTCACCGTGAACGCGCCGGCGTCCAATGTCCCGATCCGCATGGGGCGCTCTCCCCTCTATTCCCCGAAATCCGCCAGGGCCTCCAGGATGGCGCGGATCGTCTCGGCCTGCTGCGCTTCGGCGGAGATTGCGGCCGTGCCGTCCCGGGACTGGACGCCGTAGTTGCCGAACTGGGCGTGGTTGCCGCCGGGGATGACGTGCTCCACAAAGCGCGCGGGCGCCGTTTCCCGGGCCCTGGCGATGTCCGCCTCGCTCAGGAGGCCGTCCTCCGTGCCGTAGATCGCCACCTCCACCAGGCGGTCGTCCAGCTTTCGGGTTCCGTAGGCCCCCAGCAGGACCACGCCCGCCACCCGGTCCGCGTGCCTGGCCGCATAGTCCGCGGCGATGGCTCCGCCCAGGGAATGCCCGCCCACGAACCAGCGGGCGTGCGCGTGCGCCTTCATCGCCCCGTCGGCCTTGTCGGCCCCCAGGAAGGCGAAGTGCAGCGGCATCTTCACCAGGCAGGCGTCCATGCCCGCCTCCGCCAGGCCCCGCAGCAGCGGCGCGTAGGCCGTCTCCTCCACCTTCGCGCCGGGATAGAACACCAGCGCGTCGGCCTCGGACGGCCCGTCGAAGTACCAGCCGTAGTCCGTCCGGGAGACCTGCACCTTCCCGTCCGAACGCAGCGCGTCCAGGGCCGCCGCGTCGGCATGATAGTAGAAGGCCGAATAGATCAAAAAGGCGATCCCCACCGCCAGCACCAGCGCCAGGGGCACGATCCAGATGAGATGTCTTCGATTGAACCTTCTTTTCCTCTGCATGTGAGCGCCTCCCCGGTCCTTTTCTGCGAAACCATTCTGTCCCATTATAGCACAGCGCCGCCGTTTTTGCCATGGCTTCCATGAAAGCGCCGTCATTCGTTTCTAATGATTTCCTAATCCAGTTTTCTTGTCATCTCATTTTCGACTGCTATAATGGGCCCATCAAAACGAACGGAGGACAAAACCATGACGCAGTATGAGATGACCGAGCAGCTTGCCGTGAAGTGCGGCGTATCTGTGGAGGAGGCCATGACGGCCCTGGAGGCCAGCGGCTGGAACACCCTGACCGCGACCCACCTGCTGGAGCAGGAGAAGTTCCGCAGGATGCAGGAGCTGAACGCCTTTGCCGAGGGTGGCACGGCCGCGGCGGTTCAGAGCGGCACGGCCGCAGCGGTACAGGGCGGCACGGCCGCGGCGGTTCAGAGCGCCCCGGAGGAGACCACCCCGGAGGAGACCACCCCGGAGGAGACCGCCAGCGGGGAGACCGCCCGGGCGCCGAAGAGCGTGGCCGTGGAAGTGATCGAGGCGGCGAAGCAAAAGGAGACCCGGAAGCACCGCGGGAACCAGGGCCTCCGGAACCTGGGCGCGCACCTGCGCAAGCTGCTGGCCTGCGGCAACCGCAACCGCTTCATCGCCCGCAAGGGCGAGGAGCAGCTGCTGAGCATGCCCGTCACCGCGCTGGTCCTGCTGATGCTGTGCGCCTTCTGGGTGTGCGTGCCGCTGCTGGTGATCGGCCTGTTCGCGGGCTGCCATTACGGCTTCGAGGGCCGGGAGCTGGGCCGGGAGGACATCAACCGCGTGCTGGGCAAGGCCAGCGACGCCGCCGAGCACGTGAAGCAGACCGTGGCCCACGCCTGATCCGCGGACGGTATGGACATGCAGCGGTTCATCACGAAATTCCGGGAATGGACCAAAAAAGCTTCAAAAAAGCCCTCTTGTGTGATGGTTCTGTGACGGTTTGTGTGTTATACTGCTCTTGTCAACAGGGAACAACAACCCAAACCCAACAAAAACAGAAAGAAGGCATACACCATGAAGAAGTTTTTCGCGCTGCTGATCGTTGCCATGCTGGCCCTGGGCACCGTCGCTCTCGCCGAGACCGCCTACACCTCCGACGACATCTCCTTCACCTACGACGAGACCGCCTTTGAGGTCACCGAGGACGACCGCACCGACGATGAGACCACCGTGGTGCTCACCGGCAAGAATGAAGCCTGGGGCAACACCTACATCCTCTTCTACGTCCGGGATCTGCAGGACGGCGATACCCTGCCCACCCTGGAGGAGATCGCTGAAATACCCGATGTCGAGGCGACCCAGGGCGAGTGGAACGGCTACAAAGACGTGATCACCTACACCGCCAGCTACGACGACGGCACCAGCCAGACCTTCTTCCTCGCGCCGGTGCCGGACGCGGAAGACGGCGAGATCGACACCCAGCTGACCGTGGAAGTCTTCGTCTCCGAGATCGAGGACGAGGAGACCGCGATGGGTCGCGACGACCTGATCAGCGCGGTTCTGGACACCCTGGTGATCGACGACTGAGGCGAATGAATAAAGGGGCTGTCTCAAAACAAACGGGTTTTGAGACAGCCCTTTTTCATATCCCTTCGGCGAGTCTTCCGGCAGGGCCGGAGCCAATCGCTGCCGCGCGGAATCGCGCAGCGCGTCACCGCCCCTGCTCTTGTATACTCACGTTCCGGCAGGGCCGGGGCCCGATCCATGGGCGTCAGCCCTCCAGCAGCTCCCTCGCCCGCCTCAGCACCGGCAGCTCCCGGTTGGCGATGAGCCGGCCCAGCGGCGTGCAGGCGCGGCGCTCGTATTCCGCCGCCGCCGCGTCGAAGTCCAGCTTCAGCGTGGACAGGTGGAAGCTCTCGATCTCGTCCTCGGTCATGTGCTTGTCCCCGAAGGACAGCACCCGGCAGAGGAAGTAGTGGTTGATGTTGTGGCGGTGGATCAGGTTGTAGTAGTCGCTCACCACGCCGATCTTCGCCAGGATCTCCGCCTCCGCGCCCAATTCTTCCCTGAGCTCCCGCAGGATGGCGTCCCGGGGGTCCTCGCCCGGCTCCACGCCCCCGCCGGCGGTCTCGATCAGGGTCGCCGCGCCGAAGTCGTCGTCCCGCACCGCCCGGACGAAGTAGCAGTTCCCACGGTCGTCCACCACGATGGCGCGGGCGATGGGCCGGTCGTGGTCGGTGTAGGTCAGCGGCCACTGGGTGTCCTGCAGCTCGAGGCGGATCTCAGGCAGTTCCTTCACGGCAGTTCCTTCACGGCAGTCCCTCCGTTCTTCTCTGTCATGGCATAAGGGTGCATCGCGAATTGCCGGGGGATCGGCAACAGGCGCTCTCCAGGCATTACGCACAAATCCTTCGCTCCGCTCAGGATGACGACGAATCCAAACCCTGTCATCCCGGGCGAAGCGAAGGATCTTTTTTTCTCTATACAGTATCAGAAGTCCCCGCCGGCGTCGGGCGCGGCTTCCACGTCCACGTCCTCGGTGAGGCCGAAGTCCTCGGTGACGATTTCCTCATCCTCGGCGGTGGGCTCGACCTCCGCCGGCACAAACGGCGCGGCGTAGGCCTCCTCGGGCAGCTCGGCGATCATCCCCGGCAGGTTCAGCACGGTGCCGTCCTGGCCGTAGGGCACCTTGACGGTGAACGTATAGGGGATCGGGTCGTCGCCCTTCTCCTTGGTGACCTCCAGGTCAAAGGTGATGGACTGGCCCATGAAGGTGGCCATGCCGCGGTCCTTCGCGGAGAGCTTTGCCACCTGCTCGCCGCCCACGGAGACCACGATCTTGCGGTAGGTGTCGATCTGCTGGCCCTCGTATTCCATCTTCTTGTTGTCGAAGTACACGGTGTGGCCCCGTCCGATGACCATCATGCAGGCGGCAATGGCGAGCAGCACCAGCAGCGTGCCCAGTCGGAACATCCATTTGCGCATGCCCGTCACTCCCCTTTCACTTGGGCGGCTTCCAGTATCGCGCCCATGCTGGCCTTCGCGCGGCGCTTCTTGGTCTCATACATCACCAGCGCCACGGTGATAACGCCGTAGGACACGAACACGCGGAAGTACTCGCCGATCATGGTGTCGCCGGTGATCTTCGCCCCGGCGGAGGGCGCCAGGATGAACATCAGGTGGAACAGCACCACGCCCAGGAACACGTTGCCGATGGAGGCGCGGTCCACGCTGGCGCCGCCCACCAGCAGCGCGGCGATGCAGAACATGCCGATCTGGCTGTGGGCCGAGTAGGTGGGCATGTTGCCCATGTTCTGCAGGTAGATGACCATGCCGAACCCGGCCAGCACCGTGGAGATCACGATGGAAATGATGCGGGTGCGCTCCACGTTGATGCCCGCGTCACGGGCCACCTCCATGTCCTGGCCCACCGCCCGCATGTCCTGGCCCAGCTTCGTGCGGCGGAACCACACGATCACCAGGCACATCACCGCGATGATGATGAAGGTCAGCATCGGGATGCGGACGCCGCCCACACGGATGGCCAGGGCGTTGTCCAGGCTCTGGCGCATGCTCAGCAGGCTCACGGTGTTGCGGATGCCGTAGCCGCGGGGCAGGCGGATGGCGGAGTGGCTGATGGGGATGATGGAGCCCATCATGTACAGCACCACCAGCTGATACAGGCCGTTGATGAAATAGCTGATGATGTAGCTGGTCACCATCTCGCGGCCCTTGGCCATGTTCAATATCTTGCCGCAGAGCAGGCCCAGGCCGATGGAGAACGGGATGGAGATGATCATCGCCAGCACCACGCCGGGGATGCCCCAGATCTGCCAGTCGGTGACGAAGATCAGGGCGATCTCCCCCGCCATGGCCCCCAGGGTCATGCCGAAGTTCAATCCCATGCCCGCCATGATCGGGATCAGCAGGCTGAGGATCAGGAACACGTTGCGGCCCATGCGGGTGACGATCTCATTGAGGAGATAGGCGGGCGAGAAGCCCGAAATCGGAATGCAGACCGCGCAGATCAGTATGAACATGAACGGCACGGGGTTCGAGCGAACGAAGCCGAACACCTTTCCCGCCGCGGAGGTCTGCTTGTTGTTATTCTGGCTCATCGTGTCGCCTCCGTTTTCCTGGTCAGCGCATAGAGGATCATGCCGTTGGAGACGATGATTCTCAGGACCTCGCTGATGTCCATGTGGATCATGGAGTTCATCACCGTGGGGGTCATGGTCACGATGCCCTGGAACAGGATCGTGCCGATGATCACGTTGGTGACGGACGCCTTGTTCACCGTCGCGCCGCCGATCAGTATGGCCGACACGGCGGGCAGCGCCATGTTGAAGGGTGCCGTGTAGAGTTGGATGAAGCCGAAGCCCTGCTCATACATCAGGATGCCCACGGCGGCCAGCCAGGTGCTCATCACCACGGAGAGCATGCGGGTACGGTCGATGTTGATGCCCGCGGCCCGGGCGAAGTTGGGGTTGGAGCCCACGGCGGTCATGGCCGTGCCGGTCTTGGTGTGCAGGAAGGCCCACATCAGGAAGGCCAGCACCGCGAACACCAGCAGCGCCCCGGTGGGGATCACCAGGTTGCCGATTTTGATCTGCAGGAAATTGGACAGCACGCCCGCGTAGTAGCCCTCCAGGGAGATGGTGGTCCTCAGGCCCTTGCCGGCCAGGCCCCAGACCATGTCGGCCTTGTGGTAGGGCAGCAGCAGCCACATCATGCACATGAAGGACACGGAGGAGAAGCCCACGTAGGTGGCGATCATCATCTCGCCGCCCTTGATCTTGTTCAGCAGCCAGCCGTAGCCCACGCCGAACAGCAGCGCGAAGGGCGTGGCGATGGCCACTGCCATCAGCATGCTCACCGGGCCGGTGAAGCCCAGCTCCACGGACAGCGTGGCGCCCAGCAGCCCGGCGATGATGCCCAGCGGCAGGCCGAAGTTCAGCCCGCAGCCGGAGTGTACCATGGGCACCATGGCCAGCACCAGCACCGCGTTCCAGCTGAAGCGGTTGACGACGTTGGTGATCTGGGTCCAGAAGTTCGCGCCGGTGAAGGGCGCGATGATGAACATCAGCAGCAGGAACGCGGCGATGATCATTCGCGGCAGGCCGAAGCTGTGCAGCGCATCCTTCACCCTGTCCATGAAGGTGCTCTGATTCGTCTGGATATTTTCGCTCATACTCGCACCTCCTTACACGACCTGGCTGACCATCAGCGCGCCGAAGTCCTCGCTGGAATCGGTGGCGGGCAGGATGCCCGCGATGCGCCCGCCGGACACGATGGCGATGCGATCGCAAACCTGCCGCAGCTCCTCCAGCTCCGAGGAGATCATCACGATGGTGACGCCGTTTTCGCGGTTGAACTGCTTCAGCGCCTCCAGCACCAGCGCCTTCGCGCCCACGTCGATGCCGCGGGTGGGCTCGGAGACGAACAGGAACTTGGGCTCCAGGGCGAAGGCCTTGGCCAGGCAAACCTTCTGCTGGTTGCCGCCGGAAAGCTCCTTGGCCTTCTGCTTGCTGCTGGTGCAGCGGATCTGCAGCTCGTCGATGTAGCGCCGGGTCACCTCGGCGATGGCCTTCTCGTCGCGCCACTTCACCAGGCCGCCCAGCAGGGGCTTGAGGAACTTGCCCTGGACCTGCATGGCCGGGAAGGCCACGTTCCACTCCAGCGACTCGTCCAGCAGCAGGCCCACGCCGCGCCGGTCCTCGGACACGAAGGCCAGCTGGCTGTCCAGGCAGCTTCGGGGCGCGTTCAGGGGGATCTCCCTGCCGTCAAAGGTGACGGTCCCGCCCGCCTGGTACAGGCCCATCACCCCGTTGGGGATGCCCAGCTTGCCCTGGCCGGCCAGTCCGCCAATGCCCAGGATCTCGCCCCGGCGCACGTCCAGGTTCACGTCGCGCACGGTCTCGCCGGGCATGTCCACCCAGAGCCTCCGGATGGACATGATCGTCTCCGTCTCCGGCGGGTC
>ONHI01000147.1 GCA_900317565.1 uncultured Eubacteriales bacterium
ACCGCCGAGTGCTACAAGCAGCGCCTGGAGCGGGGCCTGACCTTCCTGGAGTTCAACTACATGCTGATGCAGAGCTATGACTTCCTGGAGCTGAACCACCGCCACAACGTGACGCTGCAGTGTGGCGGCGACGACCAGTGGAGCAACATGCTCTCCGGCGCAGACCTGATCCGCCGCAAGGACGGCAAGCCCGCCTTCGCGCTGACCTTCCAGCTGCTGCTGACCCACGACGGCCGCAAGATGGGCAAGACCGAGAAGGGCGCGCTGTGGCTCGACCCGAACAAGTGCAGCCCCTACGACTTCTACCAGTACTGGCGCAACGTGGACGACCAGGATGTGGAGAAGTGCCTCGGCCTGCTGACCTTCCTGCCCATGGACGAGGTGCGCCGGCTGGGCGCGCTGAAGGACAGCGCCATCAACGAGGCCAAGCGCGTGCTGGCCTACGAGGTCACCAAGAACGTGCACGGCGAGGAGGAGGCCAGGAAGGCCCAGCAGGCCGCCGAGGCCCTGTTCTCCGGCGGCGCGATGGCCGGCTCCGTGCCCACCACCGAGATCGACGCCGCGGAGCTGGAGGGCGAGAACCGCCTGCTGGCCTGGGTCGCCAAGGTCGGCCTGTGCAAGAGCAACAAGGAGGCCCGCCAGACCATGACCGCCGGCGGCCTGACCGTCAACGACGAGAAGATCACCGACGTGGACTATCGCCTCACTCCCGAGATGCTGGAGGGCGAGGGCCTGCTGATCCGCAAGGGCAAGAAGAGCTACCACCGCCTGGTAAAGAAGGGCTGACGCCCGACGACGCCCCGGAGCCGCCGCGCTCCGGGGTTGTTTTTTGTCCCCCGCATTCTCATTTTTGCCGATTCCCCTTGATATTTGCGCCGGTATATATTATTATATAAAAAGGGAATATTGCGGTATCTGAATAACGGGAGCGCATGTCCATGAAGGAATACAGAATCGCCTTCTTCACGGCGGACTGGAATTATGAATTGGTGGAGACCACGCTGCAGGGCCTGAAGCAGTTCGCGGCGGACCATGAGAACGTGTATCTGCGCATATTCGACTGCTTCGGCAAGGACCTTGGCAACGCGAAGGACAGAAGCGAGTACGCCATATTCGACCTGGCCGACCTGAGCCGGTTCGACGGCGTGCTGGTGCAGGGCAACCAGATCGTGCTGAAATCCGCCCGCGACGCCCTGGCCCGGCGCATCGTGTCCAGCGGCATCCCCGCGGTGACGCTGGATTGCCCCATGGAGGGCTGCACGCTGGTGGGCATTGACAACCGGCGGGCCCAGCACGGCATCACCGAGCACCTCATCCGCGAACACGGCGCGCGCCGCATGGTCTATCTCACGGGCCTGCTGGACAACGGCTCCCCCGAGGGTCAACAGCGCCTGGACGGCTTCCTGGACGCCTGTCGGGAGAACGGCATCCCCGATTCCGACATCGAGGTGCTCCGCTGCACCTGGCGCACCTCCGACGGCTATGACCTGGGCAAGCGCTGGACGCGGGACGGACGCCCCCTCCCCGACGCCTTCATCTGCGCCAACGACGACATGGCCCTGGGCCTGATCCAGGGGCTCAACGAGGGCGGCTGCGCCATCCCCGCGGACACCATCGTCACCGGGTTCGACGACCTCTCCAGCGCGGAGCTGTCCAGCCCGCGGCTGTCCACCGTCCACCGGGACAACAAGGCCCTGATCTACAGGGCCATGGACGTGCTGATCGGGAAGATCGACGGCAGGGTCGGGCCGGAATACGTGCCCTTTGACTTCAGCCTGGTCTGCTCCGAATCCTGCGGCTGCCGGCAAGGCGCGCTTCCGGAGTATATCCGCACCAAGTATTTCCACCAGACCCGCCTGCTGAAGGACCTGTATTCCCTCCAGGACCAGATGGCCGAGGAGCTGTTCGACACCTCCGATTTGATGGAGCTGATGGACATCGTGGAGAAGAACCACGCCATCTTCGGCTGCGACAACGCCTATCTGTGCGTGAACGACTACTATTTCGACCACTACGATAAGAAGCAGTGGCACCACGACACGGAGGTCTTCGGCGAGAACATGATACTCGCCCCCTGCGGCAGGCCCCACGTGGAGGCCGAGGCGGAGGGGCGGCCCTATATCCGCTTCCCCACCCGGATGCTGCTGCCCGGGCGCATGATGGGCAACGAGCGCTTTTTGATGTTCTATCCGCTGCACTACAACACCTATTCCATCGGCTATCTGGTGCTGGACGGCATCAGCGAGGCCGCCAAGCTGAACCTGCACAAGAGCATATTCAGCTTCCTGGAGATCGCCATAGAGAACGTGCGCAAGAAGGGGCTGCTGCTCCAGCTGAACGGGGTGCTGGACAGCCTGTCCACCCACGACGCGCTGACGGGCCTCTACAACCGCTTCGGCTATGAGCGCTACGGCGAGCACGCCTTCAACGAATTCCTCACCCGGGACGGCGCGGCCCAGGTGCTGTTCGTGGACATGGACGACATGAAGGGCATCAACGACCGCTTCGGCCACGAGGTCGGCGACGCCGCCATCAAGGCCACCGCCGAAATCCTGATGAGCGCCTGCGCGCCCGGGGATTTCCTGATGCGCTATGGCGGCGACGAATTCCTGATCATCGCGTCGCCCGCGGAGGCGGCGCTGCC
Source organism: uncultured Eubacteriales bacterium (assembly GCA_900317565.1). Lineage (GTDB taxonomy): Bacteria > Bacillota > Clostridia > Christensenellales > Aristaeellaceae > UBA2862. The sequence goes on from ONHI01000147.1 coordinate 2,645, forward strand.
GGAGGCCATACAGGCCGCGGTGGCGGCCCACGCCAGCCGCGCGGAGCTGCCCTGCGCGCTGAGCCTGAGCATCGGCGCCGTGCACGCCGACGCGGCGCAGGACAGCGTGCTGGACGAATGCATCCAGCGGGCCGACGTTCGGATGTACGAGAGCAAGAGCCGCAGCAGGCGCGCGCGGTAGACAGGGGAATTATTCAGACGCATGGAGACCGGATTGCCAAGTCAATCCGGTCTCCACATCAATTCATATCCAGCTTCGAGCATATGTACGCCGCCGCGGCCACGGCGGCGTTTCCCGTCTCATGGGCCCCGTAGAAATCCAGCACCTCCCGGCAATTCGCCGCGGCGGCCTCGGGGGTGGTCCGGCGGATCAGCGCGTCCAGGGCCTCCGGCGTCCGGGCGCACCAATAGGGCGTGTCCAGCGGGTTGACGCACAGCGCGCGGCTGTGGGCGGCGTAGTCGTCTACGTCCGCCACGTACAGCCAGATGGGCTTGCCCCGCAGCAGGAAGTCCCCGGCGCAGCAGGAGTAGTCCGAGATCAGCGCGTCCGCCACCCGCAGCAGCTCCGCCATCTCGGGATAGCAGGTGACGTCCACCAGCCGCCCGTCCCCCGCCCCGTCCAGCGCCAGTCCCAGCGAGAGATAGTGGGCCCGGTACAGGCACAGCCAGCGCGCGCCGGTGGTCAGCTCCAGCACGTCCAATATGTGCCCCAAGTCCAGCGGCACCGCCTGCTGCGCGCCGCGGCGGGTGTCCGCGTCCCGGAAGGTCGGCGCGTACAGCAGCAGCCGCGCGCCGTCCTCCACGCCCAGCCTCTCCCGGATGCGCGCCGCGTCCGCGGGATCGCCCCGCACCAGTATGTCGTTCCGGGGCAGACCCACGTCGATGAACGGCCCCTTGAAGTGATAGGCCTTGCGCAGGAAACGGCGGTTGAAATCCGAACCGGTGGTGGCCATGGTGGCGTAGGCCTCCACCGCCCGATTGTACAGCCGGTCTTTCCGGGTGAACAGGCCGTGCTTGAAGCTGCGGTCGTGGTGGGGCGAGAACAGGTAGATTTGCTGCCTGCCCAGCCGCAGCCAGTCGTACTTCTGCCAGTTGTCCACGATCACCCGCGCCCGGCCCAGCGCGTCGATGCCCTCCGGCGTGCCCCAGCCCACGCAGCGCACGTCCTCCGGGATGTCGAAACGCGCCCTGGCCTCGGCCACGTCCTTGAACAGCCAGACCAGCTCCGTGCCGGGCCGCATGGCCCGCAGCGCCTCGCAGATATAGTAGGGGTTGTCGTTGTAGGCGCGCATGTTGTAGGAGCTGAAAACCGCCCGGTTGCCGTCGATCCCCCGCCGCCGCGCCTCCCGCAGGGCGCGGTTCGTGTTCCGGTGGAACCACCCGGCGAGCAGGCGGTAGGGGTATTTGTGGGTCAGGCAGTATTCACGGAAGGAACGCTTTATATTCGCGACTGAGAACATAGCCTGGTTTCCTCCTTTCGGTGTGAGTGTGGAGTGTGGAGTTGAAGTTACCGGCTGCCGCGCTGCGATGGCATTGCCTTTGGGCGAGGAGTGTGCAACCCCTTACAGGGCGCTTTTGTACAGATGGGACCGGATTGCCACGTCGCTTCGCTCCTCGCAATGACATCGTGCGATGCGGCATCGCTGCATGTCAGTACAGAGGAGACGGATTGCCACGTCGCTGCGCTCCTCGCAATGACATCGTGCGATGCGGCATCGCTGCATGCCAGTGCAGAGGGGGACGGATTGCCACGTCGCTTCGCTCCTCGCAATGACATTGTACAATGCGGCATCGCTGCATGTCAGTACAGAGGGTGACGGATTGCCACGTCGCTTCGCTCCTCGCAATGACATCGTGCGTGCGGCATCTCTGCATGTCAGCGCAGGGTGACGGATTGCCATGTCGCTTCGCTCCTCGCAATGACACACAAGGAATCAAAATCGAATGATGTCATTGCGAGGAGGCCATCAGGCCGACGTGGCAATCCGTCTCCTTGGCTGTCCGACATATGCCTGCATAAACAGGCGGGCGGCGACCTTATCCGTCAGCCCTGCGGAAGGTCGTGCGTTTTCGACCTCATCCGACCTCGCTGCGCTCGGCCACCTCCCATGGGCCTTACCGGCCCGTCCTCACTGGAAAATGTCCACTGGACATTTTCCCGGGCGTTCGGACCCCCAAAGGGGAAGGCTATGCCGCCCCTACAACAATTCCTACTCCCTACTCCCTATTCCCTACTCCCTCGTTTCCTGGCATTCCAACTAATGCCTGTTGCCTAATGCCTCCTGTCTCACCCTCCCCAGCATCTCGAACGCCTGCGGCGAGAGCGCCTCGGCACACGCCAGCCAGGCGGCATAGCATTCCTCATAGCGGGCGGCGCGGACCGGGTCCGGCTCATAGCGCCGCTTCACCCGGGTCATGGCGCGCACGGCCTCGGGCAGGTCGACATACAGCCCCGCCCCGGCGGCGGCGATCATGGCCGCGCCCAAGGCGCTGGCCTCGTCGGCCTCGACGGTCTCCACCGGGCAGTTGTAGATGTCCGCCTGCATGCCGTTCCACAGCTCGGACCGGGCCGCCCCGCCCAGCAGCCGCAGCCTCCGGCAGCCCCCACCCGCGCCGATCACCTGGCGCATGCCGAAGGCGATGCCCTCCAGCGCCGCGCGCACCAGCTCCGCCCGCGTGGTGCCCATGGACGCGCCGATCCAACCGCCCCGGGCCGCGGCGTTCATCTCGGGATAGACGCAGCCCGCCAGGTGGGGCAGGAACGCCACCCCGCCCGCGCCGATTGGCGCGCGCGCCGCCTCGGCGTCCATGCGGCGGTACACGTCCCCCTGCTCGAAGGCCCCCGCGGGCCAGAGCATGTCCCGCACCCAGCGGAAGGCAGACGCCGCCGCGGGCAGGGTCAGCTCCGAGGCAAAGCCGCCGGTGGGATAGTGGATCACGTAATAGCGGTTTCTCGGGTCGGGCACGGGTGTCTCCGACCAGGTCATCAGCAGCCCCACGGTGCCCATGCACAGCGTGCCCAGCCCCGCTTCGCCGGCGTTGCCCGCGCCCAGCGCCGCGCAGCACTGGTCCACCGCGCCCTGGAACAGGGACGTCCCCCGCCGCAGGCCGGTGCGCGCCGCCGCGTCGGCGCCGACCTCCCCCACCTGTTCCCCGGGGCGGCGCAGCGGGGGCAGCAGCCCGGGATCGACGTCGAACACCGCGGCCAGCTCCGCGTCCACACCCAGGCCGATGGTATCCTGGCACAGCCACCAGCCCGCGTCCGTGACGTCCAGCGTGGGCTCCTCCGCCCCGAAGGCCCGCAGCAGCACCGCCTGGGGATTCAGCAGTCGGTGGATGCGCCGGTACACCCCCGGCGCGTGCGCGCGCAGCCACAGCAGCTTCGCCCCGGCCAGTATGCCGTCCAGCGGCCGCAGCGTGCGCCGGTACAGCGCCGCCTCGTCCATGCCCGCCTCCGCCAGCCGCCCGCGCATCCAGTCGAACATCTCCGCGCCGCGCAGGTCCTGCCACAGCAGCAGCGGGGTCAGGAAGTTGCCGTCCCGGTCCACGGGCACGAAGCTGGTCTGCACGCCGGTGACGCTGAGCCCGGCGACGTCGGCGGGATCGACCCCGCTGCGCACCAGCGCGCCCCGGACGGCGTCCCACGCGCCGCGCACCAGCTGCACCGGGTCCTGCTCCGCCCGCCCGTCCGGGGTATAGCGGGTCAGCAGCTCCCGGTAGTCCCTGCCGACAGCCCTGCCCCCGGCATCATAGAGGACGCAGCGCACGCCGCCCGTGCCCGCGTCGATGGCCGCGATGTAGCGCTTCATGGCTATACACAGCCTTTCTGCGAAAGGCACCGAAGGGGTTATGAAACGGTGCGCAATCGCGGGTCGATATTGTCTGCTATACTGTAACTGT
>ONHI01000150.1 GCA_900317565.1 uncultured Eubacteriales bacterium
CTTCTCCCCATCCATGGCCGGATATTGTGTCCATTTGCCGGGAACGGGTTGGTCAGCCTTGCCAAAGTGTGTGTCCATTCTCTGGGGTACAGTTTAGAGTAGGACATGTTGTAGGGGCGGCGATGCGCCGCCCGCCTGAGAGGGATTAGGGATTAGGGACCAGGGATTAGGAGGACCGGGGAACCGGGATAACCGGGATAACCATAATGTCGGGACGGCAAAGCCTCCCTCTTCGAGGAAGGTGGCAGCCCGAAGGGCTGACGGATGAGGTCGAAAACGCACGAGCTACCGCAGTTGGTCGAGCGCTCGGGACCGGATTGCCACGTCGGCCTGACGGCCTCCTCGCAATGACGCCGTTCGATTCTGAACCCTGCGTGTCATTGCGAGGAGCGAAGCGACGTGGCAATCCGTTTCCTTCCCCTGAAACAAGTCTCACACAGAAACGCACCCCCGTTCACGCGGCTCCTTTCAACGGCGTAGTATGATGCGAACCCCGTTGAAAGGAGCTTTTGATATGGCAAAGAACAAGGGCTGCGGCTGTTCCGGACGCCGCGATTCCAATAATTCCTATGGCTGCCTGAACTGCGTGGACCGGCGCTGCCGCTGGGACAACTATCCCTACTACGGCGGGCCCTGCCCGGACGCAAACGGCGATTACGACTGCGGCGCCGAGCAGGTCCGCGGCGCGAACCGGGACTGCGACGACCGCTGCAGGCGCGGACACCGCTGCCGCTTCGGCGTATTCTCCGCCATGCTGCCCATGGCGGTGGCCGCGAATGGCATCATCCCCCTGGTGAACGGCAGCTGCAACTGCGGCGGCGGCGATTTCCCCGTCAACAGCGGCCTGATCACCGTGGAGCGGGAGGGCACCTACCTGGCCACCTACACGGTGCGGGTGCCGGACGGCGCGGCGATGGTCTCCACCCTCACGCTGAACGTGAACGACGCCTCCCAATCCTCGGCCATCGCCGAGATCGGCGGCGTGGGCCCCGCGGGCTACACCGCACAGGCCATATTCGACGTGGGCGACCACGCCACGGTGGCGCTGCGCACCTCCGAGGCCATCAACCTGGCCAATCCCTCGGCGCAGCCGCTGGTCACGCTGTCGCTGGTGCGGCTGGACGATAATTAGTACAGATTTATTCAATATAATGTACCCACGGGGCGCGGCTGCCGCGCCCCGCCTTCATTGACTTTTAATGCCGCTTCTGATATACTGTTTGTGTTATTTGGGGGAGGTTTACCGTATGGCGATCTCCCCGGAAAAAGTCCGTTTGAATTGGACCTTCATGAGGAAAATACCATGGCAAATCGTTACAGCAGGCCCATGATGACCCGGGCGCGGCAGCGCGCCTTCCAGAAGAGGCGGCTCATCATCTTTGGCGGCGCGTTGGCGGCGCTGGTGGTGATCGCGCTGGTGATACTGATCGTACCAAAGGGCAGGCCTGACCCCACGGTGGAGGCCGTCGCCCCCGCCGAGCCCGTCGCCCAGGGCGACGCCGCGGAGCCCGCCGCGGACGGCGGCGAGGTGGAGATCACCCCCGAGCCGACGCCCGTGCCCACGCCTGAGCCGACGCCCGCGCCGACGCCGGTGTCCATGCGGGCACTGTCCCGGCCCTTTCCCACGGCGGAGGGCTTCATGCCCGTGTTCTCCAAGGCGAACACCGAGGAAAAGATCGTGGCCATCACCGTGGACGACTGCTTCCAGGCGGAGAACCTCAAGCAGATCGTGGACAAGGCCATCGAGGTGGGCGGCAAGCTGACCATCTTCCCCATCGGCCTGAACGTGCTCAAGTCCAAGCAGAGCGAGATATTGAAGTACGCCTACGAAAACGGCATGGAGCTGGAGAACCACACCTTCACCCACAACGGCCTGTTCTACGCCACCAACGAGGAGCTGGCCGAGGAGGTCTACAAGCAGCAGCTGGCGCTGAGCAGCATACTGGGCGTGGAATACCACTGCCACTTCCTGCGCCCCCGGGGCGGCGACGCCCGCGGCGACCAGCGCATGCAGATGTACGCCAAGCAGATGGGCTACTACGGCATTGCCCACTGGTCGGTGTCCGGCTCGGCGGACGACAAGAAGATCGCCAAGGGTCTGGAGCCCGGCGCGATATTCCTGTTCCACACCACCAACAAGGACCTGGACAAGCTGCTGCGGTTCATCCCCTGGGTGGCGGAGAAGGGCTACCAGATGGTGACGCTGAACGAAATGTTCGATTATCCCGACAACGAGACCAGCGAGCTGACCATCCCCATCGAGGAGCACCAGATCCCGCCGCTGGAGCCCTACGAGATGGTGTATGTGCCGCTGAAGAAGACCACCTACGACTGGGAGGTCTATCTGCTCCAGCAGAAGCTGAAGGAGCTGGGCTATCTGACCAGCGAGCCGGACGGCGTGTACGGCGAGGAGTGCGAGGCCGCCATCAAGGCCTACCAGCGCGACCACGGCCTGGAGGAGACCGGCGCCGCCAGCGCCGAGCTGGTGCAGAGCATACTGGAGGGCACAGCCGCATGACGCGGGTGGCGCAATTCATGGCCGTCAGTCCGGAGCGCTTTCGCGACGACTGGCGGGAGGCCTTTCCCGGCGCGCCGACGCCCGAACAGCCGCCCCTGCCCCGCAGGGCCACGGCGGGCTCCGCGGGCTACGATTTCCATGCCCCGGCGGCCTTCCGGCTGGAGCCCGGCGACAGCATCCGCATCCCCACGGGCGTGCGCGCCCGGATCGCGGAGGGCTGGGTGCTGATGCTGTTTCCCCGCAGCGGCCTGGGCTTCAAGTACCGGCTGCAGCTGAACAACACCGTGGGCATCGTGGACGCCGACTATTTCGGCGCGCGCAACGAGGGCCACATATTCATCAAGCTGACCAACGCCGGGGACAGGGCGCTGTCCGTGGAGGCCGGCGAGGCCTTCGCCCAGGGCATATTCCTGCCCTTCGGGATCACGGAGGACGACGATGCCGCGGGCGAGCGCACCGGCGGCTTCGGCAGCACGAGCGCAAAACAATAAAACATATATATGGAAGGAATGGTTTGACATGAACACTACACTGGTCGTAATGGCGGCGGGCATGGCGTCCCGCTACGGCGGCAACAAGCAGATCACGGGCATGGGTCCCAACAACGAGATCCTGCTGGAGTACTCCGTGTGCGACGCGATGCGCGCGGGCTTCAACAAGGTGGTTTTCATCATCCGCCCCGACATGCTGGACGCCATGAAGCGCATCTGCGGCGACAAGCTGGCCAAGAAGATCGACGTGGAATACGCCTTCCAGGACTACAGCTCCCTGCCGGCGTGGTACAAGGTGCCCGAGGGACGCACCAAGCCCTTCGGCACGGTGCACGCGGTGCTGTGCGCCCGCGACTGCGTGAAGGAGCCCTTTGCGGTCATCAACGCCGACGACTACTACGGCGTGGATTCCTTCCAGAAGATGCACGATTTCCTGGTGGCCTCCGCCGAGCCGTCCAAGGCGGCCATGGTGGGCTATCGCCTGAAGAACACCGTCAGCATCCACGGCGCGGTCACCCGCGGCGTGTGCAAGGTGGTGGACGGCCGCATGGTGGACGTGGACGAGGTCGCCAAGATCCGCCTGTACGAGGACGGCCGAATCGCCGATACCTCCGCCGGCGAGCCGGGCCGCGACCTGGACCCCAACGCGCTGGTGTCCATGAACTTCTGGGGCTTCCAGCCCGCGATCTTCGACCAGATGCAGGCCTACTTCGAGGAGTTCCTGAAGGCCGCCGATCCCGCGGACATCAAGGCCGAGTGCCTGCTGCCCGTGATGGTGGACGCGCTGCTGAAGCGGGACAAGCTGACCGTGGACATGCTGGAGACCGAGGCCGTATGGTTCGGCGTCACCTACCAGGAGGATCGTCCGCTGGTGCAGCAGGCGCTGCTGGAGCTGCACGCGAAGGGCGTCTATCCCGAAAAGCTGTGACGAGGGAAGTATCTGCCCATGAAATCGAGCAATCCTGAAGAGAAGAGGCGCTTCGAGCTGCGCCAGTCCGATAAGGTCATATTGATCATACTGGCCGTGCAGGTGCTGCTGATCATCGCGCTCAGCGTGCTGCAGCGCTTCGGCCTGTCCCTGATCAAGGGCGCGATCACGCTGTACCTGCCCATCGCGGCGCTGTTCGTGCTGGTGATCTGGGGCGCCTACGTGCTGATACGGCGCATCCGCAACCGCACCGCGAAGATCGTCGTGGGCGGCGCGGTGGTGCTGGTGGTGATGGTCGTGCTGATGCTGGTGTTCACCTACGTCGGCTTCGTGGCCACCATCACCGTGCCCCAGAAGTACACGGCGATCAATTCTCCCTCCGGGGCGCACAAGCTGGTGGTGATGCGGGCGCTGGATCCCGACGAGGAGCGCATCGAGGCCCGCAAGGCCGCCCGGCTGGAGGCGGACCCCGACGGCGATCCGGACGTCACCGTCAGGGACTGGGGCTACGTCTACCGTGCCTATCCCCAGGTGATGGGCATGTTCTATCGCTCCAACGCCGACGTGGAGGGCGAGATCTACCTGTCCTACAGCGACGGCGTCATCCCCGTGGAGGACGAAGCCACTGAGGAGGGCGAGGAGGCAAAGCAGCCCGCCGAGGAGCGCCAGCACGGCACGCTGATGCTGGAGTGGCAGGACGGCGAGTCCGTCGCCCACTTCTTCGTGCAGGACCCCGGCATCGCCGAGGGCGGCGAATGCACCGTGCGCTTTGAATGACCCGTCATGTCCGTCCCCCCGTTTGAATATCATCCTTCAAACGGGGGGATTTTCATGCGCTGGTTTAAGTTTCTGTCCGGGCTGGCCCTGGCAGCGCTGCTGCTCTCCGCGCCCCAGGCGGCTGCGCTGGGCGCGGCCCGGGCCATGGCCCAATGGTATGCGTCGGTGGCTCCGGCGCTGTTTCCGTTTTTGGCGCTGATGCCGCTGCTCACCTGCGACGAGGCCGCAACGGTATATGAGCTGCTGCTGGGCCGCGCCATGCGGACGCTGTTCGATCTGCCGGGGGCGGCGGCGCCCGCGTTGGCGGTGGGCATGATCGCGGGCTCGCCCGCCGGCGCCGTGGCCGCCCGCAGGATCGCCGCCCGGTCCGGCATGGACCGGGGGCAGCTGCAGCGGTTGGCCGTCGCCGGGGCCGGATTCAGCCCGGCCTTCCTGGTGGGCGGCGTCGGCGCGGGCATGCTGGGCAGCGCGGCGCTGGGCTGGCGGTTGCTGCTGGGCCAGCTGTTGACCCAGCTGACGCTGCTGGTCGCCACGCGGCGACTGTGGCGGGATTGCGTGCAGCCGGTGGAGCCGCTTCCGGAGGTGGCGGAGGCCTCGCCGGTGCGCTCGGCGGTGCTGGTGGCGCTGACCGTTTGCGGCTACATGGCGCTGTTCGGCGCGCTGACCGGCGCGCTGCGGGCGTGGATCGGACGCGGAGCGTCCAACGCGCTGCTCTGCCTGCTGGACGTGCCCTCCGGCGCGCGGCTGCTGGCGGCGAGCGGCGTGGAGGCGCGGATAGTGCTGCCGCTGCTGGCGGGGATGTGCGGCTTCGGCGGGATCTGCGTCGCGGCGCAGAACCTCCGCGCGCTGAAGGGCTGCGGGATCCCTGCGGGAGAATACCTGGCCGCGCGGCTGCTGGCGGCGGGGCTCTGTACCGGCTTTGTCGCGCTGATGGCTCGCTTCGACGGGCCGGCCTGCCTCCCGTTCGATGCGGTGCGTCAAAACCCGCTGGCGGCTGCCGCACTGGTCGCGTGCGCGCTGTCGGTGCCGGTGCTGGTGAAAATGCGCAAATCCATATCTTAACAATTCATGTGGGGTACAATTTTGCACACTTACGGATTTTTAACCGCAAACCACCATATATTGGGGTGAAAATGGCCTGAAAACACTAGCGCGGCGCGGAATTAATTTGAAAATAGTGCTTGACAAACGCGCCCCGATTTGATATAATAACACCTGCGTTGAACGAGAGGGCAACCTTTCCGGGCAGCGCGCGAACCTTGAAAACGATACAGAGATAAGAGAGAAAAGCCACTTTGCGGAGCTGCGAAGAGAGCCGAGAGGCAGGAGCGGTGAAGCGAGGTGGGGAACAGTCAGAATTCATTGAGTGAAACGCCGTTTCAACAACAAACCGCGAGGCTTTGGCGAGCTTGGCGGGGAGTTGGAGAGATGGTAAGGATTAAACATCAGAGTTTGATCCTGGCTCAGGACGAACGCTGGCGGCGTGCTTAACACATGCAAGTCGAACGGGG
>ONHI01000004.1 GCA_900317565.1 uncultured Eubacteriales bacterium
CGCAGGCTTACTGGTTGCAAGTCAAGGAAAAGCAACACAGAAATGCAGTCAAATACGCCGAAAATGCGCTTCAGGGATTTTAGAAACACACTCTAATCCCTCGCGGGCAGGGCGCCCGATAAAACAACCGAAAGCGGTGCGGATGATGACGATCAAGGAATTGGCCCGGCTGTGCAACGTTTCCCCCGCGACCATATCGAATGTCCTCAACGGGACCGGCCGCGTCAGCTCCGAGACGGCGGACCGCGTCTGGGAGGCCATCCGGGCGACCGGCTATCGGCCCAGCTTCCTGGGCAAGGGCCTGCGGGCCAAGGATTCGGGCATGATCGGTGTGATCGCGGACGACCTGACCATGTTCAACGTGCCCGGGATCATCGACGGCATCATGGAGTGCTGCGACGGCGAGGGCTATCACATCATACTGGAGAACCTGCGGCTGTACGCCCGCTGGAGCGACGCCTGGTTTGACGACGACGAGCTGTACCAGTCGGCGCTGCAGCCCGCGCTGGAGCAGCTGCACCGCTTCCACGTGGACGGCATCGTCTACGTCGGCGGCCACGAGCGCCCCGTGCGGGGCATCGGGCAGAGCGCGGAGACGCCGGTGGTGGGCACCTATATCCTGCCGGTGGACCCGGACGTGCCCGCCTTCGTGCTGGACGACGTGGCGGGTGGCGGCACGGCGACCCGCTGCCTGCTGGACAACGGGCACCGGCGCATCGGCTTCATCGGCGGCGAGCCGGACAACATCCATGTGATCGATCGCCTGCGGGGCTATCGCGACGCGCTGGAGGCGCGGGGGATTGCCTATGATCCTGACCTCGTGTTCTGCCGGCACTGGGACCGGGAGACCGGCTTCGAGGGCGCGGGCAGTCTGCTGGAGCGGGGCGTCACGGCGGTGGCCTGCGCCCAGGACTTCATCGCCACCGGCGTGTACGACTATCTGGCGGCCCACGGGCTGCGGGCGGGCCGGGAGCTGTCCGTGGTGGGCTATGACGATTCGGACGTCGCGCGCTTCCTCGCGCCGCCGATGTCCAGCGTGGCGCTGCCGCTGCACGAGATCGGCGTCAGCGCCGCGGAATGCCTGATTGGCATACTCCGCGGCGGCGCGGTTCCCCGGAACCTGCGCAGGCCGGTGGCGGGGACGCTGTCGGAGCGCAGCTCCGTGGCGCGCATATGAATCATGAGGGCGGCCAGACGGCTGCCCTCATGGTCTATACCGGTATGTTGCGATTTTCGGAATGGCCGAGAGTGGCGTATTCCAGGATCTGCTTCCAGATGTTGCCGCCCCGGATGTGCATCGTGAAGCCCTTTCCGGCGTCGGTGACCAGCGACACGTAGGCGGCGTCCTCGCCCTCGGGCTCGACCCGTATCCGCGCGGCGTCGCAGATCACGATGGACAGCGGCGCGTCCTTTCCGACCCGGCGGAGCAGGGGCATCGCGTTGTTCCGGTGGAGCAGGGAGACGATGGCCTTGTAGTTCTCCGGGAGGACGACGTAGCGCTGGCCGTCGTATTCGCTCACCACGGCCCGCTCCGCGTCCGTGTAGGTCTCCTCCCCGTTGACGAGGGAGGCGGCGTTGAACGCCGCGGTGAGCTGCACCACGTATTCGTTGCCCTGGTAGCGCGCGTGCACCACGTAGCCGAACCACAGGCAGCCCGCGATCAGGAACCCAACCACGAAGATCACGGCGGCCCTCAGCTTCCAGCCCATTGGCATCCACCTCCGAATCCATTATAACAGAAAAGGCGGGGTCGATCAACCGTCGGCGCGATAATATCCCCGCGCCCGCGCAATGCCGCCGCGATGGACCAAAACTTTCCCGGATTATTGAAATTGCCCAGCATGTCGGGTATAATAGCAGGTATAATACGGGCGTCCGGCAGGCGTCGCGCGCGGCGCGGGAGCCGGGACGATCAAAGGGGGAATCGGCATGCGCCGGAGGATCGCTGCTTGCGCACTGTGCCTGATCGCACTGTTGGGAATGACACCGGCCTGGGCGGAGACGACGGCCCGGGTCAGCTACCTGGGGCCCGCGGGCACCTACACCGAGGAGGCGGCCCAGTTCTTCTTTCAGAATGAAGAGGCGCTGGACCCCAGGGAGACGGTGAACGACGCCATCGCGGACGTGCTGTCCGGGGAGGCCGACTACGCCGTAATCCCCCAGGAGAACACCGTGGGCGGCGCGGTGGTGAACTACGTGGATGCGCTGATCGCCGCGGAGGACGCCTTCGTGGTGGGCGAGGTGATACTGCCCATCAGCCAGACGCTCATGGGCCTGCCCGGCGCGGCGCTGGAGGACATCCAGACCGTCTGCTCCCACGCCCAGGGCCTGACGCAGAGCGCCTTGTGGCGCTCGGAGCACCTGCCGGACGCAGAGGCCGTGGAGATGGCCAGCACCGCCGCCGCGGCCAGCTATGTGGCCCAGACCGGGGACGCCACCATCGCCGCCGTCGCCGCGCCGGGGGCCGCCGCGCTGTACGGGCTGGAGGTGCTGGCGGAGAACGTCCAGATCACCGACGCCAACAAAACCCGCTTCTATGTGCTCTCCCGGCAGGCGCTTGAGGGCGAGGGGCTGAAGCGCGCCGTGTTCGTGGCGACCTGCGAGGCCAGCCGCATCGACGACATCATCGTGCTGCTGCACGACGCGGGCCTGGAGATGGTCGCGCTGCACGACCGGCCCGAGGGCAGCGCGCTGGGCAGCTATCACTATGTGATCGAGGCCGAGTGCGAGTCGGGCGTCACCGCGGCGCAGCTGGACGCGGTCCTCGGCGCGGAGGGCGTGCACTTCGCGGGCTGCTTCGATGCCGTCGAGAAGCGCTGAACGTCGGGAAATGGGGATTGCGCACTTTGGAAAGGATATGCCGATGAAAAAGACAGGGCTGCTCCTGATCGTGATGCTCCTGGCGCTTCTGTTGTGCCTTTTCGGCGCTGGCGCGCTGGCGGAGGACGCATCCGCCGGGGATATGGACGAGTGGACGGTGATGTTCTACATCTGCGGTTCCGACCTGGAATCGAAGTACAGCTTTGCCACGGGCTATCTGGCGGACATTGGGATGACCATGTATCCCAATTCCTGGATGACGATGGTGGCGGAGTATTACGGGCTGGACCCCGAGTCCATGCAGGTCACCGTGCCGGGCAAGGTGAACGTGTTGATTGAGACCGGTGGCAGCAAGGTGTGGCACACCCGGGATGAAGGCGTCTATTTAAGCGACATTCCCGTCGATCCCGATGCGCTGCAGCGCTGGAGCTATGATATCTATCCGGACGACGTGGACATTAAGAGCGGCTATACGCTGCTGGAATCGTTGCCTGTTCAGAGCATGGCAGCGCCGGAGACCCTGGCGGATTTCATCCGATGGGGAGTGGAGACCCGCCCGGCGAAGAAGTATGCGCTGGTGCTGTGGGATCACGGCGGCGGGGCGCTGACCGGCATGTTTATCGACGAGCTGTTTGACAATGACGTGATGTACCTGTATGAGCTGCGCCAGGCGCTGGCGGACGGTGGCGTGATGTTCGATACCTTGATCATAGACGCCTGTCTGATGTCCAATGTCGAAACGGCGTGGAACGTCCGGGAATCGGCGCGGTGGATGGTGGCCTCGGAGGAGGAGGTGCCCGGCAAGGGCACTGCCGTGCAGGACTGGCTGCAGGCGCTGTACGCCTATCCGGAATGCAACGGGGAATGGCTGGGGCGCTGCGTCTGCGACATGACCGGGATCATGTATGCCAATGGTGCGAACCAGATGGCCAAGTCGCTGCTCACCTGGTCGGTGATCGATCTTTCCCGGATCGATCGCCTGGTGGAGGCCTGCGACGCGTATTTCCGGATCATGGGCGACGCGCTGGTGCGCTATCCCTCCGAGGTCATGTCCTACACGGGATACATCTTCGATGCGGAGGCTTATGGCGAAGGACAGCAGAACATGCACGACCTTGGCGCCGTTATCTACAACCAGAGCACGATGCATAACGTGAGCCTGCGGGTGCGGGGCGAGCTGATGGACGCCCTGGCGGAAGCGGTGGCTTATACCGTTCGCGGGCCGGGGCGAAACGCGGCGCGCGGCCTGTCCTTCTGCTATCCGGCGGCTTGCGACAGCGAGGCGCTGGACATCTACGCCCAGAATTGCCCGATGCCCACGTACCTGGCCTATATTGACGCCATCTCGCCCTGGACCGCGCCGGACTGGGTCTACGAGACCGTTGTGCGCCTTCCTGAAATCGACACCATCGAGGAACTGGCGATCGTTCCTGCCAAGGTCATGACCAGCGACGGCATGCCTGCCTTGACCTTTGGTGAAACCGAGAGGAACGTGAAGAACGTCTGCTACAACCTGTACCGGCTGGATGAGCTGACGGGACAGACAATGCGCCTGGGGCATACGCTTTGCGGCTTCGTATTTGAAGAAAGCGGACCGTTCAACTTGCTTTGGCGCGCCACCGACCCCCTCCATTGGCCGGCTGTCGACGGCGAGCTGTGCTGTATCGACATGATCCAGGACAGCAGCAGTGTGCGCCTGTACAACATCCCGGTGCAGATCAATTCGCAGAACTGCATACTGCGCTGCGGCAGGACCATCAATTATGAGTATTCGGAGGAAGGAACTGAAAACCGATACAGCGATTACGAGGTATACGGCGTCTGGGAGAACTACGACGAGAACAGCATGCAGTCGAACCGCAGCGTGCAGCCGCTGGCGATGTACTCCGGCCAGGAATGCCGGCTGCTGTATCCGCTTGACAGCGACGGCGGCAGGCAGACCTATGCCTATGGCGAAGATAAAACCATCCGCCGCACGCTGGATGTAGACGAGATCCCGCTGCCCGCGGGCACCTACTACCTGGAATATGAGGTGCAGGACAGCTTCATGCGCTGCATGCCGGTGGATCGCATCGAATTTTACTGGGACGGCGGGAACATGACCTTTCCGGAGGGCTTTGCATGGGAAGGCAGTGTAAATGAATAAGGAGTGAGATGGCAATGGAAAACAGGATCGCGCGGTTCATGCGCAACACCGGCCCGGCGCGGATGCTCATCCCCATCGGACTGGCGCTGGTGGTGTTCGGCGTCATGCTGATGGGCTTCAAGTCCGAAAACTTCGTCGAAACGACGGGCAAAATCACCTCCGTGGTCGAGGACGTCGGCCCGGACAACCAGAAGCAATACGACGTCGGCATCGCCTATGCGGTGGACGGCAGGGAATACGAGAGCACGTTTCCCAGCCTGTACGGCAGCTTCAGGGAGGGCGCGGACATCCCGGTGTTCTACAATCCCGACGACCCGGAGCAGATCACCAACAGCAAGACCAGCCCGCTGCTCGCGCCGATCCTGATCGCGCTGGGCGCGCTGTCCATGGCCCTGGGCGTCGCCCTGACGCGCAAGGCGTTCCAAAAGAGCAGGGCGCTGGATCGGACCGCCGGGGGAAGCGCCGCCGCCCGGGCGGATTTCGGGGACTTCAAGCAGGCCCCCGGCGTCACCGAGTACTATTTCCGCTTCGACGGCAACGCCATGAGGCCCGGCTACCTGATCGAGGACGCGGGCAGGCGGCTGCTCTACGAGGGCCGGATGGTCAAAAACGCCCTCGTCGGCGCGCGGGAATTTGAATTCCGAAACTGCGTCACCGGCGAGAGCGGCGCCCACGAGGTCGGTCACACCGTGACCCAGAGCTACAGCGACGAGTTCTTCTCCGTCAGCTCCTGGTTCAAGCTGGACGGGGAGAACGTATGGGACGTGCTGCACGGTCGCGGGCTGCGCATGACCACCAATCTGCACAGCCGGTTCCCGCGCGTCATCTACGAGGTCACTCGGCAGGGCGAGCCCTTCGCCCGGATCGAGACCAGCAGCATGTACGTGCACGAGGAGGACGAGGCCATGCACCGGCTCGCCATGCCCGTCGGCAACCGGTACTACCGCTTCTGGACGGCGTCGGATGACTTCGACACCCTGTTTCTCACGATATTCGCCATCAGCGAGACCGAACAGACCGTCGTCGAGTAGGACGACGCGCCTGAACGAAAGATCATACGCCAACGAGGGACGACGAGGAGGGAATTGAAAATGAAGACACTGCACACCGCATTGACGCTGATCCTGGCGCTGGCCCTGCTGCTGACCGGCGCTGCCGTGGCAGAGAGCGCGGCCGACGAGGGCTACACCCTGGACCGGGTGGTGGTGCTGAGCCGCCACAACATCCGCTCGCCGCTGTCCGGCAGCGGCTCGCTGCTGGGCGACATCACGCCCCACGAATGGTTCGAGTGGACCAGCAACCCCAGCGAGCTCAGCCTGCGCGGCGCGATGCTGGAGACGCTGATGGGCCAGTACTTCCGGCTGTGGCTGGAGGACGAGGGCCTGTTCCCGGAGAACTACCAGCCCGCAGAGGGCGCGGTGCGCTTCTACGCCAACGCGAAGCAGCGCACGCTGGCCACCGCCCGCTATTTCTCCGCGGGGCTGCTGCCGGTGGCGGAGGTGCCCATCGAGAGTCACGTGGAATACGACACCATGGACCCGACCTTCGAGCCCTCGCTGAACTTCGTCACCGAGGAATACGCCGAAGCGGCGGTGGAGCAGATCGCCGAAAAGGGCGGCGTCGCGGGCCTTGACGGCATACGCGCCGGGCTGCAGGACGCCATCGCGCTGCTGATGGACGTCGCCGACATGGCCGACAGCGAGGCCTATCAGGCCGGGACCTACGGCGACCTGCTGGAGGACGGCACGACCATCAAGCTGGAGGCGGGCAAGGAGCCCTCCATGTCCAGCCCGATCAAGACCGCGACCTCCGTGGCGGACGCGCTGACCTTCCAGTTCTACGAGATGGCGGACGACAGGGCCGCGGCCTTCGGGCACGAGCTGACCATCGAGGACTGGCGCAAGCTGCACACCATCGTGGACACCTATACCGGCATGCTGTTTGAGACGCCGCTGCTGTGCGTCAACGTGGCGAACCCGCTGCTGAAGGAGATCCGTTCGGAGCTCACCGCCGAGGGCCGGCAGTTCAGCTTCCTGTGCGGCCACGATTCCAACGTCGCCAGCGTGCTGGCCGCGCTGGGCGTGGAGGAATACCTGCTGCCCGACACCGTGGAGCAGCACACGCCCATCGGCGTGAAGCTGACCTTCTCCCGCTGGCTGGACGGCAATGGCGAGGCCCGCTGGACGGTGGAGCTCGTCTATCAGGACACGGACCAGCTGCGCGGCCTGACGCCGCTGTCGCTGGATGCCCCGCCGGTGCGCTATCCGCTGCACTTCGAGGGCGTGGAGGAGGACGCGGACGGCATGATCGCCGACGCCGACCTGCTGGCGCTGCTGGACGGGGCCATCGGGGCGTATGACGCGCTCGTGGAGGCATACGGCGCGGAGGCGCTGGAGGACGCGGCATAGCTTTTACAGGGACCGGGGAGGACAAACCATGCAGATCAGGAAATCCACGGAGCAGGACCTCGGGCGCATGCTGGAGATCTACGCCGTCGCGCGGCGCTTCATGGCCGAGCACGGCAACCCGAACCAGTGGGGGCCGCGCGGCTGGCCGCCGGAGGCGCTGCTGCGCCGGGACATCGAGAGCGGCCGCAGCTACGTCTGCCTCAACGACGCCGGGCGTGTGGTCGGCACGTTCTTCTTCGACCAGGGGGCGGACATCGAGCCCACCTACCGGCAGATCGCGGACGGCGCGTGGCTGGACGACGGCCCCTACGGCGTGGTGCACCGGATCGCCTCGGACGGCTCCGAGCGGGGCGTCGGCGCGTACTGCCTGAGCTGGGCTTACGCGCAGTGCGGCCACCTGCGCATCGATACCCATGGCGACAACACCGTCATGCAGGGGCTGCTGGTGAAGCTGGGCTTTGTCCACTGCGGCACGATCTACGTCTATGAGGACAACGATCCCCGCCTGGCCTACGAAAAGCTGTAGCCCCGGGGGGACATAAAAGCGGAAGCGTGCGATGAAGCACGCTTCCGCTTTTATGTCCCGCGCCGCTCACTGGGCCCAGTCCCGGCTGCCGATGGTGTCGTAGATCGTGCGGATGGCCTCCTCATAGCGCTCCTCCGGCACGCCGATCAGCAAATTCAGCTTGCCCGCGCCCTGGTTGACGGTGCTGATGGGCACGCCCCGGTCCGCCAGGGCCTGGAGCACCCGCACGTTGGCGTCGCTGGAGTCGGTGCCCTTTTCGCCGATGACGGCGATCATCGAAAGGTTCTCCGTCAGGCCCAGGTAGTCCGGGTTCAGCTTCTCCCGGATCTCGGCAAACAGCGCCTCCTTGTGGGGGGCGAGCACGTCGCTGCGGATGACCACGGTGACCGTGTCGATGCCCGTCAGGCACTGCTCGAAGGGGATGCGCCGGTTCTTCAGGATGTCCAGCATCACGGCGGTGAAGCCGGATTCGTCGCTGACCATCAGCTTTTCCACCTGTATCACCGACATGCCCGCCCGTCCGGCCACGCCTATGATCGGGTATTTCGTCTCGCCCTTGGGCAGCTTGCGGACGATGACGGTGCCGCTGTCCTGGGGCCGGAACGTGTTGCGGATGTTGATGGGGATGCCCATGTCCGCCACGGGCATGACCGCGTCGGTGTGCAGTATGGACGCGCCCATGTAGGACAGCGTGCGCAGCTCGCGGTAGCTGACGTATTTCACGGTCTTCGGGGAATCGACGATGCGCGGGTCGGCGGCCATCAGGCCGGAGACGTCGGTCCAGTTCTCGTAGAGGTCGGCGTCGATGGCCGCGGCCACCAGGCTGCCGGTCACGTCCGAGCCGCCCCGGGAGAAGGTGTGGATGTTGCCCTTCATGTCCGCACCGTAAAAGCCCGCGACCACGGCGTTCTTCAGCGGGCGCAGCGAGGCGTTCATGGTGCGCCGGGTCATGGCCGCGTCCAGGCGGCCCGCCTCGTCGAAGCACACGCACCACTCGGGATCGACGAACGTGAAGCCCAGGTAGGCGGCCAGTATCCGGGAGTTCAGGTATTCGCCCCGGCTGAGCACATAGTCCCGCTGAGGCGCGTCCGCCAGGTGCCCGCGCAGCGCGGCGATCTCCCCGTCCAGCGGGAAATCCAGCCCCAGCGCGTCGACGATCTCCCGGAAGCGGTTCGCGACGGCCTCCAGCTCCGCCTCGAAGGGCCTGCCCGCGGTGGCTGCCGCATGGCACTTCACCAGCAGGTCCGTCACCTTCTCGTCGTCGGGGCGGCGCTTTCCCGGCGCGGAGGCGACGATGATCCTCCGGGCGGGGTCCTCCGCGATGATGTCCCTGACCCTTTTGAACTGCTCCGCGCCCGCCAGCGACGTGCCGCCGAACTTCGCGACGATCGTCCTCGTCCTGACCTCGTTGTCCTGCAATATACAGCACCGTCCTCATCCTTGGTTTTGGCATTTGACAATCGCATACAGTATACCCCAAACCGCCCCGCCCCGTCAACCGCCCCGGACTGGTGCGCTTTTGCGCCCTGGGGACCCTTTTTGTGGCAGGTTTTTGTTCGGTCTGCGGCAGTTTTTTGGAAGGCTCTTGTTGTTTTTGTTTCGTGTCTATGATAGAATATGAATATAACACAAAATAGCCCCAGTATGCCCCTGCGGGGGAGAGGGCTTGCGGAATCGCCGGAAAGGAGGGGGTGCGGGTGCGATGGTTGATTTACGCCATGGTGTACCTTGGAAGCGCCCTGATGGTCTTCAACATCATAGGCTTCCTTCGATTCGCCCGCTTCATCCGGGGCATGAAGATGTGGCGCTGGGGCAACCGCATTCTCTACATCCCCATCGTGCTGCTCGTGTCCTTCCTGATGGGCTATCTCGCGGTGGGCATCTTCGGAAAGCCGGACCTGCTCGTCGCGGGCATACTGTTCGGCGGCAGCATATTCGTGTTCGTCATGTACAGGCTGTTCAGCAGCATCCTCCACCGGGTGGTGGAGACCGAGCATCTGGAGGCGGAGCTGCTGGCGGCGGAGGAGGCCAACCGCGCCAAGTCCAGCTTCCTGGCCAGCATCAGCCATGAGATGCGCACGCCCATGAACGTCATCCTCGGCATGGATACGCTGGCCCTGAAGAACCGCGATCTGCCCGACGCGACCCGGGAGCAGCTGGAGAAGATCGGCGACAACGCCCGCTACCTGTCCCGGCTCATCAACGGCATACTGGACATGCAGCAGATGGAGAGCGGCGAAATGGCGCTGCGATCGGAGGCCTTCTCGCTGAAGGAGGCGCTGGAGCAGATCGAAGCCATCGTTTCCGAGTCGTGCGCGAAGAAGGGCCTGACATTTGAAACCGCCTACGCCCAGTGCGCCACCCGGGAATACACCGGCGATGCCGCGTACCTGAAGCAGGCGGTGCTGAGCCTGCTGGACAACGCTGTGAAGTTCACGGACGCGCCGGGGACGGTGAAGCTCTCCGTGGCCTGCTCCAAGGCCCAGGGCAAGTGCTCCGAGATACGCTTCATCGTGTCGGACACCGGCATCGGCATCGACGAGGATTTCCTGCCCCGGATCCTGGAGCCCTTCGCCCGGGAGGACGCCAGCTACACCAGCCGCTTCGGCGGCAGCGGCATGGGCCTGGCGGTGGCCAACAGCATCGTCACCCAGATGGGCGGCAGGATCGAGGCCGCCAGCCGGAAGGGCGAGGGCTCGACCTTCACCATCATACTGCCGATGACGCCCACGGGGCCGGGGGAGAAGACCTGCATCGGAAGCTGCGAATGCTGCAGCGGCTGCGGCGGCTGCGAGCGCGGCGCGCAGGAGCCCGACGCCGCGCCCGTGGCGCTGGCGGGCCACCGCGTGCTGGTGGTGGACGACATGCCCGACAACGCGGAGATCGTCTCCGACCTGCTGGAGCTGGAGGGCGTGGAGTGCGAGACCGCCGACAACGGGCAGGCGGCCATCGACCTGGTGGCCGGGTCCGTGCCGGGGCACTTCGACGCGATCCTGATGGATCTGCGCATGCCGGTGATGGACGGCATGGAGGCCGCGCGGCGGATACGGGCCCTGGACCGGGCGGACGCCAGGCGCGTGCCGATCATCGCGCTGACGGCCAACGATTCCGAAACGGATATACAGGAAACGCTGAAGGCGGGCATGAACGCGCATCTGGTCAAACCCGTGGATGCGGACAGGCTCTATGCCGCGCTGGGCAAATGGATAACCAATGGCATGGGAAAAGAGGCTTGATTGCAAATGCTCCTATCCAAGCAAATACAGAGGCCAAAGCTGGTCCTGGTGGTGGATGATCAGGAGATCAATCGGGACGTGCTGGGCGTGATCCTGGAGGACGATTACGAAATTATCTATGCCGAAAACGGCGCCCAGGCGCTGGAGGAAATCGAAAAGAACGTCGACAGGCTGTCCATCGTGCTGCTGGATCTGATGATGCCGGTGATGGACGGCTTTGAGGTGCTCTCGCGCGTGACCTCGGACGAGCAGCTGTCGCACATCCCGGTGATCGTGCTGACGGCGGAAAAGAACGCGGAGCTGCGGGCGCTGCAAATGGGCGCGTCGGATTTTATCACCAAACCCTTCGACGTGCCCGAGGTCATCCTGGCTCGGGTGGCCAGGATCATCGAGCTGAGCGAGGGCCGGCAGCTGATCTCCGCCGCCGAGCACGACCGGCTGACCCTGCTGTACAACCGCAGCTTCTTCTTTGAATACGCCAACCGGCTGTACCACTATTCGCCCGATCTGCCCATGGACGCCGTCGTGATGAACATCGAGCAGTTCCACACCATCAACGCCGTCAACGGGCGGGAGTTCGGCGACGACGTGCTGCGGGTGATCGGCGAGGAGATCCGGGAATTCCTCTCGGAGGTCAACGGCATCGCCGGGCGCTTCGAGGCGGACCACTTCGACATCTACTGCGAGCAGCAGGGCGACTATCAGGCGCTGCTGGACCGCTTCCAGAAGAAGGTCAACGGCATATCGCCCAACGTCAGCATCCACCTGCGCATGGGCGTGAAGCCCTGGCAGGAGGGCGTGGAGCCCATCGTGCTGTTCGACGGCGCCTGGGCGGCGTGCAGCATGGTGCGCGGCGATTATCAGAACCCGCTGATGATCTACGACGAGGACATGCGGCAGCGGGAGCTGATGAACCAGCGGCTGCTGAACGATCTGCGAAGCGCCGTGGACAAGAAGCAGCTGACGGTCTACTACCAGCCCAAATACGACATACAGTGCGACCCGCCCAGGCTGGCCAGCGCCGAGGCGCTGATCCGCTGGAAGCACCCGGACCTGGGCATGATCTCCCCGGGGAACTTCGTGCCGCTGTTTGAGGGCAACGGCCTGATCAGCGTCGTGGATACCTTCGTCTGGCGAGAGACGGCGGGGCAGATCGCCCGCTGGAAGGAGAAATACGGCTTTGAGCTGTCCGTGTCCGTGAACCTGTCCCGCACCGAACTGTTCGACCCGACGCTGGTGGACCGCCTGGCGCAGCTGATCGAGGCCAACGGCCTGAATTTCAAGGACCTGAAGCTGGAGGTCACGGAGTCCGCCTACACCGACAAGGCCAACGACCTGCTGGAGGTGGTGCGCGACCTGCGCCAGCTGGGCTTTGAGATCGAGATGGACGACTTCGGCTCGGGCTATTCGTCGCTGAACATGCTCTCCGCGATGCCCATCGACGTGTTGAAGATGGACATGAAGTTCGTGCGGAACATCGAATCCAGCGAGACGGACCTGCGGCTGGTGAAGCTGATCCTGGACATCGCCCGGTATCTGAAGCTGCGCGTGGTGGCCGAGGGCGTGGAGACCGAGGGCCAGCTAAAGCTGCTGAAGGACGCCGGGTGCGACCTGGTGCAGGGCTATTATTTCTCCCGGCCTGTGCCGCCGGAGGATTTTGAAAAGCTGATCGAAAGGGAAATGGCCATCGAAAGGGGATCATCGATATGACGCTTCAGGAATTGTATCAGAGCATCGGCGGCGACTATGAACAGGCGCTGCGCGTGCTGCGCATGGACAAGCTGATCGACAAGCACATCCGAAAGCTGGCGAAGAACGGCGTGGTGGACCAGCTGCTGGCGGCGGGGGAGAGCATGGACGCGACCCAGCTGTTCGAGGCGGCCCACGCCGCCAAGGGCGTCTGCGGCAACCTGGGCCTGAAGACCCTGTCCGACATGGCCTCCGAGATCGCCGAGGAATACCGCCCCGGCAACGCCCGCAGTCTGAGCGACGCCCAGGTCCGGGAGAGGCTCGATAGGATCGCCGCGCTGTACCGCCGGACGGCGGAGGGCATCCGGCAGTATGAGGGCAACTGAACCGTCGCCCATTTTGCGAAAGGAGCCGCACACGTAACATGAATCGATGGTCTGCCCAAAAGGGCGGGCAGGAAACGACTGCCTATCTGTCAACTCTCGGCGCGTGGGCGCTGGCCTTCGGGTGCAGCGTGGGCTGGGGGGCCTTTGTTATGCCCGGCACCACCTTTCTGCCCATCGCGGGTCCCGTCGGCACGGCCCTGGGCATCGCCGTCGGGGCGCTGGTGATGCTGATCCTCGGCCTGAACTATCACTATCTGATGAACCGCTTCCCCGACGGCGGCGGCACCTATACCTATACCAAGCGGTGCTTTGGCTACGACCACGGCTTTTTGAGCGCGTGGTTCCTGATACTGACCTATATCGCCATCATCTGGGCCAATGCCTCGGCGCTTCCGCTGATCGCGCGGACGCTGCTGGGCAATGCGTTCCAGTTTGGCTTTAACTATGAGATCGCGGGCTTCCGCATCTATCTGGGCGAGGTTCTGCTGGCCGTGGCGTCGCTGGGGGTCGCGGCGCTGTTCTGCCTGCGCAGGAGCGTGGCCATCAGGGTCCAGATCGCTTCGGCGGTGGTGCTGCTGGTCGGCGTGATCCTGTGCTTCGTCGCGGCCATGGCCCGCAATGGCGGCGGGGCGGCGCTGGAACCGGCCTTTGCCCCGGACCACACCGCGTTGGGCGGTTCGTTCACCATATTCGCCCTGGCCCCCTGGGCCTTCGTGGGCTTTGAATCCATCTGTCATTCCTCCGCGGAGGCGGCTTTTCCGATGAAGAAGGCCTTCCGCGTGATGGCCGTCGCCCTCGTTACCGCCGCCGTCGCCTACATCGCCCTGGGCCTGATGGCCGCCACCGCGCAGCCCGAGGGCTGCGCGGGCTGGACCGACTACGTGTCCCGCATGGGCGAATTCTCCGGCGTGGCCTCCCAGCCCGCCTTCTTCGCCGCCAGCGCCTCCATGGGCGCGCTGGGTACGGCGCTGCTGGGCGTCGCGGCGCTGTGCGCCATACTCACCGGCCTCGTGGGCAACTATATCGCGCTGAGCCGCCTGCTGCGGGCGCTGTCGGAGGACGGCCTGCTGGGCGGCTGGATGGGCGAGCTGGACGCGCACCGCGTGCCACGCCACGCCATACTCACCATACTGGCCGTATCGGTGGCGCTGCCCTTCTTCGGCAGGACCGCCATCAGCTGGATCGTGGACGTGACCACCGTCGGGGCCACCATCGCCTATGCCTTTGCCTCGGCCTCGGCATGGAAGACGGCCCGGCAGGAGCGCAACCGGCGCATGTGCGTCATGGGCGTGCTGGGTCTGATCGTTTCGCTGCTGTTCGCGCTGGAATTCCTGATCCCCAACCTGACCTCCGTCAAAACGCTGTCCACGGAATCCTACCTGATCCTCGCGGCCTGGGGCATACTGGGCTTCGTGGTGTTCCGGCTGATGCTGCGCCGGGACGACCAGCGCCGCATGGGCCGCTCCATCGTGGCGTGGGTGGTGCTGCTGGGGCTGATCATATTCACCTCCAGCGTCTGGATGCGCCAGGCCACGGAGGCCTCGGTGAAGCAGTCCGTGCAGCCCATACAGGAATATTACATCAATAAGCTGGACGAGGCGGGCGTGGACATCACCACCGGGGCCACGAAGCCCAGCTTCGCCTACCTTCAGGAGCGCCTGGACCGGGTGGACGACACCCTGAGGCGCTCCAACCTGATCCAGGTGGCGCTGATCATCGTGGCGCTGCTGATATTGCTGGACATCTACGCCCAGATGCAGAAGCGCGAGCGCCAGATCGAGGTGGAGAAGGCGCTGGCGGAGGAGAGCAGCCGGGCCAAGACCAGCTTCCTTTCCAACATGAGCCACGAGATCCGCACGCCGATGAACGCTATCATCGGCCTGGACAACATCGCCCTGAGGGACCCGGACCTGACGCCCCGCACCCGGGAGCACCTGGAGAAGATCGGGGCCAGCGCCAAGCACCTGCTGGGCCTCATCAACGACATACTGGACATGAGCCGCATCGAATCCGGCAGGATGGTGCTGAAGAACGAGGAATTCTCCTTCCGGGAATTCCTGGACCAGATCAACATCATCATCAACGGCCAGTGCCAGGACAAGGGCCTGCGCTATGAATGCCAGATCGTGGGCAGCCTCAGCGATTATTACATCGGCGACGACATGAAGCTGAAGCAGGTGCTCATCAACATACTGGGCAATTCGGTGAAGTTCACCGATACGCCCGGCGAGGTTTCCCTGACCGTGGAGCAGACCGCCCGGTTCGAGGGCATGTGCACGCTGCGCTTCACCATGAAGGACACCGGCGTGGGCATGGACGAGGAATTCATCCCCAAGCTGTTCGAGGCCTTCACCCAGGAGGACGCCACCACCACCAACCGCTACGGCGGCAGCGGCCTGGGCATGTCCATCACGAAGAATTTCGTGGAGATGATGAACGGCGACATCGACGTCAAGAGCAAGAAGGGCGTCGGCTCCACCTTCACCGTGACCGTCACGCTGAAGGCCTCCAGCCGCAGCGCGCCGGTGGAGAAGGGCATCGAGCTGCCCAAGGACCTGCGGGCCTTTGTGGTGGACGACGACGAGATAGCCTGCGAGCACACCCAGGTGGTGCTGCGCAGCCTGGGCATAGAAGCCGAGATCTGCACCGATTCCAACGAGGCGGTGCGGCGGCTGTGGGCGGCCCACGACCAGGGGCGCGCTTATCCGCTGGTGCTGACCGATTACAAGATGCCGGGCCTGAACGGCCTGGAGCTGGTGCGCAGGCTGCGGTCCTTTGACGGCGGCAGGACGGCGGTCATCATGCTGACGGGCTACAACTGGGATATCATCGAGGAGGAGGCCCAGACAGACGGCGTGGACGCCATCATGGCCAAGCCGCTGTTTTCCGACAGCCTGCTGCGGCAGATCCACGCGGTGCTGCTGAAAAAGGGCGGCGACGCGCCCGCGCCGGCCGCGGCCGAAGAGGAGACGACGGAGGCGCCCGAGGGCCTGCTGGCGGGCCGCAGGGTGCTGATGGCCGAGGACGTGGAGCAGAACGCCGAGATATTGCAGGACCTGCTGGACCTGGAGGATGTGGAGAGCGAGCACGCCCGGAACGGCGAGATCGCGGTGCAGATGTTCAGGGACAGCCCCGACGGGTATTACGACGCCGTGCTGATGGACGTGCGCATGCCGGTGATGGACGGCCTCAGCGCCACCCGCGCCATCCGCGCGCTGGACCGCCCCGACGCGAAGACGGTGCCCATCATCGCCATGACCGCCAATGTGTTCGACGAGGACGTGGAGTGCTCACTGCAGGCGGGCATGGACGCCCACCTGTCCAAGCCCATTGAGCCGGAGCGCATGTATGAGACGATGGCAAGGCTGATCGCGCAGCGGGAGGCCCGTTGATCCAGATGAATATCAATTAACTTTCAGGAGTGTGCAAGCAGCGACAGGACAGCTCGTGCGACGGCGAGGGATTACAGGAAGAGGTTATTCATATGACGGATCAGAAGCGGAGCACGGGGCTACAGCCCTATCTCTCGCAGGCGGCGGCCTGGGCGCTGGCGGTCGGCACCAGCGTCGGTTGGGGGTCGTTGGTGGTCACCAGCAACACCTACCTGGCCCAGGCGGGCCCCCTCGGCAGCATATTCGGCCTGCTGATCGGCATGGCGCTGATGCTGGTCATCTGCCGGAACTTCGCTTACATGGCGGACCGCTATCCCCGGGCGGGCGGCATATACGACTACACCAAGGAGGTATTCGGCTATGACCGCGCCTTCCTGGTGTTCTGGTTTTTGAGCCTGACCTACATGGCCATGTTCTGGGCCAACGCCACCAGCCTTCCGCTGTTCGCCCGCTTCTTCATCGGCGACGCCTTCAAATTCGGATACCTGTTTTCGGTGTTTGGGTACGAGGTGTATCTCGGCGAGGCGCTGCTGACGCTGGCCGCCATCGCCGCGGTGACTCTGCTGTGCCTGAAGAGCAAGCGGCTGACCGCGCATCTGATGGTAGCGCTGGCGCTCATATTCACCGTCGGGATCGCCCTGTGCTTTGCCGTCGCCGCGGCGGGGCGCCACGGAACCTGGTCGCCGGCCTTTCTGCCGGACAGGAGCGGCTTCTCCCAGGCGGTGAAGATCGCGTTCATCTCCCCCTGGGCGTTCATAGGCTTTGAGAGCATCACCAACTCGGTCGAGGAATTCAAATTCAGGCGCGACCGGCTGCACCGCATACTGGTCATATCGGTGCTGACCGCCACGGCGCTGTACATATTCGTCACGCTGCTGAGCATATCGGCCTATCCCGCCGACTGCGGCAGCTGGCTGGATTACATCCGCCGACTGGACAGCTATTCCGGCATCGAGGGCCTGCCGGCGTTCTACGCCGCCCGCCACTATCTGGGCGATTTCGGCGTGGCCGTGCTGATGGCCGCGCTGCTGGCGCTGGTGCTGACCAGCCTGATCGGCAACCTGCGGACGCTGAGCCGGCTGTTCTACGCCACGGCCCGGGACGGCATACTGCCGGAGCGGTTCGCGGAGCTCAACGACAGGCACATCCCCGCCAACGCCATGCTGCTGGTGGCGGCGGTGAGCGCCGTGATCCCCTTCGTCGGCAGGACGGCCATCGGCTGGATCGTGGACGTGACCACGCTGGGCGCGACGATGCTCTACGGCTTCGTGTCCGCCGCGGCCTACAAGACCGCGCGCAAGCTCAAGAAGCGCAGGGAGAGCGTCACAGGTCTGATCGGCTTCGCGGTCATGCTGGTGTTCGGCCTGTACCTGCTGTTCCCGAACCTGTTCGGCGACGCGATGCTGGAGACGGAGACCTACATACTGTTCATGGTGTGGACGGTCATAGGCATCTTCTACTTCCGCGGCATCGTCAAGCGGGACCATGCCCGCCGCTTCGGCAAGGCCATCATCGTGTGGATCGTGCTGCTGGCGCTGGTGGTGTTCATGGCCATGATCTGGTCCGGGCGCGTTGACGAGCAGACCACGAACGACGCCATACGCTCGATGCAGGAATACTATACCGGCGCTTCGGACGCCGCCGCGGATGTCAGCGAGGCGCAGTTCGTGCAGGACAAGCTGGACCAGATCCACAGGACAAACGTCATCAATACACTGGTGATCTCCGGCCTGTTCATCATGGCCCTTGGCGCGATGCTGATCAACCACCTGTCCATGCGGAGGTGGGAGAACAAGGCCGTGGAGGAGCGCGACGCCGCCCGGGAGACGGCCTTCAAGGACCCCATGACCGGGGCCAAGAGCAAGCTTGCCTATCTGCACCGCGAAAAGGAGATCAACCAGGCCATCGACGCCGGGAAGGCGGAGCCCTTCGCGGTGGTGGTCTGCGACGTGAACGGGCTGAAGAAGATCAACGACACCCTGGGCCACAAGGCGGGCGACGAATACATCCGCAAGGCCTTCGACATGATCTGCGACATCTTCCAGCACAGCCCGGTGTACCGCATCGGCGGCGACGAATTCGTCGTGATCCTCTCGGGCCGCGACTACCTGATCCGCAAGGAGCTGACACTGGCGCTGCACGACCGCTCGGTGGCCCACATCGGCAGCAGCGGCGTGGTGGTCTCCGGCGGCCTGTCCGAATTCCAGGAGAACACAGACAAGAGCTATCACGCGGTGTTTGAGCGCGCCGACGGCCTGATGTACGAGGAAAAGCAGCTGCTCAAGGGGCTGGGTGCGGCGACGCGGGACAGCCTGGAGGAGGAGGCCAAGGCCATCATCCCCATGACGGAAGAATCCGAGGTGCTGCACCTCAAGCGCCATGTGCTCGTCGTCGAGGACGAGGCCGTCAACCTGATGCTGCTGGGGAACATGCTCCAGGACGCCTATGAGGTGGTGTACGCCTCAGACGGCTCCGAGGCGCTGGCGCAGATGAAGACCCACAAGGACGAGCTGGCGCTGGTCATGCTGGATCTGCAAATGCCGGGCATGAGCGGCATGGAGGTCCTGAAGGTGATGCGGGAGGAGGACGAGCTGAAGGACATCCCGGTGATCGTGCTGACGGCGGACCAGAGCGCCGAGGTGGAATGCCTGAAGCTGGGCGCGATGGACTTCATCCCCAAGCCCTATCCCTCCTGGGAGATCGTGCGGGCCCGGGCGCACCGCTGCATAGAGCTTTCCGAGAAGCGCAACATCATCAATTCCACCGAGCGCGACAGCCTGACCCGGCTGTTGAACCTGGATTACTTCCTGCGCTACGTGCGCATGTACGACCAGCACTACACCGACATGCCGATGGACGCCATCGTGGTGGATATCAACCACTTCCACATGATCAACGAGCGCTACGGCAAGCAGTACGGCGACGGCGTGCTGGGCCGCATCGGCGAGCGCATCCGCCAGATCGCCCGGGACATCGGCGGCGTCGCCTGCCGCAGGAGCGCGGACACCTTCTTCATCTATTGCCCCAGCAAGGGCGATTATGAGGCGATGCTGGACAAGATCTCCGAGGGCCTCAGCGGCCAGGACGCCAACTCCGACCGGGTGCGCCTGCGCATGGGCGTCTACGTGAAGGTGGACAAGACGCTGGAGATCGACCGCCGCTTCGATTACGCCCGCACGGCGGCCAACACCGTCAAGACCGGCCATGTGAAGGCCGTGGGCATTTACGACGACGAGATGCACAAGGCCGACCTGTTCAGGGAGCACCTGCTGGAGGACTTCCGGACCTCGCTGAAGGACGGCTGCTTCAAGGTGTTCTTCCAGCCGAAGTTCGACATTCGCCCGGAGAAGCCGCTGCTCTCCGGCGCGGAGGCGCTGGTGCGCTGGAACCATCCCGAGCTGGGCATGATCAGCCCCGGCATGTTCATACCGCTGCTGGAGGACAACGGCCTGATCCTGGAGCTGGACGAGTATGTCTGGCGGGAGACGGCCGCCCAGATCCGGCGCTGGAAGGACCGCTTCGGCTTCTCGATCCCCGTGTCGGTGAACGTGTCCCGCATCGACATGCTCACGCCGAACCTGAAGAGCATCTTCACGGATATACTGGACAGCCAGGGGCTGAGCGCCCAGGACCTGATGCTGGAGATCACCGAATCGGCCTACACCGGCGATTCCGACCAGGTGATCCTGATGGCGCGGGAGCTGCGCGGCGTGGGCATGGGCTTCCGCATCGAGATGGATGACTTCGGCACCGGCTATTCGTCCCTGGGCATGCTGTCCCACCTGCCCATTGACGTGCTGAAGCTGGACATGAGCTTCGTGCGCAGCGCCTTCGGCGAGAAGCGCGACGTACGCATGATCGAGCTCATCATCGATATCGCCGACTACCTGAACGTGCCCGTGGTGGCCGAGGGCGTCGAGACCCAGGAGCAGTACCTGGCGCTCAAGGAGCTGGGATGCGAGCTGGTGCAGGGCTATTACTTCTCCAGGCCCGTGCCGCCGGATCAGTTCGACCGCTTCCTGGAGGAGCGCGTCGGCAGGGAAGGCTGAGTGAAGCCGGCGGCTCCGTCGCCGCGCCCGGGATGACGAACGCCCCGGAGCCGTCATTCTGAGCGGAGGCGCAGCCGGAGTCGAAGAATCTGCTTATTCAATCGTCGATAGACGTGAATCCATGAACCCGAGGTGTCGCCCATGTCCATATCCAACGTCAGGGAATACCTGAAGCCCTTCGGCCTGGAGGCAAAGATACTGGAATTCCCCACCTCCAGCGCCACCGTGGAGCTGGCCGCCCAGGCCGCCGGGGTGATCCCCGCCCGCATCGCCAAATCGCTGGGCTTTGTGCTGCCCGACGGGCCGATCCTGGTGGTGACCGCCGGGGACATGCGCATCGACAATCCGCGCTTCAAGGCTCAATTCCACGCCAAGGCGAAGATGATCGGCTTCGACGCCTGCGAGGATACCGTGGGCCACGGCGCGGGCGGCGTGTGCCCCTTCGCGATCAAGCCGGAGGTGCGCGTCTACCTGGACGTGTCGCTGAAGCGGTTCGAGACCGTGTTCCCCGCCTGCGGCAGCGCCAACAGCGCCATCGAGCTCACGCCCGACCAGCTGGAGGCCGCGGCCCAGAACTGCATGGGCTGGGTGGACGTGTGCAAGTGAGGCAAGACGTCTTCCAATGCCTGGCTCGCCCCCGTGAGGGGGAGAGCTGGCACGGCGCAGCCTTGACTGAGAGGGGGATCCCCAAAAAACGTGGAGAACCGAATTAGATTTGCCTTTAGGCTTGCTTTAGGTTCGCATGCGATAATGCGTTTGTCCCAAGGAGGACAATAAAACGCAAGGAGATGTGTAACATGAAGCAATTCTTTTCCGGTATGTTGATCACCCTGGCGCTGATGCTGGCGATCGTGGTTGGCGTCGTGGCCATCGCGGAGTCCGCCGAGACCGAGGCGCCCCAGCTGCCCGCGACGGAGCAGGCTCCGGCTGAGGTCGCGCCCGAGGCCGAAGCGTCCTCGACCGAATCGACCGATTCCACCGCGCTGAAGGAGGCGCTGGACGCCTACAACGCCGCGCGCCAGTCCAGCAAGGTGGAGGGCCTGGAGGCTGAGCTGAAGGGCTATGTGGAGTCCGGCAAGCTGACCCAGGAGCAGGCCGACCTGATCCTGAACTACTACAAGGAGCAGGAATCCCTGCGCAACGGCACCTGCCCGAACTGCGGCTACCAGTTCCAGTCCAGGGCGGCTTCGGCCGCGGCGGACGCAGCGGCGGCGGCAAGGGCGGTCGCGGCGGCAAGGGCGGCAACGGCGGCATGCGCGGCTTCGGCCGGCAGGGCATGGGCGCCCAGGACAATGCCCAGGGCAACGCGCCGACCGACGGCATGGCCTTTGACGGCAGCGCGCAGGTCGCGCCCGACGCCTTTGGCTTCGAGGGCATCTGAGCCCCTTCCCAGCGAAGCGTCACCCGGACCGGGTGGCGCTTTGCGCAATACGGCATGATTGAAATGGTGATATTATGAAGATACTTTTCGCCGAGGACGACCGGGACCTCTGCCGCGCGATGGAGGCGCTGCTGAAGCACGCGGGCTACACCGTGGACGTGGTGAACAATGGCCGCGACGCGCTGGATTACGCCGGGGAGGGCGACTACGACGGGCTGATACTGGACTGGATGATGCCCGGCATGGACGGCATACGGGTGCTGGAGGCCCTGCGGGGCCGGGGCGTCGCCACGCCCTGCCTGATGCTGACGGCCCGGGACGCCGTGGAGGACCGGGTGACCGGCCTGGACGCCGGGGCGGACGACTACCTGCCCAAGCCCTTCGCGGCCAGCGAGCTGCTGGCCAGGGTGCGGGCCATGCTGCGGCGCAGGGCGGACTACGCGCCGGACGTGGCGCGCTTCGGGGACATCGAGCTGGACAGGGCGCTGATGGAGCTGCGCTGCAATGGCCGGTCGGTGAAGCTGACCAACAAGGCCTTCCAGCTGATGGAGCTGCTGATCGAGCGCCCCGGCAGCGTCCACAGCGTGGACCAGATCATGGAGCGCATTTGGGGCTGGGACAGCGAATCCGAGAACAGCGTGGTCTGGGTGCACATCTCCCAGCTGCGCAAGCGGCTGTCCGAGCTGGGCTCGCGGGTGGAGATCAAGGCCACCCGGGGCGTGGGCTATTCGCTGGAGAAGGGCTGACCGGGGGAGGCGCAGGAGCATGATACGCAGGATCAGGCGGCGGTTCATACGCATCGCGCTGTCGGTGCTGGCCCTGGCCATGGTGCTGGTGGCCGTGGTCATCAACGCGGCGAACTGGATCGACGTGCGCGGCGAGCTGACCGAGACGCTGACGACGCTGGCGGAGAACGGCGGCGCGATCGGCCGCGGCTTCGTCGGCAAGGGTCGGCGCTCCCGGGGGCTGCAAAACCGGCTGGACGAATCCCGATTCTTCTCCGTGATCGTGCAGCCCAACGGCGAATACGCGCTGAGCGACACCACCCGGGAGACGGGCTACACCGCCGAGGAGCTGGCCCAGATCGCCAGCCGCGCCCTGGACAGCGGGCGCGCCAGCGGCTTTCTGGACAGCTACATGTTCATCGTGCAGGGCCAGGAGAACGGGCTCAGGATGGCCGTGTTCCTGAACTGCGAGACCCGGCTGGAGTCGGTGCGCCGGCTGGCGGTGATCTCCGGCGCGGCGTGCGCGGGGGCGATACTGCTGGCGTGGCTGCTGGTGGCGCTGTTCAGCAACCGGGCCATACAGCCGATGATCGAAAACGTCGAGCAGCAGAAGCGGTTCATCACCGACGCGGGGCATGAGCTCAAGACGCCGCTGACGGTGATCTCCGCGAACATGGACGTGCTGGCGCTGGAGACGGGGGAGAACGAATGGGTCCGCAGCACCCGCAAGCAGGTCGCCAACCTGCGGGGGCTGGTGAACGAGCTGATCTACCTGTCCCGCCTGGACGAGGAGGACGCCGGGCTGCAATTCGCGGCGTTCGACCTGACGGAGGCGGTGCGCGCCGCGGCGGAGCCCTTCGAGAGCATGGCGGAATTCAACGGCAAGCAGATGGCGCTGGCGCTGGACGCGGGCGTGCGCATGCGGGGCGACGCCGGGGCGATCGGGCGGCTGGTGTCGGTGCTGTGCGACAACGCGGTGAAGTACGCCCCTTCGGGCGACAGCATTGCGCTGGCGCTGCGCGGGGACGGCAGGCGAGCCACGCTGACGGTGGAGAACGGGCTTTCGGAGCCGCTGGAGCCGGAGGCGCTGAAGCACCTGTTCGACCGCTTCTACCGCGCCGATTCCTCCCGCAGCAAGGAGAGCGGCGGCTATGGCATCGGGCTGTCCGTGGCCCGGGCCGTGGCAGAAAAACACGGGGGCGACATCCGGGCGAGGCAGACCGGCGAGGGCCGGCTGCGCTTCACGGTGTCGCTCCCGCTGAAGGGCGCGTCCAAGGGCGCTTAATCGTCGATCAGGCAGACGTTGGTGTAGTGGGGCAGACAGGTGCGTGAGAAGGAAAGGAACGGGAGAAAGTATGAACGAGCCAATCATTCGACGGGATTCAGAGGAACGGTATGACGGCGGCCGGAAGGCGGCTGATCGGCGCGGTGTTCGGCATTTGACCCCGTCCTATTATTTATTTGCCAAATGCGGCATATTTTGCCTTCTATCAATTGCATTTTGTATGGTTATCTGTTAAAATAAACAGTGGGATAGTCTGCGCGGCGATTTCGGAAGGAAAGCGTCGCGCGGGATACGTCATGCCCAAAACCGTCTCGGGAGTGCGCTATCGCAATGAAGAGAATCTTCGGCATACTGCTGCTGGTCGCGGCGTTGATGCTGGCCTCCGGCGCGTCGGCGGATGAGAAGGACCTGTATATCGACAGGAATGTGCAAAAGATATTCACCTCGGAGGACGGGCTGCTCTCCACCTCGACGCAGGCGGTGGCCCAGACCCGGGAGGGATTCATATGGATCGGCGGCTACGGCGGTCTGGTTCGCTATGACGGCAAGCGCTTCGAGACCTTCGCCTACAAGCGCATCACCCGCGTGTCCGGCCTGGCGGCGGGGGAGGACGGCGCGCTGTGGGTGGCCACCTCGGACAAGGGCGTGTTCCGCTACATGGACCATGAGTTTACTCCCGTGCCCGTCGAGGACGGGAACGCCGCGCTGGACGTGGAGTGCATGGCCTTCGCGCCGGACGGCACGCTGTATCTGGGTACCGGCAGCGGCCTTTGCGCCGTACAGGACGGCGTCGCGCGGCGGCTGGACATCCCCGGGCTGAACGGCCAGCACATCGACAGGCTGCTGTGCCCGGAGACGGGCGCGGTGCTGTGCGTCACCCGGACCGGCGATCTGCTCCGGTACGACGGCGCGACGCTGCAGCGCTCCGCCGCAGGGGACGACTACGCCGTGCGCTCGGTGTGCGTGGACGCCGCCACGGGCGCTTACCTGGCGGGCACCTCGGGCAACGAGGTGCTGATGCTGGACGCGGCCATGAACGTGACCGCGGTCACCCCGATGGAGGGCCTCTCCTGCATCAACGACCTGCACTGCGACGCGAACGGCGCGCTGTGGCTGTGCGCCGACAACGGCATCGCCGTGTATACGCATGGCAGCGTGCGCATGCAAAACCTGCTGATGAACAACTCCGTGGACCAGATGATGGTGGACCACGAGGGCAATTACTGGTTCGTATCCTCCCGCCAGGGCGTGCTGGAGGTCTCCCGCAGCCAGTTCGGGGACGTGAGCCGCAGCGCCGGGCTGGAATCCATGGTGGTCAACGCCATACAGCGCATCGGCGACACGCTGTACATCGGCCACGATTCCGGGCTGGTCAGCGTGGACGCCACCGATTTCAAGCGGAGTGAGGACGCACCGCTGCCCACGCTGAAGGGCACCCGCGTGCGCGCGCTGCTGGCCGATTCCGGGGACAATCTTTGGATCGGCACGATGAAGAAGGGCCTCATCCGCTACGCCCCGGACGGCGAGGTCGCGCGCTACACCGGCGCGGAATACCCGGCGCTGCGCTCCGATAACATACGCTCCATCGTCGAGACCGACGAGGGCATGCTGATCGGCACCGACGTGGGCGCGTACCTGGTGAACGGCGAGGACGTGCGCAGCGCGGTGAACGACGCGGACGCGGTGGCCTTCCGCATACTCTGCGCCGACCGCTTCGGCGACACCCTCTACCTGGGCTCCGACGGAAACGGCCTCTACCTGGTGCGGGACGGCGAGATCGTGCGCCGCGTCACCACCGGGGACGGGCTCAGCTCCAACGTCATCATGAAGCAGTATTGGAGCGAGGCCTTCGACGGCGTGTGGCTGGTCACCGGCAACAACATCGACTTCCTGGCCGCCGACGGCAGCGTCACCTCCATCGACAACTTCCCGTCCACCAACAACCTGGACCTGCTGCTGATGCAGAACGGCGACGCCTGGGTGTTCACCGGCAGCGGCATATACCAGACCACGGAGGAATCGCTGCTGCGGGACGCGGAGCCTCGCTACCAGCAGTACCGCCGGGCGGACGGCCTGCCCTATGAGATCACGCCGAACTCCTACCAGTGCGTGACCGAGGACGTGCTCTACGGCTGTGGCTCCGGCGGCGTGTTCAGCCTGGAGACCGACTTCATGCAGTCCGAGGCAGAGGGCTACCAGCTGGTGATCGACAGCGTGATCGCCGACGGCCAGCCTGTGTACATACAGTCCGACGGCGCCTGCGACATCGAGGACGAGGTGCGGCGCATCGACATCAACGCCTATGTGCTGACCTACCAGACCGGCAATCCGCAGGTGATCTACTGGCTGGAGGGCTTCGACGAGGGCGAGACCATCGCCCGGCTCAGCCAGCTCGGCCACATCAGCTACACCAACCTGAACGGCGGCAGCTATACCTTCCACTTCGGCGTGCGGGACTACAAGTCCGACGCGGTGCTCCAGGAGACCACGCTGCACATCGTCAAGAAGTACCCCTGGTACCAGAAGCCCGCGGTGCGCGTCGCCGCGGTGGCGCTGGGGCTGCTGCTGCTGGGGCTGGTGGCGCTGGCGATCATCCGCGCCCGCTATCGCCGCGTCACCCGGACGCTGCAAAAGGAATACGAGCGCAAGGAGAAAGAGCACCTGGAGAACATGGCCTACCGGGACTTCCTCACCGGGCTGTACAACCGCAATTACCTGGACGTCTGGAACGCCCGGCTCGCCCCCGATGCGGCCTATCCGATCAGCTTCGTGTCCATCGACATGAACAACCTGAAGCTGATCAACGACCGCTACGGCCACAAGAACGGCGACCAGCTGCTGTGCGCCATGGCCGACCTGCTGAAGAAGTATTTCAGCGGGGAGCAGTATTCCGTGCTGCGCATCGGCGGCGATGAATTCCTGGTGCTGGCCCGGGGCGTGGACGAGGCGGAGATGACCGGGATACTGGAGCGCATGGCCGAGGAGGGCAATGCCGTGTTCGTCAACGGCGTGCCGGTGACCTTCGGCTATGGCATCTGCTCCCAGCGGGAGGGCGAATACAACTTCGAGGACGGCCTGCGGCTGTCCGACCTGAAGCTGCTGGAGCAGAAGGACAGGATCCACGGCAGGAAGGGTTAAAACGGACAAAAAATGGGGGAGGCGGCACGCCGTGCCGCCTCCCCGCATTTATATCGTCTATATCCCTATCAGTTCCGCCAGCGCGGCGGCGATGCCGTTGTCGTTGTTGGACAGCGTGACCCTGTCCGCCGCGGCCTTGACCTCCTCGTCCGCGTTGCCCATGGCGATTCCCATCCCGGCGGCGCGCAGCATCGGTATGTCGTTCTCCGAATCCCCGAAGGCGACGGCCTGGGCGGGCGTGATGCCCAGGGCGTCGCACAGCGCCCGCAGGCCCCGGCCCTTGTCCACGTCCGAGGGGATGATCTCCAGGTAGAACGCGGCGGTCTGCACCACCGAGAGCCCGGCGGGCAGCAGCGCGGCGATCTCGCGCTGCACGGCCTTGATCCGCGCCGGGTCCGCCGACATCAGCAGCTTGCAGGGCGAGAAGTCCAGCGCGTCCGCCAGGTTCGGCACCTCCGTGCAGTCCATGCCGTTGTTGCGGCACTCGTAATCCACCTTGTAGCCCCGGCGGTCGGTGACGTAGAACCGCGCGCCGTCGTCCAGGATCGGCGTCACGGGCAGCTGCTCCAGAGCCCGCAGCACGCCCCGGGCGGCCTCCCGGTCCATGGGATGGCTGTGCAGCAGCGCGCCCGTGGCGGCGTCGGCCACGGCCCCGCCGTTGTAGGCCATCAGCAGCCCGCCGTAGTCGCCCAGCCGCAGCGCGTCCCGTTCCCGGTACAGCCCGGGCATGGGCCGCGCCGAGGCCAGCGCCAGCCGGATGCCCCGTTCCTGGGCCGCCATCAGCGCGTCCCGGGTCGGGGCGTCGATGGTCTTTTGGTCGTTGTTCAGCGTGCCGTCCAGGTCCATGGCGATCAGCCTGCAATCCATGTCCCATCCTCCTCGGCGCTCATGTTGGATACCATTATAGCACAAATGTTGCAAAATACCCGTCAACTTGAAATTAATTAACCAATTACACCGAGAAACTTAATGCCAGACCTTGCATGACAAAATATTTATGATATAATATAATAAATAACGCTTCATTGATTAAGCATGACTAACGCGGCGTTAATCCGCCTTGTTTGCCATGCTTCTGTGGGGCGCATATGAGAACGGAGGTTTTGCGCATGGGAGGATTGAAGGCTGAAGCGGTGGCAAAGATTCGCGAGATCTGCGGCCGCTACAAGGACGAAAAGACGCCGCTGATGATGATTCTCAGCGACATCCAGAACGAATACGGCTACATCCCGCTGGACGTGCAGGAGATCGTGTCCGAGGAGACGGGCATCTCCGTGGCGGAGATCTACGGCGTGGTCACGTTCTATTCGTTCTTCTCTCTGACGCCCAAGGGCCGGTTCGTGATCGGCTGCTGTCTGGGCACCGCGTGCTATGTCAAGGGCGCGCAGCAGGTGATCGACAAGTTCTCCGAGGAGCTGAAGATTCAGCCCGGTGAGACCACGGAAGACGGCATGTTCACGCTGGACGCCCTGCGCTGCATCGGCGCCTGCGGCATCGCCCCGGCGGTGAGCATCAACGGCAAGGTCTATCCCAAGATGACGGTCAGCCAGGTGCGCGAGATCATCGCCCAGCAGTACCTGATCGTCGAGAAGGAAAAGGAGGCGGCCAACGCATGATCAACTCCGTCGAGAAACTGAACGAGCGCATCGCGTCCTGTACCAAGTGCCTGGACGACAAGATCGCCGGCGCGGACGGCAAGCGCCACATCGTGCTGTGCGGCGGCACGGGCTGCCTGTCCAACAATTCCGCCGAGATCCGCGAGCGCTTCATCGAGGTGCTGAAGGAGAAGGGCCTGGAGGACAGGGCCACCGTGAACCAGGTGGGCTGCTTCGGCTTCTGCTCCCAGGGCCCCTTCGTGAAGATCTATCCCGAGGACACGCTGTACCGCCTGGTGAAGATCGAGGACGTCGAGGAGATCGTCGAATCCGACATCCAGAACGGCGTCGTGGTGGAGCGCCTGCTGTACGAGGACCCCGCCACCGGCGAAAAGGTGTCCAAGCAGGACGAGATCAACTTCTATAAGAAGCAGCGGCGCGTGGCGCTGCACGGCTGCGGCGTCATCAATCCCGAGAACATCGACGAGGCCCTGGGCATGGGCGCGTTCCAGGGCTTGAAGCGGGCGCTGTCCATGACCCAGCAGGAGGTCATCGACGAGGTGCTGGCCTCCGGGCTGCGCGGCCGCGGCGGCGCGGGCTTCCCCTCCGGCCGCAAGTGGCAGTTCGCGCTCAATTCCAAGAGCGATGAAAAGTATGTGGTCTGCAACGGCGACGAGGGCGACCCCGGCGCGTTCATGGACCGCTCGATCCTCGAGGGCAACCCGCTGGCCGTCATCGAGGGCATGATGATCGCGGGCTACGCCATCGGCGCGCAGAACGGCTATTTCTATGTGCGCGCGGAGTATCCCATCGCGGTCAAGCGCCTGCGCATCGCCATCCAGCAGGCCAAGGAGCTGGGGCTGCTGGGCGAGAACATACTGGGCAGCGGCTTCAATTTCGACTGTCATCTGCGCCTCGGCGCGGGCGCGTTCGTCTGCGGCGAGGAGACCGCGCTGCTGAACTCCATCGAGGGCAAGCGCGGCATGCCCAGGCCCCGCCCGCCGTTCCCGGCGGTGAAGGGCCTCTGGGGCCAGCCCACCATCATCAACAACGTGGAGACCCTGGCCTGCGTGCCCTACGTACTGCGGGAGGGCGCGGCGAAGTTCGCCAGCGTCGGCACCGAGCGCAGCAAGGGCACCAAGGTGTTCGCGCTGGGCGGCAAGGTCAACAACGTCGGCCTGGTGGAGGTGCCCATGGGCACCACGCTGCGCGAGCTGATCTACGACATCGGCGGCGGCATCCCGAACGGCAAGAAGTTCAAGGCCATCCAGACCGGCGGCCCCTCCGGCGGCTGTCTGACCGAGGAATACCTGGACGAGCCCATCGACTTCGACAACCTGGTGGCCAAGGGCAGCATGATGGGTTCCGGCGGCGCCATCGTCATGGACGAGGACAACTGCATGGTGGACGTGGCCAAGTTCTACATGGAGTTCATCTGCGACGAGAGCTGCGGCAAGTGCTCTCCCTGCCGCATCGGCACCAAGCGCATGCTGGAGATCCTGACCCGCATCACCGAGGGCCGGGGCACCATGCAGGACCTGGACGACCTGGAGGAGCTCAGCAGGACGGTCAAGGCCAATTCGCTGTGCGCCCTGGGCCAGACCGCGGCCAACCCCATCAACTCCACGCTGGCCCACTTCCGGGACGAGTACATCGCCCACATCGTGGACAAGAAGTGCCCGGCCCACGTGTGCAAGAACCTGATGGAATACTACATCGATCCCGACAAGTGCATCGGCTGCGGCATGTGCCACAGGGGCTGCCCCGTGGACTGCATCGCCAAGACGGATTACGTCGCACCCGGCCACAAGATGACTTCGCTGAAGATCGATTCGTCCCGGTGCGTGAAGTGCGGCTCCTGCATCAGCGTCTGCCGCTTCGGCGCCATCGAGAAGAGATAGACAGGAGAATGAGCAATGGCAAAGATCAATATAAAAATCGAGGGGATTCCCTACCAGGTCGAGGAAGGGCTGACCATACTGGAAGCCGCCAAGGCCTGCGGCTATGAGATTCCTTCCCTGTGCACCTATAACCACGGGGAATGCAACATCGGCTCCTGTCGCGTCTGCCTGGTGGAGGCCACCGGCGCGCGGGGCCTGGTGGCCAGCTGCGTCTATCCCGTTGCCGAGGGCATGGAGATCCGCATCGGCTCTCCCGCCGCGGTGGACGCCCGCCGCCACAGCGTGGAGCTGCTGCTTTCCAACCACAACAAGAACTGCCAGCAGTGCGACAAGAACGGCCACTGCGAGCTGCTGTACGTGGCCCAGCTGACCGGCGCGCGGGACGACGCCTTCGCCGGCGAGCACTCCGAGGTGTTCATCGATCGTCTGGCCCCCGGCCTGGTGCGGGACACCAGCAAGTGCATACTCTGCGGCCGCTGCGTGGAGCGCTGCAAGAACGCCCACGGCTTGGGCATCCTGGGCTTTGAGAACCGCGGCTTCAACACCGTCGTCTCCCCGGCGGAGAACCGCTCCTTCGCGGATTCCCCCTGCATCCAGTGCGGCCAGTGCGTGAACGTGTGTCCCACCGGCGCGCTGATGGAGCACAGCGAGATCGACAAGGTGGACGCCGCCTTCAAGGCCGGCAAGCACGTGATCGCCCAGGCGGCCCCCGCGGTGCGCGCGGCGCTGGGCGAGGAGTTCGGCTATCCCATCGGCACGCCGGTCACCGGCAAGATGGCCGCGGCCATGCGCCGCCTGGGCTTCGAGCGGGTGTACGACGTGAACTTCGGCGCGGACCTGACCATCATGGAGGAGGGCACCGAGCTGCTGCACCGCCTGACCGAGGGCGGCGTGCTGCCGATGATCACCTCCTGCTCGCCCGGCTGGGTGAATTACGCCGAGTACAACTACGGCGACCTGCTGCCGCACCTGTCCAGCTGCAAGAGCCCGCACCAGATGCAGGGCGCGATCATCAAGTCCTGGTGGGCGCAGCAGCACGGCATCGATCCGAAGGACATCTTCGTGGTCTCCGTGATGCCCTGCGTGGCCAAGAAGTTTGAGAAGGACCGCGAGCAGGAGAAGGTGGACGGCATCCCGGATGTGGACGCGGTCATCACCACCCGCGAGCTGGCCCGCATGATCCGCCGCAGCGGCATGCTGTTCCGCCGCCTGCCCGACGAGGATTGGGACCAGGATATCATGGGCGATTACTCCGGCGCCGGCGTCATATTCGGCGTCACCGGCGGCGTGATGGAGGCGGCGCTGCGCACCGTCTACTTCAAGCTGACCGGCAAGGAGCATGATCCCATCGAGTTCACCGCGGTGCGCGGCCACGACGCGGGCATCCGCGAGGCCAGCATCGACATCAACGGCACCACCGTCAACGTGGCCATCGCCTCCGGCATGAAGTCCGCGAAGGTGCTGCTGGACGACATCCGCGCCGGCAAGAGCAAGTACCAGTTCAT
This sequence comes from uncultured Eubacteriales bacterium, assembly GCA_900317565.1. Classification (GTDB taxonomy): domain Bacteria; phylum Bacillota; class Clostridia; order Christensenellales; family Aristaeellaceae; genus UBA2862. Next base: position 32,183 of record ONHI01000004.1, read on the forward strand.
CGAGATCATGGGCTGCCCCGGCGGCTGCATCAACGGCGGCGGCCAGCCCTACGTGCGCCCGGTGTTCCTGCCCGACGAGGAGGACAACATACTGGACACCTACAAGGAAAAGCGCGCCCAGGCCCTCTATTCCGAGGACGAGCGCCAGGTCGTGCGCCAGAGCCACAACAACCCGCAGATCGTCGAGCTCTACGAGAAGTTCCTCGGCGAGCCCAATGGCCATCTGGCCCACAAGCTGCTGCACACCGGCTATGCGGCCCGCGAGGGCTTCAACCCGGTGCAGTAAGCGCCATCGCATAAGCGGCAGCCCCGCGTCGCACGGACGCGGGGCTGCCTTCGCTTTGACAACGCCGGTATTATCGTGTATAATGGAGTATCCTCAATGCGCGTAGAGGAGCGACGCCCATGTATTCCTATTGCCTGTTCTGCACCACCGTGAAGTGCCAGACGATCGCCTCGGCCATCCGCCAGAAGTTCGGCTATACCGCCTTTTCGCCCAAAATCGTCCAGCGAAAGTGGGTCAAGGGCGAATGCTTCGAGGAGGTCCGGCCCTATCTGCCCGGCTATGTGTTCCTGTACACCCAGCAGCCCCTGACCGAATTCCGGGAGATCCGGATGATGGAGGGCGTGGGGCGCTACCTGGGCGAGCGGGACGACGGCTATCAGCTGCAGGGGGAGGACAGGAGCTTCGCGGAGATGCTCTACGCCCATGACGGCACCATCGGCATCATGAAGGCCTACAAGGAGGGCGACCGCGTCAAGCTCGCCCGGGACATGCTGGGGGATTTCGAGGGCGAGATCATCCGGCTGGACCGCCGCAAGGGCCGCGCCCAGCTGCAATACAATTTCGACGGCAACAGCTATAAGGTCTGGGTCGGCTATGAGCTGATCGAGGATGGGAAACCGCTGCTGACTTGATCTGGCCTGAAAGGAAGCATCCATGAAAGAAATGGCGCAGAGCTTTGCTGAGATATCGCAGATTATAGAAAACGCGCGGGAGAACGCCTATCGCAGGGTGAATGAGGAGCTGATCCTCATGTATCAGCGCGTGGGGAAATACCTGTCCGAAAGCTCGAACGATGCCAGCTATGGCGATGGCTACGTCGATTCCCTCGCGGCGTATATCCAGGGGCAGTTTCCTGGCATCAAGGGTTTTAACCGCCGCGGCCTGTATCGCATGAAGCAATTCTATGAGACCTATGCCGGAAATGAGAAAGTGTCAGCACTGCTGACACAATTGAGCTGGACGAATCACCTGCTGATCATGTCCGGCAGCAAGAGCGATGAAGAGCGGGAATTCTATATGCGCCTTGCCATCAAGGAGCGGTACAGCTCCAGGCAGCTCGAGCGGCAGATGGACAGCGGCTATTACGAGCGGTACATGCTCTCCAAGCGCAAGCTGCTGCCGGAGCCGCTGCAATCCCGGCAGAATCCCTTTCTGGACTCCTATGTCGTGGAGTTCCTGGACCTGCCGGACAGCTTCCATGAGAGCGATTTCCGCAAGGCGCTGGTCAGGGGAATGCGCGATTTCATCCTCGAGCTGGGCAGGGATTTCACCTTTGTCGGCGAGGAATACCCCATACAGGTTGGCGGCGAGGACTACCGAATCGATCTGCTGTTCTTCCATCGAAGCCTGCGCTGCCTCGTGGCCATGGAACTGAAGGTCGGGAAGTTCAAGCCGGAGTATGTATCGAAGATGGACTTCTATCTGGAAGGGCTGGACAGGCAGGTCAGAAAGCCGGATGAGAATCCGAGCGTGGGTCTGCTGCTGTGCGCGTCAAAGGACGATGAGGTCGTGGAGTATGCCATGAGCCGCACGCTGTCGCCCATGATGGTCGCCCAGTACCAGCTACAGCTGCCGGACAAGGATGTCCTGCGGAAGAAATTGCAGGAATTGGCGAGCTTGCCGGAGATGGAGGAGAAGACAGACGGCAAAAGCGGCGACGACATGGAGTGAATTGCGGCAGCACGGAATATAACGAAACATCCCCCTCGCGCCGATGGTATGACGCGAGGGGGATGTCTGTCAAAGCCCGCCGTTTTTAATCCTCCGCCGGCTTCGCGATGGGCGCGTTGTCCGGGGTGAGGGGCATGGGGCGGATGCGCTCGCCGCAGTGGGGGCAGACGTATTCCGCGCCGGCGGCGTCCTTCAGCGAGGTGAAGAACATGCGGCTGCACTTGGGGCAGAGGTTGCCCGCCAGGGATTCCTCCTCGCCCTCGTCGTCCTCCGCGGGGCGCAGCAGGTGCAGCTTGTCCTCGCCGCCGTCAAACATGTCGTCGTCCTCGTCGTCGAAGTCGATCCCATCGTCGTCGTCGAAGAAATCGTCCATGTCGCCGTCCCGCTCGCCTTCCAGCTCGGTCAGGTCCTCGTCGATGCTCTCCACGTAATCGTTCAGGTCCTCCAGGAGGTCGTCGATGGCCTCCACGCGGTCGGACAGATCGCCCAGCAGCTCCACGATACCGGCCATCAGCTTGCCGTTGGGGCTGTCCGTGTCACAGGAAGCGCCTTCCATCAGGCCCTTTAAGTAGCCGACCTTCTTGCCCAGATTTTCCATTCACTGCACCTCCCGTTCAAGGAAATAGTATACTGCGTTTCAGCGCAATCATTCATAGGCCGATGGCATGCTTCCATCGGCCTATGCGCATATGCTGGGATGCCCTGCGCTCTTTTACGCGCGGCCCAGGTATTCGCCGCCGTCGCGGGTGTCGATCTTCAGCACCTCGCCGGTCTCGATGAACAGCGGCACCTGCAGCACCAGGCCGGTCTCGAAGGTGGCGGGCTTGGTGGTGTTCGCGGCGGTATCGCCCTTGAAGCCGGGCTCGGTGTTGGTCACCTGCAGCTCCACGAAGTTCGGCGGCTGCACGCTAAAGGGCGCGCCCTTGAAGAAGCGCACGGTCACGTTGGTGTTCTCCTTCACGAAGGGCATGGCGTCCTCGACCTGGTCGTGGTTCAGCATCAGGTCGTCGTAGGTCTCCAGGTCCATGAAGTGATAGAACTCGCCGTCGTTATAGGTGTACTGCATCTCCTTGGTCTCGATATAGGCCTTGGGGAACTTTTCAGTGGGGTTGAAGGTACGCTCGATGACGGCGCCGGTGACGACGTTCTTCAGCTTGGTCCGCACGAAAGCCGCGCCCTTGCCGGGCTTCACATGCAGGAAGGACACGATGGTCCAAACGCCGTTGTCCATTTCAAAGGTTACGCCGTTTCTGAAATCGCTTGCGTTGATCATGGGGAATGTGCCTCCTCAAATAGAATATATTGTAATGCGGGATTACAGCTCGATCAGATGCTTCGGCGCGGCGATGGTGTTGATCACGCCGTCCGCAGTCATAATCACCGTATCCTCAATCCGGCATCCGCCCAAACCGGGAATATATACGCCGGGCTCCACCGTCACCACGTTGCCGGGCACCAGCACGGCCGTGCTTCCGGAGCCAACCCGGGGCTGCTCGTGTATGAACAGGCCGACGCCGTGGCCCAGGCTGTGGCCAAACGCGCCGGGATAGCGGGCCTCGATGTAGTCCCGGGCGACCTTGTCCACGTCGCCGCAGGCCTTGCCCACCGCCAGGGCGTCCAGCCCCAGCTGCTGCGCCATGCGCACGGTCTCGTAGATCTGCCTGAGCTCGCCCGTGATCTTGCCGAAGCCCACGGTGCGGGTCATGTCCGAGCGATAGCCGTCCACCGTCGCGCCGAAATCCAGCGTCAACAGCTCGCCGTTTTCGATCACGTGGTCGGAGGGCGTCGCGTGGGGCAGCGCCCCGTTGATGCCCGCGGCGGCGATGGTGTCGAAGGCGACGCCCTCGCTGCCCAGCTCCAGCATCTCGAACTCCAGCATCCGCTGGACCTGCTTTTCCGTCATGCCCGCATGGATGCGGGGCAGTATGTTCATGAAGGCGTCGCTGGCGATGGCCGCGGCCCTGCGGATGGAGTTCAGCTCCGCCTCGTCCTTGACCTCCCGCAGCTTTTCCGGGATGCTCTCCAGGGGAACGAGCTCCACGCCCTCCAGCGCCTTGTCCAGGGACTTCCAGGCGTCGTAGGTCAGGTAATCGGTTTCGACGTACACGCGCTTCGCGCCGTGGTCCGCCGCGAGATTCGCGATCAGCGCGGGATAGTTGCGCTCGCCGGACACCTGCAAAAGCGCCCAGTCCGGGCTCTGGCGCTTGGCCTGCTCCACATAGCGGAAGTCGGTCAGGATCACGTGGGCGTCCTTTGTGATGAACAGGCAGCCCTCGCCGGTGTAGCCCGCCAGCCAGCGCAGGTTCTCCGGGCGGTGGATCAGCGCCGCGTCTGCCCGCATGGCGTTCAAAAACGCCTCAAGATGGTTCAAATCGGTCACGCTCCTGTAGGGAAACAATGATTATACAAGCCTATTATAGCACAACGCCCCGTGAATTACCATAGGAAAACAAGATTTTAATTAGGGATTAGGGATTAGGGAGTAGGGATTAGGGATTAGGGAGTAGGGAGTAGGGGAACGCGTCGTTCGCAATTCTCAATATTTATATTCACCACAATGGCTTCCTGTATTCCTCCTCCAGCGCGAACCACTTTTCGAGGAAGGCGTCGCCCTCCGGGTCCTCCGCGACGATGCGCAGCGCGTCCCGGACGGCGCGGACGAAATCTGGGTCCAGCCCGCCGGTGCCGCTGGCGGCCAGGGGGCACATCGCCCGGGCGCGCACGTCCATGCGCACGCTCCACTTGCCATTCCGGCCCCGGGCGGGGGTCAGCGGGAAGATGCGACAGCCCAGGGGCCGCCTTACCCGGTCGCAGGCGCCGTCGCACATCAGCATCGGCGCGAAGCCCGCGGGCAGCACCCGCGCCCATTCGCATTCCTTCAGCAGCGCCCTCTCCCCGGGAAACAGGTATACGCCGCCCTGGCCGTCCTCGTCCGTGTGGCAGCACGCCGCGCCGCACAGCAGCCCGCAGTCCGTCAGCAAGGGCGTCCTGTCGCCGATGCGCGCGTATGCGCGCTGCAAAATCTCACCGTCCATAAGGCGCTCCTTCATAAAAATGCAGTATTCCGCGGAATTATCTTCAATATATAGTATCATCATCCGCCGCACACTGTCAACCGTTTCCTGCCTTCCCCTTCAGGGGAAGGTGCCGAGCGCAGCGAGGCGGAAGAGGTCGTTCCCCCCGATCGACGCCCTCCGAATTCGTACTTCCTTGCTGGTCGTCCCCCGCGACGGCGGCACACCGGCACAAACCGTTTGAATGAGGTGGCGCGACCGCGATGTGGGCGCGCGCCGACTTTCCGGTTTGGAAGGTGTTCCGCTGTCGCGGGAAAACATATCCCCGGGAAGATATCTTCTGACGAAAGCACTGTATGAGAAGCATCCCCCGTTTACGAAAAACGGGGAACGCGCTTTTCTGGCGGCTTGCCTTCAGAACCAGGAACTTCGCCGGCTGCCCACCACGCGGCCAGCCTGGCTCGTTCAATGGTTCGTGCCGGCAAGCCGCCTTTTACGAGGGGAACGACGAGCGATAACAGGCGATGACAGTATTTAATCAGACAAGCACTGTTATGGTTTGGCTTTATGATGAAATCTATGGCGTTGATAGGATGAATGCCAGAGATGCATTGGCTGCTTGAAGCCTATTGCGTTACATGGATCAGTGGTTAATAGATACAATGTAATTGTAACATTATTCGTCCCTGGCCAGCTTGTTTTTCACGTTCATCTGCCTTAATTCATTGGCAATCTTTTCCAGAGATTCGATCTGCCATTCGGTCAGCCCCATTGTGGACAAGCCTTGTCCGCTGGATGTACCCAGGAGATAATCACAAGAAACGCCGAACAGGTTGGAAAGCTTGATGAGAATATCATAGGGCGGCAGGTGTACGGCGTTTTCATAGGAGCTGACGACAGATTTGGATACTCCAAGCATGGACGCCAGTTCAACTTGCGTCCATCCCCGCTGAACCCTCAATTCCCTTATTTTCCGGCACACATCAGAATAGACCATTTTATCCTCCGCTACATCAAATCATATGCAAAATGAGTATATTATAAGTGGAAAAAAACCTGAAATAGTTGACATCTGCTTGTAAACATGGTATTATAGGTTTGAAAAAGAGAAGGGGGTATATGACAATGAAGAGAACCAGGAAGATTTGGGTCGTTTTATGCATGGCATTGATGATCTGCCTCACAGCACAGATATTACTGCCGGCAGGCATGGATAGCCTTACAACGGCTCAGGCTGCGACAGCAACGTCCGGGACTAAGGTGAAGCTGAACAAGACAAAGGCGACAATATACAATGGGGCAACTTTGCAATTGAAGTTGAAGGGAACGAACGAAAAGGTCAAGTGGTCCAGTTCTTCCAAGAAGATCGCAACGGTAGATAAGAATGGAAAAGTCACCGCCAAGAAAAAGGGTAAGGCCACCATTACCGCAAAGGTCGGCAACAAGAAGTATACCTGCAAGCTGACGGTAAAGCCTGCCTTTGAACTGCTGGAAAGTACGGATAAGAGCATAAGTCTGAAGCCTGGAGACAAGACCGAGATATTGCTAAAACTTCATCTGAAAAAGATGGGTAAAGGCGTAACGTATAGCATCAGCGATAAGAAAGTGATAAAGTGCAAATGGTACGACACAGACCATGATATTCTGGATATTACTGCTTTGAAGCCCGGTGAAGCGACGATAACATTCAAAAACAAGCTGACGAAGGATACCATCAAGGCTAAGGTGACCGTGAAAGAACACCTGGAGACACCTGCGCCAACTGTTGAGCCGACGCCCGAACCCACTCCTATTCCTGATCCGCTGACTGTGGATCAGAATGCTGTAGTCGTCAACAAAGGAGAGACGATTTCGGTTAAGGTCAAATGGCTGCTCGACAGTACTATAAAGTATATAAATGGAGATACGAGTGTCGTCAGCTTAAAGTGGGGAGATTGGATAGACAGAGATACCTGTGAGTTATTCATAACCGGTAAGAAGGTTGGCAATACAAATGTGACTATCTGTGATAAGACTGAAACGTATTCCGTATCTATATTGGTTGTGGTTACGGCATTGGCAAGACCTGCCGACAATGTGCCTGGAGAGATCAGCGGTCTCCTCGGTGAGAATATATATGTTGCGAATAACAAACTGGGACAAACGCTGACATATAATAACGGGTATTATATGGATAACTGCGTCGGTTTTGCGACATACAGCAATAAAAACATAAAATACGTCGGAATAAGAAGAAATACCAAAGGATATAAGATCTTCGGCGTTTATCCGGGTATGAGCTTTGGCGTAGCTAACGAGAAACTGGGAGACTATGGCTGGATTCTGATTACTAGCGGACCGACGTCGAGTGGAGAGTATTCATATGCTTATCTGCAAACCGGCAATCCAGGAAAAATGATTGTCATAAACACGCCCACAAGTGATATCTCATCATTGGTTAGCAATGTTGCCTACGCTTATACTGACTGATAATGAGTTAAGGCGGAATTAGGAAAGACATATTCTTCGGTGTAGACGAAAAAAGTAGAAGTCGCTAAAGACGACGATAAGCTATCCTTCCAAAACGTTAATCGCAGCTGTGCGATAAACGATCCCATCTGCCAACAAAGCGATGTTGATGCCCTTTCATAAAATGAGGCGTCGTTTGGGAGGATGGCTTATTGTCGCTCTAGTTTTATACTCTGCTAGTGACCTGCGAGATTGTTTCATTGTATGGTTGACCGATTGACTTTGAGCGCGACATGGGATAAAATGATAGCAGGAAAAGAATGTGTACAAGGGGGATGCAGATATGAAGCTTACATCCAAGCTGTTTGTCGCGCTGTGCCTGTGCCTGGCGCTGTGCCTGGCGGTTCCGGCGCTGCTGCCCGTGAATCTGGGGATCGAGACCACCGCCCGGGCGGAGAGCAAGGTCAAGCTGAACAAGAGTACGGTCACGCTGTGCGTGGGTGAGACCTTACAGCTGAAGCTGAAGAACGCCGACGGCAAGGTCAAGTGGAGCAGCTCTTCCAAGAAGGTCGCCACGGTCAGCAAGAAGGGCGTCGTCGCCGCGAAGAAGGCGGGCAAGGCCAAGATCACCGCCACGCTGAACGGCAAGAGGTACAGTTGCTTCGTCATCGTGAAGAACGGCATCGTCGCAAGTGCGACCAAGGTCAGCCTCAAGGCGGGCAAGAAGAAGGACGTCAAGGTGACCCTGGAGGGCTACGACGAGGTCGCCGTCGCCTGGGACCGCGCCGATGTGGTCAGCTGCGCCTTCACCGGCGGTTGGAAGGGCAAGACCATCACGCTGCGGATCAAGGCCCTGGACAAGGGCACCGCCAAGGTGAAGCTCACCAATAAGAAGACGAAGGACACCGTCACCATCAAGGTCACGGTGAAGTAGGAGACGCGGGAACCGAATGATCATATTGGGTATCGACCCCGGCCTGGCCACGCTGGGCTACGGGGTGATCGAAGTGAACAACGACAAGCGCAGGCTGATACAGTTCGGCACGCTGACCACGCCCGCCGGACAGCCCATGCCCCAGCGGCTGCGGGCCATCTTCCAGGGCATGAACCAGCTGATGGACATCTATCAGCCCGACGACGTGGCCTTCGAGGAGCTGTTCTTCTCCAAGAACATCACCACCGGCATGGCGGTCAGCGCGGCGCGGGGCGTGGCGCTGGTGGCCGTGGTGCAGCGCACCGACAACCTCTATGAATACACCCCCATGCAGATCAAGCAGGCGGTGACGGGCTACGGCGGCGCGGACAAGCACCAGGTGCAGCAGATGGTGAAGATGCTGCTGAACATGAAGGGCATCGCCCGCCCGGACGACGCGGCGGACGCACTGGCCGTGGCGCTGACCCACGCCAATTCCATGAACATGAAGAAGATGTTCAAAATACAGTGAGATATCGGAGTATACGGAATGTTTGCACATTTTGACGGCATCGTCGCCGAGAAGAACGCGGATTCCATCGTGCTGGACGTAAACGGGGTGGGCTACCTGCTGTTCGTCAGCGGCGCGACCCTTTCCGCCGCGCCCGCCGTGGGCGAGCGGATGAAGCTCTACAGCGTGCTGAACGTGCGCGAGGACGCCATGGAGCTGTTCGGCTTCTACAGCCGGGAGGAGAAGTCCATGTACGAGCGCCTGAAGGGCGTCAACGGCGTGGGCAGCCGCACCGCGCTGCAGATCCTGTCCTCCATGAGCGTGCGGGACCTGTCCCTGGCGCTGGTGGCCGGGGACGCCAACGCGCTGACCCGGGTGCCCGGCATCGGCAAAAAGACCGCCCAGCGACTGGTGCTGGAGCTGAAGGACAAGGTGGAGGACAGCCAGCTGACCGGCAGCGGCGTGGGCATCTCCCCGAAGCCGACCTCCGCGGGCCCCGAGGCCGAGGCCGTGGCGGCGCTGGTGGCCCTGGGTTACAGCGCTTCCGAGGCGGCCAGGGCCGTCTCCCGGTTCGCAGGCCAGACGGAGAAATCCGACGAATTGATCTTCCTGGCGCTGAAGAGCCTGGGATAATTTCCCTTTAACCGGACATATTTTTCACCCTTTCGCATATATAGTGCCATGTATACGCGGAAGGGTGATGTTTTATGTTGAGCTCGGATGTCGAATTGGCCCACGACCTGCGCATGCCATTGCAATTGATCTGCTCCAGCACGCAGATGATCGCGCTGTCCCTGGAGGACGGCTCCGCGGACGCCCGGGCCTATGTGGACATGCTGCTGGAGTCCGCGGAGCAGCTGCGCCGGATGCTGGACGGTGCTATGGACGCTTCTGTCGGTGTCGCGCGGATGGAGCAGCCCCGGCTCGTCAACGGCGATCTCGTCGCCTGCGTGCGTGGGCTGTGCCTGCGCTGCCGCCCCTATGCCCGCCAGCGGGGCGTGTCGCTGCGCTGCTCCGGCAACGTGGCCGCGCTGGGCATGGCGCTGGACGAGGATATGCTGTCCCGGATCCTGCTGAACCTGATCTCCAATGCGCTGCGCTTCACCCCCGAGGGCGGCAGCGTGCGGGTGAGCTGGCGGGCGATGGGCGACTTTGCCGAGGTCAGCGTGGCCGACAGCGGCGCGGGCATACCGCCGGAGCGCCTGCCCTACGTGTTCCTCAGGGGCGAGACCGACGGCGGCCACGGCTACGGCCTGCCCATCGCCCGGGAGCTGGCGCGGCGGCTGGGCGGGGAGCTCTCCGCGCGCTCCGTTCCCGGCAGGGGCAGCACGTTCACGCTGCGCCTGCCGGTGCGCTCGGCCATGGCGGTCTAGCGGTTGTAGTATTTGTTGAGCATGTCCATCACCTGGTCCTCGCCTCCGGAGAGTATCACCCGGGTGATGCCGCGGTTTCGGCCGATGCGCAGCTCGATGTCCGACGCCTCGCAGGCGCTCTCGCAGAAGAACCGGGAGAGCTGCACCGATTCCTCGGCGTCCACGGGGCAGTCCAGTATCACGCAGGCCCGGTTGGCGCGCTTGTAGTCGTCGGCGAGGAAGTCGAACACCAGCGCGCTGCGGCGGGTCTCGATGCTCTTGCGCACGGCGGGGTTGGACAGAAAGGCGTCCACGTCCTCTGGGGTGAACGTCCAGGCGCCGTCCTGCTTCTCGCCGTTCAGCGCGCCCAGGCGCAGGTAGTTGCGCAGCGTGCGCGTGGTCAGGCTGGTCATCATCGCCAGCTCGTTGAGATTGTAGCTCTCCTTCATGGGTCTCTCCTCCTGTTGTCCCGGCCTGATCGGCCCGATCTGATATCATTATAGGCCATGTCCGGCGGCGCTTCAATTTGAAATGTCGCCGGTTTTTCATGCCGCACCGGATCCCGGGCGCGGGCATAGCATGGGATGTGTCCGGAAGGGGGAGTGCGTATGGATTATCTCATCATAGGCGGTGACGGGCGCTTCGCGCGGCTGGCGCGGCTGCTGGCCCGGCGCGGCGCGCAGGTGGGCGTGCTGGGCAGGGACGCGGCGCCCGGGGTGCGGGCCGTCGGGGAGGAAGCGCTGGGGAGGGTGAAGCGGATCGTCTCCAACTGGCCGCCCAGGGGCGAAGTGACCGGCGAGGCGCTGCTCGCGGCGAAGGGGAACGCCCGGCTGTACCTGTGCGGGCCGGGACATCCCGGAAATGTCGGGAATAACATCGCGGACCTGTGGGCGGACGAGGCGCTGCTGCAACGCAACGCGGCCCTGACCGCCGAAGGGGCCGTTTCGGCGGCGATGCGGGCGTCGGATCGTGCGCTGCGGGACCTGCGCTGCCTGGTGATCGGCTGGGGACGCATCGGGCGGAGCCTGACCGAGCTGCTGGTGCCGCTGTGCGCCGGGGTCACGGTGGCCTCGCGGTCGGAGGCGGGCCGGCATCGCGCGGTGGAGCGCGGCGCGGAGGCGGTCGATACGGCGCATATCGCCGGGGCGTTGCCGGGACGCGGGCTGGTGTTCAACACTGCGCCGGGGATGGTGCTGGACGGCGACGCGCTGCGGCGCGCGGACCGGGACGCCATGATCGTCGACCTGGCCAGCCCGCCCTACGGCGTCGACCTGGCCGCGGCATGGAGCCTCGGGCTGCGGGCGTGGCGGGAGCCGGGGCTCCCCGGGCGCTATTGCCCGGAGAGCGCGGCGCTGGCGCTGCTGGAGGCCATCGACAGGCATGACGAGGGGGAGGATTGACATGGCGGACCTCAGGGATGCGCGCATAGGCTGCGCGATGACGGGCTCCTTTTGCACCTTCAAGGCCGTGTTCGAGGCGTGGCGGGCATTGAGGGACGCCGGCGCGGAGCTGACGCCGATCATGTCCTTCAACGCCGCGACGGTGGACACCCGCTTCTATCCCGCCGCCGAGGCGGTGGCGCTGTTCAGGGAGATCACCGGCAGGAGGCCGCTGACGGCGCTGAACGAGGTGGAGCCCATCGGGCCGAGGAAGCTGCTGGACGCACTGGCGATCGCGCCGTGCACCGGCAACACGCTGGCAAAGCTGGCCAACGGCATCGCCGATACGCCGGTCACGGTGGCGGCGAAGTCCCACCTGCGCAACGGCAGGCCGCTGGTGATCGCGGTGTCCAGCAACGACGCGCTGGCCCAGAACGCCCGGAACCTGGGACAGCTGATGGCCATGCGGAACGTCTACTTCGTGCCCTTTGCCCAGGACGATCCCGCGGGCAAGCCCAATTCGCTGGTGGCGCGGTTCGAAATGCTGCCGGAGACGCTCAAATGTGCGCTGGAGGGGCGGCAGATCCAGCCAGTGCTGCGCGGATTTTGACCAAAATCGGGTGATGACAGTTATATCGATGTAATTAACACAATTGATCATTGACTTTGCGGGCCCGCTTTGATATACTAATCAAGCTGTCGCGAGCGGGGTACGAAAAACACCCCAGCGGACGACAACAGCGAACCTTGAAAACGATACAGAGA
>ONHI01000192.1 GCA_900317565.1 uncultured Eubacteriales bacterium
CTTCCGCCAGATCGTTTCCTCTCCAAGTTACATCATGACCATCACCCGCAACAACACCCCCCAGGAGGTGCGGGTCGTCAACACCAACTCCCTCCTGAAAAAGGACAACACCTATTATTATCCGGATTGCATCGGCGTCAAGACGGGCTTCCACAGCGCCGCGGGCCAGTGCTTTGTCGGCGCGGCGGAGCGGGACGGCGTGCGGCTGGTGACGGTGGACCTGGGCGGCGTGGCCAACCAGGAGAAGTGGATCGACACCATCCGCATGTTCAACTACGGCTACACCTGCTACACCGGCTACACCATGGAGCAGATGTTCACCCTGGCCAGCCCGCAGATCGCCACCCTGCGCGTGTCCAACGCCATCGACAGCGACCCGCAGCATGGCATGCTGGGCCTCAAGATCGCCCAGATCAGCGACCCGGACTACAAGCGCATGGTGGAGAACGACAACGAGCAGGCCATGGCAGAGGCGGTGAACGATTTCGTTTCCCGCTGCGAGATGACCGTAACCAGCGACATGGCCGCGCCCATTTCCGAGGGCGAGATCATCGGACGGCTGCGCTATATGGACCAGTCCGGCAGGGAGATCACGGCGCTGCTGGTGGCCGAGCGCTCCATCGCCGAGCAGCCGCCCAGGCGGGAGCTGACGGACTTCTTCCCGTGGCTGACCTACTTCGAGAACCCGCTGGTGGTGCTGTTGGCGGCGGTGCTGATCCTGCTGATCGTGCTGCTGCTGGTGGCCGCCGTGGTGCGGGGCAAGCGCAAGGAGCGGCGCCGCAAGCGCATCTACGAGGCGCGGCGGCTGGAGTACATGCGCCGCAAGAGCGCCCAGAAGCGTCGGGACGCCCGCAGGCGCAAGCGGGACGACGATGACGATTACGACGAATACGACGACTACGATTGATCGACCCTGAATAAAACCCCCTTTCCCGTCGATACTGGCGGTAAAGGGGGTTTTCATATGCTGGAAAAGATCAGGAAACTGGCGAAGGAACACGGGAAGGAGATCGCCTACTATGGCGCGCTGGCGCTGCTGCTGGGCGCGCTGGCCCTGGCCTCCCACGGCTACCGCACGAAGCGCGTCCACGAGGAGCAGGATGCAATGCACAAGGCCGTCTCCGTCCAGGCGCCACTGTCCACGGCTGCGCCCGAACCCACGCCGGAGCCGATCCGATGGGCCTGGCCGCTGGCGGGCGAGGTGGTGGGGGAGTACGCCCCGGACGCGCCGGTGTGGTCCGGCACACTGATGCAGTGGCAGACCCACCCGGCCCTGGACATCGCGGGAAGCCCCGGCGAGGCCGTCTATGCCTGCCGGGAGGGCGTGGTGGCCGACGCCTACAGCGACCGGCTGTGGGGGAACGTGATCGTCGTTGACCACGGGGACGGCTGGCGCTCCACCTACCGGGGCCTCAACACGCTGAAGCTGGTGCAGATCGGACAGAGCGTCGCCGCCGGGGACGTGATCAGCGCCGTCGGCCCGTCCGTGCCCTGCGAGGCGGAACTGGGCGCGCACCTGCACTTTGAGCTCACGCGGGACGGAATGCCGGCGGATTTTGAGCAACTGACCGCAAATCCGGATTGATTGCGGAAATCACTTGCGCTCTGAAGCCTTTTTTGGTAGAATCTTAGCATCAAGCATACAGAAGGCAGGATGAACCATGCATGAAGTGACCACAGGGGTACAGATCGTGCTGCCCCAGCACTGCAACGGCTACAAGATTCCCAGGCTGTTTGGCGGCCAGCTGATGGCCTGGATCGACGTCATCGGGGGGGTGGCCGCGCGCCGGTACGCGCAGAACGCCGTCACCACCGTCTGCGTGGACAACCTGAACTTCCTGAACCCGGCCTACCTCAACGACACGGTGGTTCAGGAGGCGGTCGTGACCTGGACCGGGCGCACCTCCCTGGAGGTGCGGGTGGACAGCTACGTCGAGACGCTGGACGGCAGGCGCACGCCGGTCAACCGGGCGTACCTGGTGTTCGTCGCCATCGACGAGAAGAACCGCCCCATCCCGGTCCCGCCCTTTGAGCCAGAAACCGAGGCGGAGCGCAGGGCATACGCGCTGGCCGTGGAGCGCAAGGCCCAGCGTGACCGCAGGAAATAGGACAGACGCCCCAAGAACGATAAACGGAGGAAGCCCCATGCCGAGACTATGGGCGAAGATCATCAAAAAGCATCGCATCGAGAAGCAGGCCACGGTTCCCTGCGCCTTTGAGGGCGTGGAGGACGCGCTGACGGAGCTCTGCCACGAATTCGACATCCCGCGCCCGCTGTGGCTGAACAAGCACTACCGGGAGTTCGAGGAATTCCGCCGCACCCAGTTTCTGCCGGAGCACTTCATGGAGGACGTGCCCTTCCAGCGGCTGGACATCGAGTTCCTGGAGGATGACGGCAAGACCCGCAGGAGCAACGACCCGCGCAACCAGTTCGACGGGTTTTAAACTTCGGTAAACAGGCCGGAATCAAATTGACGTTGGCGGGATAAAGTGCTATAATCCAAGTGTCGATGACGAAGAGGAGTAATCCCTCGTGCGCCCAAGAGAGAGCGGCTCGCTGGCTGGAAGGCCGCTCGGAACGCAGAAGGATGAAGGTCGCTTCGGAGGCGGCCGGGGGAACGGAGTAACCTGGCGGGGCGCGCCCCTTAAAGCGCGAAGAGGTTGAAACGGATATGTTTCAATGAATAAGGTGGTACCGCGGAGCAATCCGCCCTTTGTGGCGTGGGCTCCGCGTTTTTATCCGTAAAAGGGGTGATATCATGTCGGGAGAGAACAGACGGTACGGCGGCTGGATTCTGCCGGTGATCGTCGTGGCTGTGGGCGCGTACTTCCTGGTGAACGCGATCCAGAAGGGCACGCTGCAACCCGTGGCCCTCGGACCCGTCAACATCGCAGGCCTCGTCCTGATGGCCGCCGGGCTCATCGCGAGCCTCGCGGCCCGGAAGAACGGCCTGATCAAACTCGCGGCCACGCTCGTCTGCGGCGTCGGCGCGATCCTGGTGATCTGTCTATAATACAAGGGGGATATTGTCATGGAAGCCAAGAAGGAATTTACCATGGAAAAGGTGTTTCAGCCCAACCAGGTTGAAAGCCGCATCTACGAAATGTGGGAGAGCTCCGGCGCGTTCAAGCCCGTGAAGGACGAGAGTAAAAAGCCCTTCGTGATCGTCATGCCGCCGCCGAACATCACCGGCCAGCTGCACATCGGCCACGCCCTGGACGAAATGCCCCAGGACGTGCTGATCCGCTATCACCGCATGAAGGGCGACCCGACGCTGTGGGTGCCGGGCACCGACCACGCCGCCATCGCCACC
>ONHI01000212.1 GCA_900317565.1 uncultured Eubacteriales bacterium
GTTTCCGGGTCTGGGCGGGCGCCGCAACGGCGCCCCTACAGATTCCGTGCGGCAGCAGCTATTCCTATTGCCTATTGCCTATTCCCTATTGCCTACTCCCTGCTCCCTGCTCCCCATCCGCCGGATACACGATCCCCTGCTCCCTGCGGGCGGCCTCGATGATGTCGGTGACGCGGCCCATGTCGGCCCAGGGGTAGTCCGGGCACTCGATGAGGCCCTTGCGCAGGCAGTCCTGCACGGTGCGGATCTCAAACTGGAAGCCGGTGGCCGGATAGGGGGACTCAAAGCTGCCCACGGTGCCGTCGTTCAGGATCAGGGTGGCGGTGGTGGGGTCCCAGAACTGGGGCCCGATGCGGATGCGCCCCGCCTCGCCGGAGATCTCCACGGTGGTGTCCGCGTCCTGGTTGAAGGCCCCGCCCAGGAAGGCGTGCCGGCCCTCGCCGTAGTCCAGCAGCATGTGGAAGGCCTTGTCCACCTCGCCGTTGGAATCCATGGCGGTGAACATCTTCTCCGGCATCCGGGGGAACACCATGTCCGCCATGGCGATGGAATAGATGCCCACGTCCCGCAGCGCGCCGCCGGCGTGCCGGATGCCCGCCTTCCACCACTGCCAGTTGTTGGGATCGGCATGCATCTCGAAGAAGGCGCGAACCGTCACGGGGCGGCCGATGCGGCCGCTGGCGATCCAGTCGCGGGCCTGGCGCACTGCCGGGAAGCACCGGGTCCACATGCCCTCCATCAGGAAAAGGCCCTTTTCCTTCGCCAGGGCCATGACCTCGTCCAGCTGGCGGCGGTTGTCCACCATGGGCTTCTCGCTGAGCACGTTCACCCCGGCGTTCAGGGCCGCGACGATGGCGGCGTAGTGGCAGTCGTTGGGGGTGGCGATGTAGAGTGCGTCGGGCCGGATCTCGGTGAGCATGGTCCCAAGATCGGTGTAGACGGCCTCGCCGTCATACTTCTCGGCAAACTCCCGTCCCCGCGCCTCATCCCGGCTCACCACCGCGGCGAGCATGGCGTCGTGCACCTCGCCCAGGCCCTGGGCGAAGCGGTTGGCGATGTAGCCGGTGCCGACGATGGCCCAGCGAATGATTCCCTCGTACATAGGATGACCTCCGTTCAACACTGTATCATGATTGAAGCCCGTTTTCCGGGTCGCAGAATTGAAGATGGAGAATGAACAGCGGCTGTCGAGCGGCTTATCATTCTCCATTTTTCGTGGTATGTTTTCCATTTGCGCAATCGCGCGTCATTCCACCGCGATCAGGTAGTAGTACAGCGGCTGGCCGCCCAGCTGCAGCTCCACGTCGCAGTCGGTGTACTGCTCCGCCAGCGCGTCCCGAAGGGCCTGGGCGTCGGCCTCGGTGATATCCTGGCCGTAGTACACGGTGATGAGGGTGGAATCCTCGTTCACCATCTTCTCGGTCACGTCCTTGCAGACCTGGGCGATGTCGCTGCCGAGCACGCTCAGCTTGTTGTCGATCATGCCCATGATGTCGCCCTCGTGGATCTCCTGGCCGTCGTAGTTGGTGTCGCGCACGGCGTAGGTGATGGACGCGGTGTGCACGGTCTCGGCGGCCTCGGTCATGGCGGCCTCGTTCTCCTCGGCGGAGACCGTCGGGTCAAAGGCCAGGGCCGCGGAGATGCCCATGGGCACCGACTTCGTGGGCAGCACGATCACGTGCCGGTCGGTCAGCGCCCTAGCCTGCTGGGCCGCGAGGATGATGTTGGTATTGTTGGGCAGGATGATGACGTTCCGGGCGTTGGTGGCGTCACAGGCCCTGGCCAGGTCCTGGATGCTGGGGTTCATGGTCTGGCCCCCGTCCACGATCTGGTCCACGTTCAGGTTGCGGAAGATCTCCGTCAGGCCCTCGCCCAGGGCCACGGCCACGATGCCGTAGTCCTTCTGCTCGGCGGCCTTCGCCGCGGCCTCCGCCGCCTGCTTGGCCTCCCGCTCCCGGCGCTCCTCCATCATGTTGTCGATCTTGATGGAATCCAGCTCGCCCAGCTCCAGCGCGTACTGCAGGGCCTTGCCGGGCTCGTTGGTGTGCACGTGCACCTTCACCACGTTCATGTCGGAAATGACCAGCACGCAGTCGCCCATGCGCTCCAGGCGGCGGCGCAGGCGCGCCACGTCGGCATTGGTCATGTCCTCGCGGGGGTGGCTGACGATGAACTCGGTGCAGTAGCCGAACTTGATCTCGTCGATGGCGTTGTGGTCGTCCACGAACTCGCCGGGCATCGGCACGCCGTCGGGCTTCTCTTCGGCGATGGCGTCCACCGGCTCGCCGGTCAGGGCGGAATACATGCCGCGGAGGATCACCATCAATCCCATGCCGCCGCTGTCCACCACGCCGGCCTGCTTCAGCACCGGCAGCATCTCCGGGGTGCGCTTCAGGATCGCGTCGCCCACGGCCAGCACCAGCTTGAACAGCTCCACCACGTCGTGCTGCTTGTCCCGGGCCTCCTCGGCCTCCTCGGCGATGACGCGGATGACGGTGAGGATCGTGCCCTCCTTGGGCTTCATCACGGCCTTGTAGGCGGTGTTCGCACCGGAGCGCAGGGCACTCGCCAGCAGCAGGCCGTCGATGTCCTCATGCCCCGCCAGGGCCTTGGAAAAGCCGCGCAGGATCTGGCTCAGGATAACGCCGGAGTTGCCCCGCGCGCCCTTCAGCGCGCCGCGGGCCGCGGCCCCGGCCACGTCCGCCACGCTGGAATAGGGCTTAGCGTTGATCTCCTTGATCGCGGATGTAATGGTCTGGGACATCGGCACGGGGAACACGTTCAGCGCGTCCACGCTGTCCCGATTGTTCACCAGCAGCGCCGCTCCGGAGGCAAACATCTCCTTGAGCAGCATGCCGTCTATTCTCTTACCTGCCATATATAAAACCTCCAAAAGCGGCGCGGTCAGACGCGGATGTCCTCGACAAGGACATTCACACGGCCCACGGGCACGCCGGTGAGATGCTCCACCTTGTATTTCACGGTCTCGATGATGGCCGCGGCCACTGCGCTGATCGAGATGCCGTATTCCACGATGATGAACAGATCGATGTCCACCTTGTCGCCGGAGGAACGCACCTTGATGCCCCGGCCGAGGTTCTCCCGGCCCATCATCTGCACCAGGCCGTCGGTGCCCCGCTTGGAGGCCATGCCCACGATGCCGTAGCAGTCCAGCGCCGCGTAACCCGCTACGCGCACGATCACATCGTCGTTCACGGTGACGACGCCCAGCTCGGTGTTGTACTTGCAATCCATGAATATACCTCCCTTTGCATGGGGACTCGCGCCCGTTCCAGCCGGAGCGCGGAAGCGCACATGACAATGCTCCTTCTAACAGTATACCTTTTTTTTGTCAAATATGCAAGCCAATCCCCCGCCCTGCCCCGCTGAATTGAATGTTTTTTTACAAATCACCGGTTAATTTTCCCGATATCAGAACTTTTACATGCCCAGCCCTTGCGTTTTGGGGCAAGAAATGATATAATTTGGCTGTTTTGATGTGGACATATCCTTGAAGGAGGTGTAATAGAGTATGGGAAAGTTTTGTGAGGTCTGCGGCAAGGGCGTGATGTACGGCAACAACGTGAGCCATTCCAACCGCAAGACGCGCCGCACCTGGGCTCCGAACACGCAGAAGGTTCGCGTGCTGGTCAATGGCGTTCCGCAGCGCATGTCCGTGTGCACCCGCTGCCTGCGCAGCAAGAAGGTTGAGCGCGCCCTGTAATCGGCCGCCGATCCTAAATGAAAGCAAAGCTCATAGCGTGTATGCGCTATGAGCTTTTGTCGCGCCCGTGCAGGATCGGTCGTCTTTTCGCGGGAATGTGATATACCGGGGAATGAAAGCAA
>ONHI01000151.1 GCA_900317565.1 uncultured Eubacteriales bacterium
GAGCTCCATGCCCCGCGTGGTCAGCCGGAGAAAGCCGTCCGTCATATCGATCAGTCCCCCGCGCCGCAGCCGCGCCAGCACGGTCTCCCGGCCCAGGGAAAATTCGCGCCCGAAATCCCGTCGCCACGCCGCGAGGTCCAGCCCCCGGACCGTGCGGGTGGAAAGCATCAGCGTCTCCTCCATGGCGTCCGCGCGGGTCAGCCGCTCCTCCCCCACGCGCCGCACGCCCGACAGGTATGCGTCCAGCGACGCCGGGTTTGAAAAGCGCCTGCCGTTCAGCAGCGAGTGGGCCGCGCAGCCCAGCCCCAGGTATTCCCCCCGGTTCCAGTAGACCAGGTTGTGGCGGCACTCGAAGCCGGGTTTGGCAAAATTAGAAATCTCGTAGCGCCCGTAGCCCGCCTCCGCGAGGATATCGATGGCCCGGCGCTGCATGGCGTTCACCGCGTCGTCCTCCGGCAGCGTCGCCTGCCCGGAGGCGACCCGCGCCGCCATGGGCGTGCCCTCCTCCACGATCAGGCTGTAGGCGGAGACGTGCTCCACCCCCAGCGCCGCGGCGCGCTCCAATGTGTCGCGCCACTGGCCCTCCGTCTGCCCCGGCAGGGCGTACATCAGGTCCAGGTTGATGTTTCCGAAGCCCGCCGCCCGGGCCATGGCCACGGCCTCGCCGATCTGCGCGGCGGTGTGGATGCGGCCCAGCGATTTCAGCAGCCCGTCGTCAAAGCTCTGGGCGCCCAGGCTCAGCCGGTTCACGCCCGCCCGCCCGTAGGCCGCCAGCTTTTCGGGCGTCAACGTGCCCGGATTGCCCTCCAGGGTGATCTCCGCGCCGTCCGCAAACGGCACGGCCGCCCGGCACCGGGCCAGCGTTTCTTCTATATATTCCGCGTCCACCAGCGTGGGCGTGCCGCCGCCGAAGAACACCGTGGCGACCTCATGGCCCGCCAGCGCCTCGCGCCAGCCGTCGAACTCCCCCCACAGCGCCTCGAAATATCCCTTCCAATCCTCCTCCCGGTCCGGGAAGGAGGCAAAATCGCAGTAGGCGCACTTTGAGGCGCAGAAGGGGATGTGGACGTAGAGGGATAATGGGAAATGAGGAATGAGGAATGAGGAATTATGGTCCAAATCCCTACGGGATTTGTTTTGATTGATGGTATGCGACTCCATGTCGGCGCGGCATCGCCCTTTCCAGTAAAATGAAATCCGCCAGGATTTCTTCCGCCATTCCTCATTCCCAATTCCCAATTTCGTGTCAATCCATCTTGAGCACCGCCATGAACGCCTCGGAAGGCACGGCCACGCTGCCCACCTGGCGCATGCGCTTCTTGCCCTCCTTCTGCTTCTCCAGCAGCTTCTTCTTGCGGCTGATGTCGCCGCCGTAGCACTTGGCCAGCACGTCCTTGCGCAGGGCCTTGACGGTCTCCCGGGCGATGACCTTGCCGCCGATGGCCGCCTGGATCGGGATCTCGAACAGCTGCCTCGGTATGGCGTCCTTGAGCTTCTCGGCGATGCTGCGGCCCCGGGGATAGGCCCGGTCCTTGTGCACGATGATGGACAGCGCGTCGCACTGCTCGCCGTTCAGCAGTATATCCAGCTTCACCAGATCGCTGCGCTCATAGCCCTTCAGCTCGTAGTCGAAGGAGGCGTAGCCCCGGGTGCGGCTCTTCAGCTGGTCGAAGAAATCGTAGATGACCTCGTTCAGCGGCAGGTCGTACTTCAGCAGCACGCGCCCGCCCTCGATGTAATTCATGTCCTTGAAGGTGCCCCGCTTGTCCTGGCACAGCTCCATGATCGCGCCCACGTATTCCTGGGGCGTGATCACCTGGGCGTCCACCATGGGCTCCTCCATCCAGTCGATCTCCTGCACCGGGGGCAGGTTGGTGGGGTTGTCGATGAACACGGTCTCGCCGTCGGTCTTGACCACCTTGTAGACCACGCTGGGCGCGGTGGTGACCAGGTCCAGGTCGAATTCCCGCTCCAGGCGCTCCTGTATGATCTCCATGTGCAGAAGCCCCAGGAAGCCGCAGCGGAAGCCGTAGCCCAGGGCCACGGAGGTCTCCGGCTCGTAGGACAGCGCCGCGTCGTTCAGCCGCAGCTTCTCCAGCGCGTCCCGCAGGCTGTCGTAGTCCGCGCCGTCGGCGGGATAGATGCCGCAGTACACCATGGGCAGCACCGGCTTGTAGCCGGGCAGCGGCTCCTTCGCCGGATTGCCCGCCAGGGTGATGGTGTCGCCCACGTGGATGTCGGCGATGTCCTTGATGGAGGCGGCGATATAGCCCACCTCGCCGGCGGACAGGCTCTCCCGGGGGCTGTAGCCCAGGGGCAGGTACGCGCCCACCTCGGTGACCTCGAACTCGCACTTGCCCGCCATCATGCGGATGCGGTCCCCCACCTTCACGCTGCCGGCCTTCACCCGCACCGAGGAGATGGCCCCGCGGTAGTTGTCATAGTAGGAATCGAAGATCAGCGCCTGCAGCGGCGCGTCGGCGTCGTCGCAGGGCGCGGGCACGTTCGCCACGATGTCCTCCAGCACGTCCTCGATGCCGATGCCCTGCTTGGCGGACACCAGCGGGCAGCCCTCGCAGTCGATGCCGATCTCGTCCTCGATCTCCTGCTTGACCACCTCGGGCTGGGCGGAGGGCAGGTCGATCTTGTTGATCACCGGCCGGATCTCCAGGTCGTGCTCCAGCGCCATGTAGACGTTGGCCAGCGTCTGGGCCTCGATGCCCTGGCTGGCGTCCACCACCAGCACCGCGCCCTCGCAGGCCGCCAGGGCCCGGGAGACCTCATAGGTGAAGTCCACGTGGCCGGGGGTGTCGATGAGGTTCAGCACATACTCCGTGCCGTCCTTCGCCGTGTAGGGCATGCGCACCGCCTTGGATTTGATGGTGATGCCCCGCTCCCGCTCCAGCTCCATGCTGTCCAGGACCTGGTCGGTCATGTCCCGCAGCTTCATCACGCCGGTCTTCTCCAGTATGCGGTCCGCCAGCGTGGACTTGCCGTGGTCGATGTGGGCGATGATGCAGAAATTGCGTATCCTGCTCTGGTCGTAATTCAAGGCGCAAACCTCCGTCGCATCAATAGTCGTACATTATATATCATACAACTTTCGTGTTAATAAATCAAGCCGTCCGGCATGCGCGCGGGATTCTGTTGCCGCATGCATCGTTATTAGCGATCATTGTATAATTATTCATTTACCACGGAAAATTATCAGCATCCCGTTTTCCGTTTTTATGCAAAAATCCTGAACAAGGTCGCATTCCAGCCGAAAATTGCAATTATTAACAATCCGGTTGGCAGTTTTCTATTGCGTTTCAGATGCATTTATTGTATAATACAGACATCAACCGGCCGAAAGCGGCCTGGAAATTGGAGGAACCTGCAATGAAGAAAGTTATTTCCCTCGTGATCGCTCTGGTCCTGGCCCTGTCCTGCACCGCGGCGCTGGCAGAGCTGACCTTCACCACCGGCGGCACCTCCGGCACCTACTATGCCTTCGGCAACGTGCTGGCCCAGTACATCACCAACAATTCCGACGTGGCCGTCACCGCCATCGCGGGCAACGGCTCCGCCGCCAACATCGACCTGCTCGACATCGGCGACGCCCAGCTGGGCTTCGTGCAGAACGACGTGGCGAACTACGCCCTGAACGGCATCCGCATCTATGAGGGCGCGCCCATCGACACCTTCACCGCCATCGCCGCCCTGTACGACGAGACCGTGCAGCTGATCACCTGCAACCCGGACATCAAGTCCGTGGCCGACCTGAAGGGCAAGAACGTGTCCATCGGCTCCCAGGGCTCCGGCGTGTACTTCAACGCCCTGGACTTCCTCGAGGCCTATGACATGACCCTGGACGACATCACCCCCCAGTATCAGAGCTTCGGCGATTCCGCCGAGAGCCTGAAGGATGGCAAGATCGACGCCGCGTTCGTCGTGGCCGGCGCGCCCACCCCCGCCGTGGTCGACCTGTGCACCACCAAGGGCGCCTATCTGGTGTCCCTGGACGACGAGCACGTGGAGAAGCTGATGGGCATCTCCGGCGCCTACTCCAAGACCCTGATCCCCGGCGGCACCTATGAGGGCATCGACGAGGACGTCGTCACCGTGGGCGTCAAGGCCACCATCATCGCCAACGAGGACGTGACCGAGGACGAGGCCTATGCCATCGTTTCCACCATCTTCGAGGGCAAGGACGCCATCACCGAGGCCCATGCCAAGGGCGCTGAGCTGGATCTGGAGTACGCCTCCACCTGCGGCCTGCCCTATCATCCCGGCGCCGCCAAGTACTTCGCCGAGAAGGGCATCGAGGTCCAGACGGCGGACTGATTTGAACGCATGAAATCTTCAGGGGCTGCGGTCCAGGCCGCAGCCCCTGATATACTAAACACCACCCGGAAGGAGGCCATCCCATGGCCAACAAACCCCAGGACCCGAACCTGAACATGCCGGATTTCGACGCCTCCACGGGCAGCGCCGCAGACGTCGAGGCGGTCATGCGCAAATTTGACCGCGAATCCAACACCCGCGTCTGGGAGGGCAGGCCCAAGCTGGTGGTCGGCATCATACTGGCCGCGTTTTCGCTGTTCTGCATCTATGTCACGCTGTTCGCCAACTTCCTGGAGCAGGTGCGCATGACCTCCTTCATGGGGCTGGTGATCGTGATGGGCTTCCTCACCTACCCGGCCAAGAAGGGCCACGTGAAGCCCAACAGCATGCCCTGGTACGACATCGTGCTGATGGTGCTGGGCGCGTGCGCGTTCTTCTTCTACACCTTCAACGCCAGGACCATACTGAACATGCGCCTGAAGGAGCTGCTGACCAACCCGCTGTACACCGCGGTGGCCGTGATCGGCATCGTGGTGCTGGGCGAGCTGTGCCGCCGCAGCGTGGGCGTGCCGATACTGTGCGTGGCGATATTCTTCATCGGCTACACCTTCCTGAACGGCAAGACGCTGTCGCGCACCGCCTATGAGATGTTCTACGGCGACAACGGCATACTGGGCACGCCGGTCAGCGTGTGCAGCAAGTACATCGTGGTGTTCATCATCTTCGGCGCGTTCCTGGAGAAGACCGGCGTGTCCGCGTTCTTCATCAACTTGGCCAACAGCTTGACCGGCCGGTTCGCCGGCGGCCCGGCGAAGGTGGCCGTCATCTCCTCGGCGCTGTGCGGCATGGTTTCCGGCAGCTCCGTGGGCAACACCGTCACCACCGGCTCGGTCACCATCCCGATGATGAAGAAGACCGGCTACCGCTCCGAATTCGCCGGCGCGGTGGAGGCGGCAGCCTCCACCGGCGGCCAGATCATGCCCCCCATCATGGGCGCGGCGGCCTTCCTGATGGCCGACTACCTGGCCGTGCCCTATTCCAACATCATCGTGCGCGCCATCGTGCCCGCGGTGCTGTACTTCCTGGGCATATTCATCGCCGTGCACCTGGAGGCCAAGAAGCTGGGGCTGAAGGGCATCGACAAGAGCCTGCTGCCCCGGTTCAGGAGCCTGCTGAAGGACACCTACCTGCTGCTGCCGCTGATCGTGCTGATCTACCTGGTGTGCTCCAACACCCGCACGATGCAGTTCTCCGCGGCGGTGGCCATCGTGGCGGCCATCGCGGTGGGCTTCATCAACAACCTGACCGGCTATTACAAGCGGGCGGCCAAGGACAGCGCCTCCGCCGGCGGCGAGGTGCCCAAGGCCTTCAACGGCAAGACCATATTCGACGCCCTGGAGGCGGGCGGACGCGGCTGCATCACCGTGGCCGTGGCCTGCGGCATCGCGGGCGTCATCTGCGGCTGCATCACCGTCACCGGCCTGGCCAACAAGCTGATCAGCACCATCGTGGGCGTGTCCGGCAACAGCATGCTGCTGGGCCTGTTCCTGACGATGATCTGCTGCATCGTGCTGGGCATGGGCGTGCCCACCACGGCCACCTACTGCATCATGGCCTCCACCTGCGCGCCGATACTGATCCAGATGGGCGTGCCGGCCATCGCGGCCCACTTCTTCGTGTTCTACTACGGCATCGTGGCGGACATCACGCCGCCCGTGGCCCTGGCGGCCTACGCCGGCGCGGCCATCGCCAAGGGC
>ONHI01000152.1 GCA_900317565.1 uncultured Eubacteriales bacterium
CTTCAGTTCCTTCAGAAGCGCCGCCGCCTTGTCCGGCGTCATGGCGCCGTGGGTCACGCCGTTCACGGTCATCACCGGGGCCAGCCCGCAGGCGCCCAGGCAGGAGACGGTCTCCACCGTGAAGTTCAGGTCGTCTGTGGTCTTCTTGCTCTCGCTCAGGCCCAGCTCCGACCGCAGGCGCTCCAGGATCGGTATGGAGCCGCGCACATGGCAGGCCGTGCCGTCGCAGCAGCGGATCACATACTTGCCCTTGGGCTCCAGGGAGAAGTTCTCATAGAAGGTGGCCACGCCGTAGAGCCTGGCCTCGCTGACGCCGATGGCGCGGGCGATGCGGGGAAACGCCTCCCGGGGCAGATAGTTGTAGTGCTCCTGCACGTCCTGCAGGATCGCGATGGTGGAGAGTTCGTCCTTCGGGTACTTTTCGAGAATCTGATCCACGACCGAAAAGTCGAACCGCTTTTCCGTCAAGTTGTATCATCCTTTCTGTGTGTATTGTGCGAGGGTCAGAAATAGCTGACCTTCACCCGCTTGCCCATGCGCCGGAGGCACTCGGAGAGTTCCTCCACGATGCTCATCTTGATGTTGAAGTTGATGGGCGTGTCCGCGCCCTGGTGGGCCGGGTTCATCGCCCTGCCGACGAAGAAGTTGATGTCGGTGCCCTCCTCGAACAGCAGCTGGCAGATCTGGGAAGCGCCGTCCCGGCCGAAGCCCCAGTCGTCATAGTCGTCCTCGCCCTTCAGGTAGTCCTGGGCGATGGACAGCACCCGGTTCATGGTCACCACGCCCTCGGTGACCAGGTCCACGCCCTCGATGCGGGAGATGGGCGGCACCTTGCTGGCGCGGTCCAGCCGGATGTCCGTCTCCACGGGCTTGCCCAGGAACTTGGCGGCGATGGAGGCGGTGGTGCCGCCGCAGACGATGTGCTTGCCCTCCTTGGAGAAGAACAGGCCCATCATCCTGTCGCTCTCGTCCCGGCTGGCGGGCGGCCCGAAGAGGATGTTCATGGGCGTGCGCTGGCGGATGCGCACCACGCAGGCGGTGGCGTCGTCGCCGGGCTTGTGGCCGTAGAGCTTGTCGCACTCATCGATCAGCAGCGCGCACAGCGCCTTGGCCGTGTGCCCCGCCAGGGACATGTCCGCCATGAAGTCGGCGATGTCCTCCCGCTTCCAGCCGAAGTTGTAGGCCCGGCCGATGCCCGCGTGGGGGCAGCCGTCGCTCATGGCCACGAACACGTCCCCCTCCTGGAGGCGGATCTTCGAGTGGTAGATGCGCTTGCCCTCCAGGTTGATCTCCAGCCTCTGGTAGTCCGTCACCCGTCCGTCGCGGATCATGATGACGTGGGGATTGTCATACTGGATCAGCTCCGCCATCTGGTTGCGCACCAGGTGCAGGATGGTGAACGTGGAGTATGCCACGCCCCGCGCCGGGTCCACCGGCAGGGCCTGGGCGATGGTGTTGACGCACTCCTCCACGGACAGGCCTTCGGCGATCATCGTGGAGATGATCTTCGAAGTGAGCGTGGAGAGGATGCTGGCCTTCACGCCGCTGCCCAGCCCGTCCGCCAGCACGATCACCTTGGAGCCGTCCGGCTGGGAAACGATGTCCACATGGTCGCCGCAGAGCTGCTCGCCCACATGGTTGATGCTCTTGTAGCTGATGTCGGCGCACAGGTCATTCATCGCGGATCGACTCCTTCAGCTTGGCCAGGGCGGCCTTGGTCTCTGCGGCGGTCTCGCCCAGCAGCGACGCGATCTCCTGCACGATGCGCATCTGCTTGGCCACCACCTTGTCCGCCACCTCGGCGGTCTCCTGCTGGATCTCCTCCCGGCGCTGGCGGATCTCCTCCTCGTCGGTCACGTCGTGGAGGATGCACAGCAGCAGCCTCCCCTGTTCGATGGGCACCACCGTCTGCTTCACGAAGCGGCGGTATTCCGCCAGGTACATGTGCTGGTTGAACACGCCCCGGCCCGTCTGGAGCACCTGCTGGCAGATGGAGGGGTCCAGCACCCGGTCCACCTGGTCGCCCAGGATGTCCGAGGGCGTGTAGAGCTTGAACATGCGCAGGGCCGCCACGTTCACCTGCTGCACCTCCAGCCGCTCATTCAGCACCAGCAGCGGGCTCGGGATGTTTCGCACGATGTCCGCGGAAAAGCTCTCCGCCCGCTCCATCAGGTAGGGCAGGCACATCGAGATCTCCGCCTTCCCCTGGAACACGGCCACGGCCTTCTCCCGGCAGGTGTTGTAGCCGCAGGTGCCGCAGTTCAGTTCGTCCTGTGGCCGGTGCTTGCCCATCTGCTCCAGGATCTCCACGATCTGCGCCTCGGTGGGCATGGCCACGCCCAGGTCGATGGGCGCGTAGAACTGCTTCATGGCGACGGCGTCCGGTTGTGCCACCGGGAAATCCCGGCTGCCGGCATAGGCCGAAATGGCCATGTAGTCGCTGACGGGGCTGCCCCGGTGCGCGTCCATCACCGGCCCGCCCACGCAGCTGCCCACGCAGGCGGACATCTCGATGAAGCACTTGTGCACATTGCCGCCCGCGATGTCCCGGAGCGCCGCGGCGCAGTTCTCCACGCCGTCGATGGCCATGTAGCTGTAGCCGGGGGCGTCCAGCGCCATGGTCTTGAGGATCCCGCCGGTGGTCGGGAAGAAGCGGGCGCGGCTCTCGTCGTTGTCCTCCGGATCGGGCGTGAGGACGATGTTCTCCCGATGGAGCCACTCCGTCAGCTCCTCGAAGGTCAGCACCGCGTCCACGATGCCCTCGTAGGCCTCGGCCTCGTCCTTCTTGGCCACGCAGGGGCCGATGAACACGGTCTTCGCCCCCGGATGGCGGCGCTTGATGTCCGTACAGTGGGCCTGCATGGGCGTGAGCACGTCGGCCAGGTATTTCAGCTGCTCCGGGAAGTACTTGCGGATCAGCAGGTTCACGCTGTGGCAGCAGGAGGAGATGATGATGTCCCGGTTCTCCTCCGCAAGCATCCGCTCGTATTCCCGCTTCACCATCGTGGCGCCGATGGCGGTCTCCTCGGCGTCCGCAAAGCCCAGCCGCTTCAGGGCCACGCGCATGCCGCCGATGCCCACGCCCCGCCAGTTGGCGGCGAAGGACGGCGCGACGCTGGCGATCACGGTCTCGCCGCTGCGCAGCATCACCTGCACCTTCTCCAGCTCGCTGACGATCTGCTTGGCGTTCTGGGGACAGACCACCAGGCAGTGGCCGCAGAGGATGCACTCGTCGGAGATGATGTGGGCCTGCCCCGCGGAGAATCGTATGGACTTCACGGGGCAGTTCCGGATGCACTTGTGGCAGTTCTTGCAGTTGGACTTTTTGAGTGTCAGGCAGTTCGGCATGGCGCTCATCCCTCCATTTCCGCGCGGGGAAGTATGTGTTCGTTGAAAAAGGCGTCGAAGCCCTCCGGGGTGATCCCGGTGTAGATGTCGTCGTCCACCTGGAGGGTCACGCCGTGGCGGTTGCACTTTTCAAAGCAGAAACCGCCCACCGGGATGATCTCGTCCTCCAGGCCGTGGGCCTTGATGGCGGCGTCCAGCCGCTCAATGATCTCCTCCGAGCCATGGATGTGGCAGGAGGAACCCACACAGATGGTCACTATGGTCATTTTGCAAACCTCCCGTCGATCTGGCTTTTGATGAAATCCTCCACATTGTCCGGCGTGACGGAGAACAGCTCGCCGTCCACCCGCACGCACACGCCCCGTCGGCACTGCCCAAAGCACATGCAGCCGGAGAGCTCCACCTCTTCCACAAGCCCCTCCGCCTGGATGTGGTCCTGGAGCCGCTCGATCACTTCCATGGAGCCCTGCATGTGGCAGGCGGAGCCGAGGCAAATGTCGATCTTCATAGGCTGATTCCATCCTTCACGGTCTGTCCGATGATCCTCATGTACATCTCCTTCTCCCGCCGCACGCTGCCCCGCAGCCGGGCGGCCGCCATCAGCGGCAGCCAGCGCAGGACATCGTCCCGCAGGGAACCGGCGCCTGCGGTGTACAGCTCCAGGTAGCGCTCCGCCGTCTCCCGGCCCTGCTCCAGCGCCAGCGAGAGCCATGTGGCCGCGGCGTCGGCGTCGGCGCTGCCCCGGCAGGCCCGGTCCCAGTCCACCGCCACGGGCGCGCCCTCCGCCGGCAGGATCAGGTTGTCCGGCCCCAGGTCGCCGTGGCAGAGGGCGCTGCCGTCCTCCTGCCCCTCCAGGCGCTCCAGCAGCGCGCGCCGCACGGACTCGGCCAGGGGCGTCCCCGCGATTTCCTCCCGGAGCACATCCCGAAGCGGCGCAAAGCGCTCCGCCCCCGCGGATTGCACCCTCAACTGGGCCTCCACCAGCGTCCTGAGGCACCCGTCTGTGTCGCACTGCCCGGAAGCCATGCGCTGCGCCAGGGTCTCGCCCCGCACGTACTCCGTCACCAGCGCCCATCGATCGTCCACCCGGGTCACCTCGATGAACCCGGGCGCGCTGGCGCTCGCCTCCCAGGCGGCGGCCAGGTTCCGGGCCTCCTGGAGCACGTCCACGCAGGCATACGCGCGTGCAAAGACCTTGTCGCAAAGGTTCCCGCGCTGGTAAACCGTTCGATCGCTTCTGAGGGCGATCACCCGATCCGGCTTGATCATTCCAGGCCGCTCTCCCTTCCGCCCGCCAAACAGAGGTGCGCCAGCGCCAGCGCCAGGTTCTCGTTCTGCACGTTCACTCCCTTCGGCGTCTTCAGCGGATAGGGCGCGAAGTTCCAGACCGCGGTGACGCCGCCCTCGATCAGCCGGTCGCACACCGCCTGGGCGGCGCTCTCCGGCACGGCGATCACGCCCACGCGCACGTCGTTCTCCCGGCAGTAGCCCGCCATCCGCTCGATGGGCAGCACCGGGCACTCCTTCCGGTTCGGCGCCAGCTTGGCGGGATCGGAATCGAAGCCCGCCACGATGCGAAGGCCAAAGTCCTCGAAGCCCGGATAGCGCATCAGCGCGCGGCCCAGCTTTCCGGCCCCGGCCACCACCACGCTCACCCGGTCCCTGGTCCCCAGCAGCTCGTCCAGGTTTTCCACCAGCTCCTGCCTGGGATAGCCGATCTTCGGCCTGCCCTGGCTGCAAACCCTGCTCAGGTCCTTGCGCACCGTCACCTCGCCCAGGTTCAGCACCCGGGCCATCTCGGCGGCGGAAACGCGGTCGTCGCTCCGGGCGCGCAGATAGCGCAGGTAGATGGGCAGCCGTCCCAGGGTCGCTTTGGAAAGATTCTCTCTCTTCATGCGTCGCGCTCCATTCCCGCCATCATATCCAGGGGGTTCCGACTCCCCCGGGTATAGACGGTCAGCGTCTCTTGCGCCCTTTCAACCGTCACCGCGCTGTCCAGCTCGCCGACGTAGCGCCCATCGGCGTAGACGCCCACGGACTCGTTGCGCACCGCCACCCGCAGGCGCTTGGAATCATCCACCGCTATGGGATGGTTGAAGCTGCCGTGGGGGCAGATGGGCGTCAGCAGGAAGGCGTTCAGGTCCGCGTCCAGGATCGGCCCGCCCGCGGACAGGCTGTAGGCCGTGGAGCCCGTGGGCGTCGCTATGATCAGCCCGTCGCCCCGAAGCCTGGCGGGGCGGCCCTCGCCCACGGTCACGTCCAGGTCCACGGTACTGCCGAAGTTGCGTTTTCCCACCACGATGTCGTTCAGGGCGCGGTAGGTCTCGCCGCCGTATTCAAAGGACAGAAGCCGCTTCTCGGATCGCCTGCATTCGGCAAGTATCGCGTCAAAGCGGTCGATCCCGTCAAAATCCATGGCACACAGCCAGCCCAGCCGCCCGCTGTTGATGCCCAGCAGGGGCTTGTCCCATTGCATGGCCAGCTGCGCCGCCCGCAGCACGGAACCATCGCCGCCCAGGGACACGATCAAGTCGCACTCCCCCGGTCCAAACGCCGCGCCGCCCTCGTCGCCAAAAAGGCAGAGGCTGTCCCCGTGCGACACCGCGCAGGCGTGACCGCAGGCTTCAAGCCGGCGAAAGCACTGCGCCGCCTGCTCGACCTGCGTGCC
>ONHI01000245.1 GCA_900317565.1 uncultured Eubacteriales bacterium
CTCGTCAACGACGCGGGCGAGATGGTCCGCAGGGCGTCCCGCCCCCACAGGATCTATTATCCGGCCCCGGGACGGGTGGAGCAGGACGCGGGGGAGATCTTCCGCAATGTGAGCGCCATCATCGACGAGGTGATCGACGGCATCCCCGGCGGTGAGCTGGCCGCGCTGGCGCTGACCAATCAGAGGGAGACGGTGGTGCTGTGGGACCGCGCCACGGGCGAGCCGGTGTGCCCTGCGGTGGTGTGGCAGGACGTCCGCGGCGAGGCCGTATGCGCCGCGCTGAAAGCCCACGATGCCCGGGTCCGGGCGCTGACCGGCAGCGCGCTGTCGCCCTATCTGCCCGCCTCAAAGCTGGCCGCGCTGCTCACCGAGAACCCGGCGCTGCGCCGCAGGGCGGAGGCGGGGGAGCTTTGCATGGGCACCATGGAGAGCTATATCGCCTTCAGGCTGGGCGGGCGGCACGTTTCAGACCTCTCCAACGCCAGCCGGACGCAGCTGCTGGACATCCATCAGCTGGCCTGGTCCGGGGAGCTGGCGTCGCTGTTCGGCATCCCCACGGCGCTGCTGGGCGAGCTGCTGCCCAGCGACGGCGATTTCGGCAGCTATAAGGGCATGCCCATCACCGGCGTGCTGGGGGACAGCTTCGCGGCGCTGTTCGGCCAGGGCTGCCATGTGCCGGGGACGGCGAAGGCCACCTACGGCACGGGAAGCTCCGTGATGGTGAACCTGGGCGAGTGCGCACCGGAATCCGGGGGTGCGCTGACCGCCGCCGTGGCGTGGCGCTTCGGCGGGAAGACGGCCTATGAGCTGGAGGGCAACATCACCTGCTCCGGGGACACCCTCGTGTGGCTGTGCGAGGGCCTGGAGCTGTTCAAGGACGCCCGGGAGATCGAGGCGCTGGCCCGCACCGTGCCGGACGCCATGGGCGTGCAGCTGGTGCCCGCGCTGGCGGGCCTGGGAGCGCCCTTCTTCGATACCGGGGCCACCGCGCTGCTGCGGGGCATGACCCGTGGCGTGACCCGGGCGCACGTAGCCCGGGCGGCGTTGGAGGGCATGGCCCAGCGCCCCGCGGACGTCATCGAGGCGATCCGCCGGGATACCGGCTATCCCATCGGCACGGTCATGGCCGACGGCGGGGGGAGCCGGAACACGCTGCTGATGCAGCTCCAGGCGGATCTGGCCAATTGCGAGCTGCGCTGCGTGTCCTTCAGCGAGCTCTCCGCCCTCGGCGCGGCCTGGATGGCGGGGCTGGCAACGGGCGTCTATCGCTCCTTTGAGGATATCCCCGCCCGCAGCGGCGAGGAGGTGCGCTACGCGCCGCAGATGCCGGAGGCGGAGCGCCTGGCGATACGCGAAGCCTGGCGCCGCGCCATCGAATGCGCGCGCATGGGCTGACGACAGATAAAAAGAATGCTGCTATGAACATCGAATAACAGAAAGGGAGAGGTTGACATGTCCGCACACATCAAAATCGGCTACGCGCCGACCCGCCGCGCGATTTTCAGCGCGCCTGCCGCACTGGAATACCGCAAGCTGACCGCGAACCGGCTGAAGGAATTGAACATCGACTTCGTGGACATCGACGATGTGAACGACGAGGGCCTGCTGTTCGACGACGCGGGGCTTGAAAAGATCATCGAAAAGTTCAAGCGTGAAAAGGTGGACGGCCTGTTCGTCCCCCATGCCAACTTCGGCACAGAGTACGAATGCGCCCGTCTGGCCAAGGCGCTGGGCGTGCCGGTGCTGCTGTGGGGGCCCCGGGACGAGCGCCCCGACGAGAATGGCATGCGCCTGCGGGACAGCCAGTGCGGCCTGTTCGCCACCGGCAAGGTGCTGCGCCGCTTCAAGGTGCCCTTCACCTACATGAACAACTGCAACCTGGAGGACCCCGAGTTCGAGCGGGGCATCCGGGACTTCCTGGCCGTGTGCAACGTGGTGAAGGTGTTCCGGCACACCCGGATATTGCAGATCGGGCCGCGGCCCTTCGACTTCTGGTCCACCATGTGCAACGAGGGCGAGCTGCTGGAGAAGTTCAACATCCAGCTGGCCCCCATCCCGCTGCCGGAGCTGTACGCCGAGATGCGCAAGTGGAAGGCCGAAAAGACCGAGGTCCAGAAGGTCGTCGACTACTGTCACGAGAACATGACCTGCTCCATCGACGAGCAGGGCCTT
>ONHI01000197.1 GCA_900317565.1 uncultured Eubacteriales bacterium
TGTGTGGGAACACACATTTTCACATTTATATTATATCGGCTCGGACAGGTTTTTTCAAGGAGATTTTTTGCAATACGGTATCATTTACCTTGCAGGCCAGCGACCTCATCCGTCTTTGACGAAAAATGCAAGCATTTTCCGCCAAATCCACCTTCCCCAAAGGGGAAGGCTCTCAATCTCCGCCCAAAAGCCTTCCCCCTGTTTGGATAGGTGGCACGAAACATCGGATAGATTCGTCTCCCCGGAAGATGGGCGGCGCAACGACGGAAAGTCCGCTCCTGCGCCCTCACGAATGCCGCATCGTCCAAAAGCCTTCCCCTTTGGGGAAGGTGGCACGGCGAAGCCGTGACGGATGAGGTCTTTTCGTACTCAGGAAAGCAAATGACGTTGTCCTGCATCCGCAGCGGGCACCCCTTGCGCAAACCGCCGCGTTTGCGCTATAATGTCTCCAGCAAGGAGGCGGGCTATATGGCAGGCAGGACGAGCCGGGCGCGGCAGCGGCAGCGCCGCAGGAGAATGACAATCATCACAGCGTCGGCGGGGACTGTCGCCCTGGCGGCGGTGGCGCTTATCCTGCTGAACCGGCCCGCGCCAGACGCCGCGGCCCTCGCGCCCGTCGAGGCGACGCCGATGGCAGTGGAGGCGGAAGTCACCGCCGAGCCGGTCGTCACCCCGGAGCCCGCCGTCGAGACCCCCGCGCCCACCCCCCAGCCGACCCCGACCCCCGTGCCGGAGCCCACGCCCACCGTGGTGCCGGGGAGCCGACCGGACGTGGTGTCCTTCTACACGCCCCAGGGCAAGAGCTATTCCCCCCGGGTGCGCATGGGCGAAACTTACTCCGCCCCCTGGAAGAAGGGCAAGGACATCGGCTCCTTCGAGGTCATCGCCTCCGACGAGGACCTGCTGGACGGCGATTTCTTCGGGGACATCTTCGGCAGGGCCTGGACCGCCTTCCCGGACTGCGGCAGCTGCAAGATCGGCTACACCCTGCGCTACACCCTGGACGACGGCACGGAGATCCGCTATTCCATGCTGGCCCCGAAGCACATCGAGCACACGGAGTTCATCGAGGTCTGGCTCTACGACGACTACCACCGCAAGCCCCACCAGTTCTACTCCCACCTGAAGGATTCCCAGATGAA
Source organism: uncultured Eubacteriales bacterium (assembly GCA_900317565.1). Classification (GTDB taxonomy): domain Bacteria; phylum Bacillota; class Clostridia; order Christensenellales; family Aristaeellaceae; genus UBA2862. The sequence continues at coordinate 1,143 of ONHI01000197.1, forward strand.
GGGCGATACGCTGATCACCTCCATCAAGCTCACGGCGGGCAAGCAGATCGCCCGCGTGACCGACATCTGGCTGGAGGCCTTCGTCTGCGCGTCGCTGGACGACTTCGACGCGGACCGGAACTACATCGGGGACACCAGCTGTGTGATTCATATTGTGAAGGAATAAAAAAGATCCTTCGCTTCGCTCAGGATGACAGGCGCTGAAAACGTCATCCTGAGCAAAGCGAAGGATCTTTTTCATCTGGATCAATAGATCAGCAGGTTGTACAGCCCGCTCTTCCCGTCCATGTTCACCACGCAGAAGGTATAGGCGGTGGGATAGACGCGCTCGCCGTCGGCGGTGCTCAGCACGTAGTCGAAGCTGACGCGGCAGGTGAAGCAGTTGTCCGACAGGCGGTAGAACTCCGTGACCGCGCCATTGCGCACCTCCACGCTGCTGTGGGGCGTGGCGAACTTGTTGGACAGGTTGTCGAAGATCTCCCGGGCGGGGCTGCCCTTCAGGCACAGCCGGGTGATGGACCGCTTGGAGCCGTCCTTGGACATGAACCTTGCGATCTGCGTGCCCAGCTTCAGCGCCGCCTCGGAGTACTTCACGGCCAGCTCGGAATCCTGGGGAATGGCGCAGCTCCAGGTGTTTTCGCTCTCGGTGGAGGCGATCAGGGTGGCGGGCGTGCCGGCGGCGTCGGTCACCTCGATGGCGGGGTTCTCGCCGCTCACGGTGAACACGTATTCCGTCATCATCGGGTTCTCCACGCCCTCCGGCAGGAACCCCTCTTCAAACATGTACTTCGGGGAGACCTTGCAGTTGCCCTCGCTGAGGCGCACGCCCTCCACGGTCACGGCGTAGCCGGTGGGCACGGTGACGCGGCAGCCGTAGCCCCCGTCCGCGGCGACGGGCAGCTGGGGCACCGGCGTCGGGGTGGGCTCCGGCGTGGGGGTCGGGTCCGGCTCCACGCGGGTCACCAGCGTGGTGACGCTGCCCAGCTTCCAAAGGCGCGCGCCCTGGCGGGTGGTCTCGCCGCTGGGGACCAGGGTGAAGGTGGCAAACTTTTCGCCGTCCAGGGTCACGTTGTACTTGCGCTCATCCTGGTTGCCAGAGAAGCCTTCGCTCCACTCCACTTCCTTCCCGCCGGCGATCTCGCTCAGGCTCTCGATGTAAAAGGCCTTGTCGCCGCCCGCGATCTGCTCGGCGGAGGTGTCCACCTCGTAGAGGGCGTTGAAATCCCGCGCCTCGAACAGGCGCGCCACGTCCTCGGCCACGTAGACCGGCTGGGCGCTCTCATAGTCCTTCAGCACGCCCCGCAGCCAAACGGTGCCCAGGAAAATGCCCAGGAGGATCACGATCACCACGGCGAAATACACCTGGTAGAAGCGGCTCTTCCATATGCTCTTTTTCTTGCTGCTCTTTGTCATAGCCCCTCCGTCAGCGCACAATGAAGGCCGTGGGCATCTTGCGCGAGCCCGTGAGGGTCACGCCCGTATTCAGGTATTCTCCCTGGTAGTACATCAGCGACGAGGAGCCGCCGTCCATGTTGATGGCGTTGATGGCCTTGTACTCCATCATGATGGAGATCAGGTCGGAGAAGGTGGCGCCGAGGCTGGAGGCCTGCCGCCCGTCGATGACCAGCATCAGCACCGCGCCGTCCGCCCGCTGGCCGATGGCCGTGCGGGGGTTCAGGCCGCTGCTCTGGCCCTTCACGCTCACGGGCTCGGCGTTCACGATCAGCGCCGGGCCGAAGGTGATGGCGTCGCGGATGCCCTTTTCCCTGGCCTCGCTCTTGGACATATCCTTGGCCAGCACCAGGATGTTGTCCTGGTTGAAGCCCACGGTGATGTTGTAGGTGCTGCTGGGGCTGTCGTACATGACCTCGCCCTCGGAGATCACCAGTCCCACGGGCCGTCCGCCGTTGCCGACGCCGCCCACGTCCTCGAAGCCGCCGCCGTTGATGGCTGCCACGGCGTCATAGCGCTGGGCGATCTCCCGAAGCTGCAGCCCCGGGGCGCTGGAGAACTTGTCGCTGCAGGTGCCCACGGTGACGCGGGCGGGGTCCAGCACGATCATCATGTAGCCGGAATAGGTGCCG
>ONHI01000263.1 GCA_900317565.1 uncultured Eubacteriales bacterium
CCTTGGGGCGCATCCGGGCGCAGGCCTGGATGATGCCCGTCAGCTCGTCCACGGTGAACAGCGACTTCTCCAGGTTGGTGATCGGCTCCACGTCGGAGCAGATGCCGTAGCCGTGGGAGAGGATGGCGCGCACCTCCTCCGGCGTCACCCCCGCGGCCAGCAGGGGCGCCTCCGTGTGCTGCAGGTGCTCCTCGGGATACTTCTCGTAGTCGTAATCGTGCAGCTGGCCGATGGCCTGCCAGTGCTCCACGTCCTCGCCGAAATGGCGGGCCATCGCCCCCATGGCGTAGCAGACGTTCAGCGCGTGGATGCGCAGGTGTTCCTCGGTGACCATCGTATCGTTCAACTCGCGGGCTCTTTCCAGTGTCAGCATGGGGATTACCTCCATCAATTGTGTATGCCCAGTTTATCACAAGGCAATGCCGTTTGCAATATCGTTTTTCCGCGCCGCTGGCTTGCATTGGGCGGCGGGATGGTGTAGAATTGGGAAAAACGGCTTTGAGGAGCAGCGCATGAAGTACAAAAAGCAGATCACGATCCTGCCGAGCCAGCTGGACCCGGAGGGCAGGCTGGGCATGGCGAACACCTTCGACCTGTTCATGGACACGGCCACCGAAGCCGCCGGGGCGATGGGCGTGGGCTGGGACTTTCTGAAGAAGAAGGGCATGTTCTGGATCACGGTGAAGGCCCGCGTCCGGTTCCTGAAGGCTCCGGGTGTGCTGGACGAGGTGGAGGTGGCCACCTGGCCGGAGCAGCCCGGCGAGAAGCGCTGCAACCGCTATTACACCATCACGCGGGGCGGGGAGCTGATGGCCGTGGGCAAGACGGAGTGGGCCATCGTCAGCATGCTCACCCGCAGGCCGCAGCTGATGGACAAGGTGCTGCCCAAGGGCTATGTCTACCCGGAGGAGAGCGCCTCCCCGGAACCCTTTCCCATGATCGACGAGGCCTTCCCCGAGCCCGCCTACAGCGAGCACAGGGTCTCCGCGCTGGACATCGACATGGCGCGGCACATGAACAACGTGGCCTACGTCCGGGCAATTATCAATTCCTTCTCCACGAAGGAGTGGAAGAAGCTGAACGTCGCGCAAATGGACGTGATCTTCCGGTCCTCCGCCGTGGAGGGGGACGTGCTGCGCTTCCAGAAGCGCCAGTCCGGGAATACCATCGACATTCGCGGCAGCCTTTCCGGGGACAGGACCAGCGTGCTGGCGCGGCTGACGAGGGGATAGAGGGAGATTGGAGAGAAGACGGACATATCATATAGAGGCAAATGTAGTGCCATGTAACAGCTAATCATTTATTTTCGGAGACGACCTCATCCGACCTCGCTGCGCTCGGCCACCTTCCCCTAAAGGGGAAGGCTTTGATATAACCGAGCAAACTGCGATTGCCTTCCCCTTTAGGGGAAGGTGGCACGGCGAAGCCGTGACGGATGAGGTCGTTTCCTTAATAGGTTGAGTTGTTACAACGTAATAGGGGCGGCGCAACGCCGCCCCTACAGCCGTATCATACGGCATCCATACATTTATCCTGATTCAGCTCAGCGTCATGCCGGTGGCGAAGCTCATGACCAGGATGGTGAGTATGGCCAGCGGCGCGATGTACCTGATGATGACGGCATAGACCTTTGCCAGGGAGAAGCGCACGCCGCTCTGCTCGATCTCCGCAATGGCGCTTTGGGGCTTCCAGACCCACCCGACAAATATGCAGCAGCCCAGGGCGCAGACCGGGATCATGATCCGGTCGGTCAGAAACTCCATGGCGTCGCAGAAGGCGGGGAAGGAGACGCCGTTGGCGGCGTCGAACCACACGCCCTTGATGGGGAAGGCGGCCTGGGAGCAGGTGTAGAGGCAGCCGATCGCGAACATCGACGCGCAGACGGCGATGGTGGTCGCCTTGCGAGACCAGGCAAATTGCTCCGTCAGGAAGGCCACGATGCCTTCCACCAGCGACATGCAGGAGGTCAGCGCCGCGAACAGCAGCAGCAGGTAGAACAGAGGGACACGAAGGCGAAGCCGCCGCCCTTGCCGATCTGGTCCGCGCCCAGGGTGGCGAACACGGCGGGCACGACGATGAAGCCCGCCAGCATGGCCACCAGCGTGTCCATGGCGCAGATCAGGCCGGTGTTCCGGGCGATGTTCTCCGTCCGGGGCAGGTAGGAGCCGTAGGTGATCATGATGGCCATGCCGATGGAAAGGGAGTAAAAGGCCTGCCCCAGGGCGGCCAGGAAGGTATCGAAGGAAACCTTGCTCCAATCCAGGGACACCATGTATTCGATGCCGGGGCGGGCGCCCTCCAGGGTGATAGCCCGGGTCAGCAGCACCAGCAGCAGCATGAACAGCGCGGGCATGCCGATCTTGTTGAACTTTTCGATGCCGCTCTCCACGCCCCGGATGATGACCACGGCGTTCACGGCCATGAAGATCCCGGCGAACAGCAGGGTCAGCCAGGGCAGCGAGGAAGCGCCGTCGGCGTGCAGGCCCAGCATCTCGTAGAAATAGCCCGGGGAATCCGCGTAGATCTTCGGGGCTTCCGCGGCGTAGCCCACCACGTAGCGCAGCACCCAGCCGCCCACGTGGCTGTAGTAGCAGGTGATGATGAACGCGCCGGTCACGCCCATCCAGCCGACCCAGGAGAAGCGCGGGTGGCCCAGCCTGCGGAAGGTGCCCACGATGTTGGTCTGGCTTGCCCGGCCCACGGACAGCTCCGAGAGCATCAGCGGCGCGCCGAGGAG
>ONHI01000154.1 GCA_900317565.1 uncultured Eubacteriales bacterium
GCCGCCCGGCGGCGGTAGGCGGGGCGCACGAAGGCGGCCCTGCGCGCCGTCCCGGAGGACGCCGGCACTGCCCGCCGGGCGCTCGCGGTCCGCGCGGATGCAGAGCGGCCCGAAGGGCGTTTCGCGCTTCGGACCTCTGTGCTCTTTTTCGTTGGTTTATCAGCCATTTCAGGGCGCCTTTACGGCATCAGCAGCCGCGTGCGGTACACCGTATCCAGCTTTTGCAGCTTCTCCCGGGTCAGGGCGCTGGGCTTGGCGTCCACGTCCAGCACGGTATAGGCATAGGCCCCGCGGGACTGGTTGACCATGTTTTCGATGTTCAGGCCCTCGCCGGAGATGATCTGGGTGATCGCGCCGATCACGTTGGGCACGTTCTTGTGCAGCACGGTGACGCGAGGCATGGTGGGCTTGTCCAGGCGGCAGTTGGGATAATTGACGCTGTTGACGATGGAGCCGTACTTGATGAAATCGTTCATCTGCTTCGCCACCATGCGCACGCAATTGTCCTCGCTCTCCGGGGTGGACGCGCCCAGATGGGGCGTGAGGATGACGTTCTTCACGCCGATCAGCGCCTCCTCCGGGAAGTCGGTGACGTACACGCGCAGCTGGCCGTTCTCCAGCGCCTCCTTGACGTCGGGGATGCTCACCAGGCCGCCCCGGGAGAAGTTCAGCAGCGCGGCGGTGTTCTTCATGCGGGAGATCGCGCCGGCGTCGATCATGTTGCGGTTGCTGTCCAGCAGCGGCACGTGCAGCGTGATGTAGTCGCTCTTCTCGATCACCTCGTCCAGGCTCATGGCGTGGGTGACGGACCGGGACAGCCGCCAGGCGTTGTCTACGGAGATGTAGGGATCGTAGCCCAGCACGTTCATGCCCAGGGCCACGCCCGCGTTGGCCACCTGCAATCCGATGGCGCCCAGGCCGATGACGCCCAGCGTCTTGCCGGACAGCTCGGGGCCGATGAACTGCTTCTTGCCGGCCTCCACCTGCTTTTCGATGCTCTGCTCGCCGGAGGTCAGCCCGCGGCACCAGGCGATGCCGTCATAGATCTTGCGGCTGGCCAGCAGCAGCGCCGCCAGCACCAGCTCCTTGACCGCGTTGGCGTTCGCGCCGGGGGAATTGAAAACCACCACGCCGTGCTCCGCCATCTCGTCCAGCGGGATGTTGTTCACGCCCGCGCCGGCGCGGCCCACGCACAGCAGGTTCTCGTTGATGGGCATGCCGTGCATGTCGGCGCTGCGCACCATGATGGCGTCGGGATTGTCCACCTCGGCGTTGACGTTGTAGTCGGTATTGGCCAGTATGCCGTGATACACCGGGGAGATCGAATTCAGCTTCTTGATATTGATCATTTGTTGCGCACCTCGAAATCCTTCATGAACTCAACCAGCGCCTTCACGCCCTCCATGGGCATGGCGTTGTAGATGCTGGCGCGGATGCCGCCCACCACACGGTGGCCCTTCAGGTTCACCAGGTCCCTGGCCGCGGCGGCCTTGACGAACTCGGCGTCCAGCTCGGGGCTGGGGGTGGTGAAGGTGACATTCATGCGGCTGCGGGAGCCGGGCCGGGCGGTGGGGCGATAGAAATCGCTGTCGTCCAGGGTATCGTAGAGCAGCTTGGCCTTTTCGATGTTGACCTTCTCGATGGCCTCCACGCCGCCCTGGGCCTTCAGCCACTTCATGCACAGGCCCGCCATGTAGATGGCGTAGGTGGGCGGGGTGTTCAGCATGCTGCCCTTCTCGTCCATGGTCTTCCAGTTCATGATCTTCGGGCAGATGGGCATCGCGCGGCCCAGCAGGTCGCGGCGGACGATGACGATGGTCAGGCCCGCGGGGCCCACGTTCTTCTGCGCGCCGGCATAGGCCACGCCGAAGCGGGTGATGTCATAGACCTCGCTGAGGATGTTGGAGGACATGTCCGCCACCAGCGGCACCTTGCCGGTGTCCGGCAGCGCGGCATAGCGGGTGCCGTAGATGGTGTTGTTGGTGGTGATATAGAAATAATCCGCGTCGGGGTTGAAGCTCGCCGGGTCAAGCGCCGGGATGTAGGCGTACTTGTCCGCCTCGGAGGAGCCCACCACGTTCACCTTGCCGTACTTTTTCGCCTCCACGAGAGCGCCGTGGGCGAAATTTCCGCTGTCCACATAGTCAGCGCTGCCGCTTCCCGTCATAAGATTCATCGGGATGGCCGCGAACTGGCCCGTCGCGCCGCCCTGCAGGAACAGCACGGCGTAGTCCTGGGGGATGTGCATCAGATCCCGCAGCACGGCCTCGGTCTCGTCGAATATGGCCTGGTACTGCTTGGAGCGGTGGCTCATCTCCATGACGTTCATGCCGGTGTCGCCGAAGCTCAGCATCTCCCGCTGGGCCTGCTCCAGCACCGCCTGGGGCATCGTGGACGGGCCGGGGGCAAAGTTGTAAACGCGCTTCATACAAAACAGTCCTTCCGGTATGGTGTCGGCCCCGGCCCCGCCGGGGAGGATTCAGACTTTATTATAGTACATCGATGTGACGCGAACAAGGAAGGGCAAGTTAATTTAAAGGTGGGGCGCGGAATATGGCGTGCGGGCGATTACAACATACCGATTTAACCAACCCGTGCTATACTTAATATGGAATAAAATCTGGAGGTCCTGGATTTGGCTCGGACGCAACGCGCTTTCAAGGCCACGATACTGGTCACCGGGGTGATCGTACTCAGCAAGGTGGTCGGCTTCGTGCGCGACATGATGCTGGCAAACTACTTCGGCACGGGCATGGCCAACGACGCCTACGTCTCGGCCTACAGCCTGTTCTACCTGCCGGTGCTGCTGTTCAACTCCTGCATATCGGCCACGCTGATCCCGCTGTACGTGCAGGAGCGGGAGACCCACAGCCTGAAGCGCTCGAACCACTTCGCCAGCAACACGCTGAACCTGTTCGCGCTTGCGGCGCTGGTGATCGCGGCGGCCTTCTACGCGCTGGCGCGGCCGCTGGTGGGGCTGATCTACGTGGGCTTCGAGCCGGAGAAGGCCGATCTGACGGTGCGCCTGGTGCGCGTGATGCTGCTGTCGCTGGTGTTCAACGTCACCTCCATCAGCCTGGCGAGCCTCCTGAACGCCGCGGAGAAGTACATCGCCGCCCAGCTGACCGGCTTCCCGCTGAGCCTGTGCGTGATGCTGGCCTGCGTGGCGTTCTCCGGGCGCTACGGCATAGAGGCCGTGGGCTGGGGCGTGTTCGCCGCGAACATACTGCAATTCCTGATACTGGTGCCCTTCCTCCGGGGCTGGTTCCGCTATACGCCGGTGATCGATTTCAGGGACAGGCGCTTCCACAGGCTGCTGGCGCTGGCGGGACCGGCGATGCTGTCCATGGGCATCAGCGAGCTGAACCACATGATCGACCACGCGCTGGCCTCCGGGCTGAACCCAGGCGATATCTCCGCCATGAGCTACGCCTACCGGCTGATCACCTTCCTGCTGGGCGTGCTGATGGTGCCGCTGACCACGGTGATGTTCTCCAAGCTCAGCCGCCTGGCCGCCGCCAACGACAAAAAGGGCATGCTGGACGTGCTGCGCCGCTGCCTGCTGGTGATCGCGCTGGTGGCGCTGCCCATCGTGGCCATCGCCGTGGTGATGAGCGTGGACGTGATCAAGTTCGCCTACATGCGGGGCCGCTTCGACATGCGCTCGGTGGAGGTCACCGCGGGCATACTGGTGTGCTACGTGGTGGGCGTGCCCGCCTTCGGGCTGCGCGACTTCCTCAGCCGCGTATTCCACGCCCTCCAGGACACGAAGACCCCCTTCCGGGTGTCCTGCCTGGTGGTGGCGCTGAACATCGTGCTGAACCTGATACTGCGCGTGTTCCTGGGGGCCAACGGCCTGGCGCTGGCGACCTCCATCGCGGGCACCACGGGCATGGTCACGCTGCTGGTGCTGCTGAAAAAGCGCTTCCGGCGGCTGGGCCTTGGGCGCATACTGCCCGACCTGTTGAAGATCGTGGCCGCCGCGCTCATCTGCGCCGGGGTGTGCCTGGCGCTGAACCGCGCGCTGCCCCCCGCCATGGGCACGGGCCGGGTGTTCATCCGGCTGGCCGTCTGCGCCGGGACGTCGCTGATCACCTATGTGGCCGCCTGCTTCATCCTTCGGGTCAAGACCATTCGCACCTTCGCCGCCGACGTGCTGCGGCGCGGAAGATAGGAGATACGATATGAACGACGAGGAACGCATCATCACCAGCGGCTACCGCGAGGACGAGGACGACGCGGAGCTGTCGCTGCGCCCCCATTCGCTGGCGGAGTACTTCGGCCAGGACAAGCTGAAGCAGAGCCTGAACGTCTACATGCAGGCCGCCATCAGCCGCCACGAGCCGCTGGACCACATACTGCTCTACGGCCCGCCCGGACTGGGCAAGACCACGCTGGCGGGCATCATTGCCGCGGAGATGGGCCACAACATCCGCGTCACCAGCGGCCCGGCCATCGAGCGCGCCGGGGATCTGGCGTCCATACTGACCAACCTGAACGCCGGGGACGTGCTGTTCATCGACGAGATCCACCGCCTCAGCCACCAGGTGGAGGAGGTGCTCTATCCCGCGATGGAGGATTACGCGCTGGACATCATGATCGGCAAGGGGCCCTCGGCCCGGTCGATCCGGCTGGACTTGCCCAAGTTCACGCTGATCGGCGCGACCACCCGGGCGGGCATGCTCACCAGCCCCCTGCGGGACCGCTTCGGCATCACCTTCCGGCTGGAGCTGTACCAGCCGGAGCAGCTGGCGGTGATCGTGCGGCGCTCGGCCCAGATATTGAAGATCGACTGCGACCACGACGGGGCGCTGGAGATCGCCAGCCGCAGCCGCGGCACGCCCCGCATCGCCAACCGGCTGATTCGCCGGGTGCGGGACTTCGCCCAGGTGAAGGGCGACGGCAGGATCGACGTGAACATCGCCCGGGAGGCGCTGAACATGCTGGAGGTGGACGAGCTGGGCCTGGACCACGTGGACCGCACCATGCTCACCACGATGATGGAGAAGTTCGGCGGCGGCCCGGTGGGGCTGGACACGCTGGCCGCGAGCACCGGCGAGGACGCCAGCACCATCGAGGACGTGTACGAGCCGTATCTGCTGCAGCTGGGCTTTCTGATGCGCACCCCCCGGGGCCGCGTGTGCACCCAGGCCGCCTACGACCACATGGGCATCCGCATGCCCCGGCCCGCGGCGACGCCCGACAACGGCCAGACGCGGATGGAGCTTTGATAACACAGGAAAGCGAGGCGTGCCCATGACCCCCATTGATCCCAACTGCGCGTACTGCATGCACGGCGAACTGCTGGCCCAGTTCGGCATCTACATCTGCGACCTCACCCAGACCCGGCTGTACCTGTTCAAGGAGCAGAGCCACCCGGGCCGCGTGATCGTGGCCAACAAGGACCACGTGAGCGACATCACCGACCTGACGGACGCGCAGCGCGACGCCTTCTTCGCCGACGTGGCCCGCGTCTCCAACGCGCTGAAGGCCGCCTTCCACCCCGACAGGATCAACTACGGCGCGTACAACGACAAGGGCGTCCATCTGCACTACCACCTGGTGCCCAAGTATAAGGATGAATTCGAGTGGGGCGGCGTGTTCGCCATGAACCCCGGCCTGGTGACCCTCAGCGACGAGGAATACGCGGAAATGATCGAAAAGATCAAGGAAGCGCTGTAAGCCATTTTGTCATGAGGACGGTTCCTTTGATCCTGCCGAAAGGTATCAAGGAGACCGTCCTTATAACCACAGCTACAACGTCAGATTACGACAGACTTGCAATCCGCACGTATAAGGCAACGTAGCGGCGGTATAGCCTTCCCCTTTGGGGAAGTTGGCAGCCCGCAGTGCTGCCGGATGAGGTCGAATTCCATGGAACTGCTGCTATCAGTGATCTTCTCAGGGCGGGCGCCGCAACGGCGCCCCTACAAGGGATCGTTCCCTTCC
>ONHI01000159.1 GCA_900317565.1 uncultured Eubacteriales bacterium
GCCGCGCCGGAGATCGCCTACCCCGCCCAGAGCTTCGAGGGCCGCACCGACAGCGTGAAGGTCAGCGTGACCGCCGCCGAAGGCGCGTTCCCGGAGGGCGCCACCATGGCGGTGGCGGACGTGGAGGACGAACAGACGCTGTCCGACATCGAGCAGACCGTGGGCGAGGACTTCGTGGAGGTCAAGCGGGTCCACGCGGTGGACATCAGCTTCTACAACGCCGAGGGCGAGGAGATCGAGCCGCTGATCCCGATCAGCGTCGTGATGACGGTGGACGAGATCGAGCAGCAGCAGGACGCGGTGGTGGTCCACGTAGACAGCGAGGGCGCTGCGGAGGTCGTGGAGCAGAGCGAGGCCCCCGAGGCCGACGGCGCAGAGCTGAACCTGAACGTGGAGATGCCCGCCGCCCCCGCGGAGGATATTGCAATTGAAGAAGCCGAGCCGGAAGACGCGGAAGTGCGCTTTGAGGCGGACAGCTTCTCGGTGTACGCGGTCGTGGTGACCGAGACCATCGAGACCCGCTACATCGACGCCAGCGGCGCGACCTGGAACATATCCGTGGGCTATGGCCCGGAGGCGGGGATCCCCGGCGGCGCGACGCTGGCCGTGCGCGAGCTGGAGGGCGAGGAGAGCGAGGACTGCCTGGCGCAGACCGTCGAGCTGCTGAAGGGCCGCGAGACCATCACGCTGGCGCGGTTCTTCGACATCACGATACTGGACGAAGCGGGCAACGAGGTGCAGCCCGCGGAGCCGGTGAAGGTGGACGTGGCGCTGGCCGACGGCAGCGAGGACGCCGTGAAGGCGGTGCACTTCGCGGAGGAGGGCCTTGAGGTCATCGAGGCCAGCCAGGAGGAGGACGCCGTGCGCTTCGAGGCGGAGGGCTTCTCCGTGTATGGCATCGTGTACACCGTGGATTTCCACTATGACTTCGGCGACGCGCATTTCGACTACGGCATCCCCGGCGGCGATTGCGCCAGCCTGAGCGCGCTGGTGGACGCGCTGGGCATCGCCCGGGACGACCCCGAGACCGGGGACGACGAGCTGGCTGCGTTCATGGCTGAGATCGCCGACGTGACCTTCTCGAACCCCGAGCTGGTCAGGGTCAGCCCCGTGACCGAGGGCACCACCGTGGGCGCGCTGCGCGAGGCGCTGGGCCTGGAGTCCCGCTATTCCGCCGCGCTGACCGACGAGGATCGCGAGGCCATCGAGGCCCGCGCGCTGACCGCCCCCGACTGGGCGCTGTTCAGCCTGGAGCCCTTCACAACCGAAGAGAGCCTGACCGTCGCCATGGCCAATGGGGATAGCTTCGCCATTGCCGTCACCGACGCCCAGATCGCCACCCGCGTGCTGGCCGCCGACGGCCAGACCTATAAGATCACCCTCACCTTCGGGCCTGAGGCGGGCATCCCGCTGGACGCGGAGCTGAGGGCGGAGGAGATCGACAGGGAAGAGAAGCCGGCGGTGTATGAGTGGTACATGGACAAGGCAGCGCAAGCGATTGAAATAGGTGCATTGTCCAGTCCCATCAGCTTCGCCCGTTTCTTCGACATCAATATCCTGTCAGGTGACGAGGTGATTGAACCTGAGGGAACTGTTTCCCTGAACATATCAATGGATACTGTACCGGAAATGGGAGAGAAGGATACTGTCAAGATCATTCACTATGATGAAGAGGATGGTCCCGTTGTGTTGGATACGGAAATCGGCGAAGCTATGGATTTGAGCGTGGATACCGATTCCTTCTCCGTGTACGGTGTGATTGTGGATCCCGGCAGCGGAGTAGACAGTTTGGACGGGAGTCTCTTTACGATTCAATGTGGAAATCACTATCTGGCCACTTCAACGAATTATAATCAAATCCCGTGGAGGATCAATCAGACAGACAGCAATAACGCTGGCGTCTATTGTTTTGAATCTACGAATACTCCCGGAATGTATGCCATCTATACCATACAGCGAGAAGCCGGCGATAATTATGGCAAGAAAATGTATATACATATCAATCACGCGAATGATAATGGCGCAAACAGCGGGAATGTGAATCTGACCACAAATATCCCCATGCCGTTGAATGTCGAAAAACTCAACAATGGGACCTATAATATTTATCGCGAGATCAATGGAACAAAATACTATTTGAATTGCTATGGAGGCGGGTCAGGAGGCGGGTTTGCTGCTTATAATGAGGGCACCAATACCTATTCGCAGATGACACTTACGGAAATCACAACCGCACACACCAATCCGGGAAAAGAGAATTACCGGATGGTCGTCGTCAAGTACAACGACAAGTATTATATTGTCAACAACAATGCGTCCCTGACGGAAGTGAAATACGACCCGGCGAAGAACACCGTAAAGACTGAATACCCCATGATGTGGGTGGTTGAAGACGGCAATCCGAACGGTCACATCTACTTCAATTCAAAGGAAGCCGGTTTTGAAGGTACCCAACAGGCATCGGACTGGTATCGCCGGTATCTGGATCCTATGTCAAAGGACGGGTGGACAGAAGAGAACGAAACCAATGTCACAAGGGATTACAAAGGTACACACTATTCAAACGGTCAGCCTTACTATGAGTATGTCATTACTGACCGCAATCAAATGCTGTCCAATATGGCGTTGAATATCTACAACGACCCGAATGACAGCAAGGAAACCTTCAAGATCTATCATGGGGATTGGAATGCCGGCGGGAATTATCTTGGCGTTGAGGTGGATGGGAACGGGAATCCGGTCCGTCTGGTCGGAAAGAAGAATATCGGCGATGCGGCGGAGTTCCTCTTTGCGACCCCGACAGAGGTGAAGAACGCCAACTATCTGAAGAACTCCGTCAACCATATAGATATATCCATCGAAGGTACCGCCAGTGTAAGCGTACCCCTGGCCTATGGTAATTACTATGGGCCACAGGGAGACAAAGCGGCCCCGATCATGGTCGTCACGCAGAATACCACACTGGCACTGTCGGCAGCTCAGATGGATAACGCAGCCGAACAGCTGAGAATTACCGATGAAGATATGAAAGGCGCAACGCTGACAGCTGCCCGACTGGATAACGGACAGCCATTGGATGATGTGTTTTACATCACCGGTTTTTCGGGCAATGTTGATACGAGCCTCAGCAATGCTCAGGTGCGCATCGAGGGTTCATTCCTGTGCGCCGATTTGCGCGGTACACAGTATGAGACAATCGATCCAAAATTGTATCATCCTAATAACGATGATGTGTATTCAAAAGCCGTTCGTGAAGCCCGAAAGAATAACCAGATCGAATATACGGTAACGCTTGTAAAGCCGCTCACGTATAAACTGGTTGATCCGACGGTGGGGCAGCTCTATGACGAAGATGGTGAACCGATAAGCGTTACACTTGATGTCGCGTTCTCTGCCAGCTTTAGCTATTGGGACAGTCGAAATCAATGCCCTGCGGTACATTACGCAGCCGCCGATGGCGAAACCGCATGGACCAATTACAATATCGATACAAGTGACTGGAGCGGTATGGATTTCGAGTTAGGTGGAAATGCTGAGGATGAGACCTCTCCACTTGTGGCGTTGGAGATCACAAAGGTCATTCGTGATATCAATGGCAATAACATCAAGCTGAAGGTGCCGGTGACCAACTATTTCGATATCTACCAGGACTTGACGGCGGATAATACAAAGAAGAACGGTGTCAACGATTTGCACGTCAATGGCTTTGGCAATGCGGACCCCCGTGATGCCACGATCCACAACGACTACAGCTTCTGGCGGACAAAGCGCATCACCGTCGACGAAAAAGGTCAGGCAGTTGTCTTTGATTTCAATGCCAAGGATGCGATGTACTATATCGTCGAACGTCATGATGAAAAATCCCTGCCGGAGAGCGTCACGGACGAGGATGATTACAAGTACACGTATGTAAAGACCTACATGGAAACGGAATATGTTCGCCGTGGGGATAAATATGATAACAAAACGACATACCCCAAGCCGGTGCACGTTACCGAAGATTATACCCGTGACAGCGGCAGCTATGCGAGCATCCCAGAGGTGGCAGGCAAGTTTAAAAATTTGAATAACCAAGATAAGAAGGAAGGTTTCCTGGAGTTCTATGTTTACAATATCTATGAACCCAAGACCTACCCGGTGAAGATCAGGAAGGTGGACGCGGCGAATACAACGGCAACAGATGGTTTGAAGCGCTGTCTATGGCTTTAACCCGCAACAAACGGCGAAGAAGCTGAATCAATACGCTATTATTACGGGCGACGGCGGTGCCGTGAAGATTGGCGATTTGCAGACGGGAATCTATTATCTCTATGAAACAAAAGCGCCAGACGGTTATCTTAAGTTTACCGAACCGGTGAAAATCACCGTCGATTCCAGAAACGAGGCAACCGGTCCGGTCAGTTATGAGCAGAAACTCGACGGGCAGATCACGAATCTGTCCAGCAATGGCGGCATAACAGTGACACAGGAGGAAGGCATGGATACCTACGTGTTGACCATTCTCAATACTGCCGGCGCGCGGCTGCCCTCCACCGGCGGCATGGGCACGGGCGTGTACTACGCGCTCGGCACGCTGCTGGTGCTGGCGGCGGTGGCGCTGATGATCGCGCGGCGTCGCGCGCAGGCGGAGGAATGACCTCTGCCCGCGGCGCGGGGCATCCCTGAATTTGCTCTCCTTTTTGCGTCATGCGGTGAAATTGCTATCCCGCGCCGCATGACGCACAACCTCCCGCCCCCGGCGCAAGCCGGGGGTTTTTTCAAACAAAAACATCGCTGCGCCCGGAATGGCGGCCATGTCATTCCGGGCGCAGCGCAGATTCCCTCTTTGGCGGGCGGGTCCTTCAGTGCTTGAACAGCTTTGGCCGCAGGCGACGGATGTACAGCGCGGCCATGATGGCCAGCAGCCGGTCGTAGAGCAGCAGCGTCACGTTGCCCAGCAGTATGAAGGCGATCAGCATCGCGCGGCCCATCTCCCGGTATTCGGCGATGACCTGCTCCATGCGCAGCACGAAGAAGATCAGCGCCGCCAGCGCGCCCGCGGAGGCATTGAAGATCAACAGCTTTACCAGCAGCCGGGGCCAGGGCTTCAGCTTCGCGTCCAGCTGCCACTTGACGGCGGGATAGTAGCCCAGGAACGCGAACAGCAGCGCGGCCTCCTTGTCGGCGCACAGCATCAGGCCCAGCGCGCTGATGGCCAGCCACGCACCCAGGGCATAGCGCCTGCCGCCCTCCGCCATCACCGGCACCAGCAGCAGCCCCGCCAGCGCGGGCCCGCAGAAGGTCGCCGCCGGGATCATGCCGCCCATCAGCAGTATCGCCGTGGCCAGCGCCACCATCATGCCGCTCAGCGCGATGCGGCGCGTGCTCTTGTTCATGTATGCCTCGCCTCCCCGGGTGGGATATTCGACGGCAGGGACGCGCTTTCCTGCCGGGCACTTTGGGCAATATATCGCAAAAAGCCCGGCAATCCGGGCGAACCGGCCCAAAACCTTTGTGCGGTTTGCCTAATTATCGAAGCGTGATTTCACGCGAAAAATCTTGCAACTTTACATTGGATTTGCTATATTGTAACCGGCATCGGGCACAAGGCGCGGTGCGAGAATTTTGACAGGAGGAAGAAATCATGGCTAAGATCAACCAGCAGATGACCCTGCAGTTCAACGGTCGCGAGTTCGACCTGGGCGCCGTCGAGGCGAACGTCAAGAAGAACTGGAAGGACAACGGCAAGAAGCTGTCTGAGATCGTCGACCTGGACATCTATGTGAAGCCCGAGGAAGCCACCGTGTACTACGTGGTCAACAAGGAGATCGAGGGCAAGGTCGAGCTGTAATCGGCTCGCGCAGGCGCGGTTCATTGCGATAGGCGATGGGCCGTTTTTTTGTGCCTTGCAGAAGAAAAGGCCCGTGCGGCGCGGCGTCAGAGGGGAGTGCCCCATCGGCCCTTCGGGCCACTTCCCCACTGCGGTGGGGAAGCACAGGAAGCAATGTCGCACAACCTCAATGCTTCCCCACCGCAGTGGGGAAGTACCTGCGAAGCAGGGGATGGGGCGCCTCTATTTCCCTTAATCGGCGATATTGTCTCGCAGGATAAAGCAACCCCCCAGCGGCGCTTCACGCGTCGCCCTTTTTTTCGGCCTTCCACGCCAGGATGCCGTCAAGCCTTTCCTGCAAGCCGGCCTCCTCGCCCTGGCGGGTGGGGAGGTAGTAGCGCTTCCCGGCCAGGGAATCGGGCAGGCAGGTCATGGCGGTCAGCTTGTCGTCGTAATCGTGGGCGTACTGATAGCCCTTGCCGTAGTCCAGCTGCTGCATCAGCCCGGTGACGGCGTTGCGCAGGTGCAGCGGCACCGGCTCGGCCACGGCCCGGGCGGCGTCGGCCTTGGCGGTCTCGTAGGCGGCGTACAGCGCGTTGGACTTCGGCGCGAGGGCCATGTAGACCACCGCCTGGGTCAGGTGGACGGAGCATTCCGGCATGCCGATCAGTCGGCAGGCCTGGAACGCGGCCACCGCCTGCTCCAGCGCCCGGGGGTCCGCCAGCCCCACGTCCTCGCTGGCGAAGCGGGTCACCCGGCGGGCGATGTAGATCGGGTCCTCCCCGGCCTCCAGCATCCGCGCCAGCCAGTAGGTCGCCGCGTCCGGGTCGGAATTGCGCATGGATTTGTGCAGCGCCGAGATCAGGTTGTAGTGCTCCTCGCCGCTCTTGTCGTACAACAGCGATTTTTTGGAGATGCACTGGGCCAGCGCGTCCTCGGTGACCTTCACGCCGCCGTCCGCGTCCAGCTCGCCGTTCAGCACCGCCATCTCCAGCGTGGACAGCGCCGTGCGGGCGTCCCCGTTGGCGAACACGGCGATGCGCTCCAGCGTGCCCTCGGGCAGCGCCACCGGCTGGCCGCCGAAGCCCCGGGGGTCCGCCATGGCGTGGCGCAGCAGCGCCGTCAGCTCCTCCGCGGACAGCGCCTGCAGCACGAACACCTTGCAGCGGCTCAGCAGCGCGGCGTTCACCTCGAAGGACGGGTTTTCCGTGGTCGCGCCGATCAGTATGATGCTGCCCTTCTCCACAAAGGGCAGAAAGGCGTCCTGCTGGGCCTTGTTGAAGCGATGGATCTCGTCCACGAACACGATGGTGCGCTCCCCGAAGCGGCGGTTGTCCTCTGCCTGCTGCATCACGCCGCGAATCTCCTTGATGCCGCTGGTCACGGCGGAAAAATCGATGAAGGCCGCCTTCGTGCGCCGGGCGATGATCTGCGCCAGCGTGGTCTTGCCCACCCCCGGCGGGCCCCAGAAGATCATCGAGGACACCTGGTCCCCCTCGATCAGGCGGCGCAGCACCTTGCCCTCGCCCAGCAGGTGCCGCTGGCCCACGAATTCGTCCAGGTTCTGCGGCCGCAGCCGCGCCGCCAGGGGCTGGGACGCCGCCGGGGCGGAGAATATTGACATCTGTTCCATGCGTGGCCCTCCCGGAGTGTGTGATGGTATCATTATAACCGGGATTCGGCGCGGGGGCAAGGGGGAGGAGGGATTAGGCAGAAGGCCGGGGATGAGGGAGTGGGGAATAGGGAGTAGGGAATAGGGAATAGGGAGTAGGGAGTAGGAAAACCTTTGCAGGGGCGGCATAGCCTTCCCCTTCAGGGGAAGGTGGCAGCCCGCAGGGCTGACGGAAGAGGTCGCCCGCCCGACAGGCAACGGTCAGATGGCGGGGAACGGATTGCCACGTCGGCGCTGTGCGCCTCCTCGCAATGATGCCGTTCGATTCTGAACTCTGCGTGTCATTGCGAGGAGCGAAGCGACGTGGCAATCCGGTCCCCAAAAACAACCCTCGCCAGGTCAGGTCAACCCATGGGCAGGCGAAAGCTGGATGGCCAGGGGGGTTGAAAAGGGCGTTCGGATGTGATAGAGTAGGGGACAGAGACGGGAGGGATGGCATCATGGAAAAGAGTTATGCGGAGAGCTTCGCGCTGCGCACCTGCCACTGCGACATGCACGGCGAATGGCGGCCGGGGGCGATCCTGGAGGCCATGCAGGAGACCGCGGGCACGCACTGCGCGCAGCTGGGCATCGGGCGGGACGTGACCGACGGGCTGGGCATCGTGTGGGTGCTGTCCCGGGCGCAGGTCCGGCTGGACCGGGTGCCCCGGATGGGGGAGCGCATGACGGTGGAGACCTGGCCGCTGCCGCCGAGGCACCTGTTCTATCCCAGGATCAACGAATTCCGGGACGGTGCGGGGAAGGTCATCGGCACGGCCACCAGCCTGTGGCTGCTGCTGGACGTGGCCACCCGGCACATCGTCAACAGCGACGAGGTGCTGGCCCACCTGCCCGACAATGCCGACATCCGCGGCGCCATGCCCGCCATGCCGCGCATCCCGGCGGGGGAGCCGGAGGCGGCGGAATTCCTGCCGCCCTACGCCGATTTTGACCTGAACGGCCACGTGAACAACACGAAATACCTGGACTGGACCGCCTCAGCCCTTGGCCACGCCGCCATGGCGGAATACCGGATGAAGGGCTTCTGCGTCAGCTACGATTCCGAGATCCGGCCCGACCAGGCCGTGCGGACCGAGCTGATCCGCGGCGACGGCTGCTTCGGCTTTGCCGGGTATGTGGGGGACAAGCGCTGCTTCGGCGTGTCCGGGGAGCTGGAGCGGAGGGCGTGAGCCGGGGCGTTTTCATGTGGGGCGGGAATATCCGAGGGGATATCCCCGCCCCATTTGTCATTATGTTGTCTATTTTTCTACCCACTATTTCACCATTGTAATGCTATACTGTTAGATGAATTATTATATACACCGGCGGACTGTGCCGTCGGAAATGGCAGCAAATGGAACCGGCGCGGCGTCGCGCCCGTCTGAATAACGTATATTTGACCGACCCAACCGGAGGTGCGTATGGACTTTATTCAATCCCTGTATTCCAATGCGCTCAGCGGCATATCGAACCTGGTGGTCTACATCGCCATCGTGGTGCTGTTCGTGGTGGGGCTGATCCGCTGCATCGCCCCGGTGGTGCGCACGCGGGGCACGCTGCGGCGGGCCATCCGCAGCATCCGCTCCGAGGGGGACAAGAAATACGCCTGGCAGCAGGATGACTTCCTGGGCAAGGGCACGCTGTATCCCCATTGGAGCGAATACCTGAACAACCTGTTCTTTGCCGACGGCGTGTATCACAACGCCAGCAACGTGGAGGATTACATCAACGAGGAGACCGTGATGTACGGCCCGGGCCGCGCCAGCTTTGCCGACGCGCTGCCGGGGCTGATGACCTCGCTGGGCTTCCTGGGCACGCTGATCGGCCTGGCCCAGGGCCTGTCCGGCTTCAGCATGGGGGATTCCGCCGCGGTGCAGCAATCCATCGTCACGCTGATCCCCGGCATGCGCTATGCCTTTACCACGTCCATATTCGGCGTGGTGGGCAGCGTGCTGTTCACGCTGATCACCCGCGCGGTGTACGGCTCCAGCGAGCACACGCTGAAGGCCTTCTACGGGGCCATGAGCCGCCACGCCGGCGTGCTGAGCGTGGACCCGATGACCCAGATCGCCATCTATCAGCAGGAGCAGACCGCCCTGATCCAGACCATGGCCAAGGACCTGAACGGCGCGTTCACCGAGAACATGGCCGCCGCCGTGCACGACGCCATCGACCCG
>ONHI01000160.1 GCA_900317565.1 uncultured Eubacteriales bacterium
GTCCAGCGGCGTGCCGTCGGCCAGGAAGGGCATATCCTCCTCGGGCAGCACGCGGGACACGACGCCCTTGTTGCCGTGGCGGCCGGCCATCTTGTCGCCCACCTGTATCTTTCTCTTCTGGGCGATGTACACGCGCACCATCTGGTTGACGCCCGGAGAGAGCTCGTCCCGGTTCTCGCGGGTGAAAATCTTGACGTCAACGATGATGCCGAATTCGCCGTGGGGCACGCGCAGGGAGGTGTCGCGCACCTCGCGCGCCTTGTCGCCGAAGATGGCGCGCAGCAGGCGCTCCTCGGCGGTCAGCTCGGTCTCGCCCTTCGGGGTGACCTTGCCGACCAGTATGTCGTTGGCGCGCACCTCCGCGCCGATGCGGATGATGCCGCGCTCGTCCAGGTCGCGCAGCGCGTCCTCGCCGACGCCGGGGATATCGCGGGTGATCTCCTCCGGACCCAGCTTGGTGTCGCGGGCCTCGGACTCATACTCCTCGATGTGGATCGAGGTATACATGTCTTCCTTCACGAGGCGCTCGGACAGCAGCACGGCGTCCTCGTAGTTGTAGCCCTCCCAGGTCATGAAGCCGATCAGCGCGTTGCGGCCCAGGGAGATCTCGCCCTGGTCGGTGCTGGGGCCGTCGGCGATGGGCTGGCGCTTCTGGACGACCTCGCCCTCCACCACGATGGGATGCTGGTTGATGCAGGTGCCCTGGTTGGAGCGGGCGAACTTTTGCAGCTTGTACTGCTGGTCCGTGCCGTCCTCGCCGCGGATGATGATCTCGTTGGCGGTCACGCGGGTGACCACGCCGGCCTCACGGGCCAGCATCACCACACCGGAGTCGCAGGCGGCCTTGTATTCGATGCCGGTGGCGACCAGCGGGGCCTCGGGCTTGAGCAGCGGCACCGCCTGGCGCTGCATGTTCGAGCCCATCAGGGCGCGGTTGGCATCGTCGTTCTCCAGGAAGGGAATCATGCCGGTGGCGACGGAGATCAGCTGGCGGGGCGAGACGTCCACGTAGTCGACCTGCGCGGCCTCCACCTGGATGATCTCATCCCGGCGGCGCACGGTGACGCGCTCGTTGACAAAGTGGCCCTCGTCGTCCAGCGGCTCGTTGGCCTGAGCGATGATGTACTTGTCCTCCTCGTCGGCGGTCATGTAGTCGATCTGCTCGGTGACCTTGCCGGTGGCCTTGTCGATCTTGCGGTAGGGCGCTTCGATGAAGCCGTATTCGTTGATGCGCGCATAGGTGGCCAGCGAGCCGATCAGGCCGATGTTCGGGCCTTCAGGCGTCTCGATGGGGCAGATGCGGCTGTAGTGGCTGTAGTGCACGTCGCGCACGGCGAAGCTGGCGCGCTCGCGGTTCAGGCCGCCGGGGCCCAGGGCCGACAGGCGGCGCTTGTGGGTCAGCTCGGCCAGCGGGTTGGGCTGGTCCATGAACTGGGACAGCTGGGAGGAGCCGAAGAACTCCTTGATCGCGGCGGACACGGGCCGGATGTTGATCAGGTCCTGGGGGCGCACCTTGTCGATGTCCTGAATGGCCATGCGCTCCTTGACCACGCGCTCCAGGCGGGACATGCCCACGCGGATCTGGTTTTGCAGCAGCTCGCCCACGCTGCGCAGGCGGCGGTTGCCCAGGTGGTCGATGTCGTCCACCTCGCCGATGCCGTAGAACAGGCCGAACTGGTAGGAGACGGAGGCGATGATGTCGTCCACCAGCACGTGCTTGGGCATCAGGTCCTTCTGGGCCTCCTTCAGGGCCTGGTTCAGCGGCGCGCCGTCCTCCTTGACGCGCTCCAGGATCTTCACCAGGGTGGGCACGTGCACGCGCTCGGAGAAGTGGACGACGTTTTCGTCGTACTGCTCCAGCAGCGCCGGATCGTAGCCCGCCATGAAGGGCTTGATGAAGGCGAAGTTGTTGCCGATGATGTTGGTCTCGCTCTCACTGAGCTTCACGCGCACCATGTTCACGCCGGCGTTCTGGATGGCCTCGGCCACCTCGCGGGAGATGGCCTCGCCCGCGGGCGCGATGACCTCGCCGGTGAAGGGATGGACCACGTCCTCGACGGGGATCTGGTTGAAGATGCGCAGCGCCAGCGCCAGCTTCTTGTTGTATTTATAGCGGCCGACGTGGGCCAGATCATAGCGCTTGGGATCGAAGAACAGGGAGTTGATCAGGTTCGTGGCGGAATCCACCGACGGCGGCTCGCCCGGACGCAGCTTGTTGTAGATCTCGATCAACGCCTGGTCCTTGCGGGACTTGTAGCGCAGCTCGCCCTTGTCGTTGACGGAGGGGGCATCGCGGGTGAT
This sequence comes from uncultured Eubacteriales bacterium, assembly GCA_900317565.1. Classification (GTDB taxonomy): domain Bacteria; phylum Bacillota; class Clostridia; order Christensenellales; family Aristaeellaceae; genus UBA2862. Next base: position 2,302 of record ONHI01000160.1, read on the forward strand.
GGTGGCGGTGACATGCTCGTCCTCGCCGAACAGCCGGGTGATCTCCTCGTCGGATTCCACGCCCATGGCGCGCAGCAGCACCGTCACCGGCAGCTTGCGGGCGCGGTCGATGCGCGCGAACACCACGCCGTTGGAATCGGTCTCATACTCGATCCACGCGCCGCGGTTGGGTATCATCTGGGCGGAGAAAAGGAACGCGCCCGTCTTGTCGATGGCCTTGGAATAGTATACGCCGGGGGAGCGCACCAGCTGGGACACGATGACGCGCTCGGCGCCGTTGATGATGAACGTGCCGTGCTCGGTCATCAGCGGGAAATCGCCCATGAAGACCTCGGACTCCTTGATCTCGTGGGTATCCCGGTTGGTCAGCCGCACCGTCACCTTCAGCGGCGCGGCATAGGTGGTGTCGCGCTCCTTGCACTTGTCGACGGTGTACTTCGGCTTGTCGTCCAGCGAATAATCCGTGAACTCCAGAATCAGGCTCTCGCTGTAGTCGGTGATGGGCGAAACGTCCGCCAGCACCTCGCGAAGGCCCTCCTTCAGGAAATATTCGTAGGATTTCTTTTGAACCTCGATCAGATCAGGTACTGCCAGCGCCTCTTCAATGCGCGCAAAGCACATGCGCGTGCGTTTGCCCATTTGCATCGGATGAGCCATACCTTTAATCACCCCTATCTTCGTCGTCATACCGCGGGTCTGACGGCCTGCAGCGCGCAGCCTGCGCCGCCGGATGGACAATTGATAATTTTGGGTTAAATGCGGTTTTGAATGTGAATTTTTGGCGATTCCTCAAAACCGGCTTAACCTCAAAATGCCCTTGTTCCCGGCATTTTGGCTGCGGAAGCGGCTTTTCGTCCATACTAACGCAATATAAGACTATATCATAATCATTTTTGATTGTCAAGCCCCGGTTCCCGCCGATTTATCCCGGAATCCTCCCAAAAATCAAATCTGCCCGAAAATTTAACGGAATTTCCGGGCAGGTGTCGAATTGGCTTATGGCCCTCAAAGGGAAATTAATGTGAATGTGCAATTGCAAATCATCCCGATTTTTGAATCGATAATTGCAATATCGGTCATGCGCCCTGCAGCCGCAGCGGCAGCTCCAGCCGGTTCGCCTCCAGCAGCGCCCTGTCCCGAAGTATCTCCCCCGCGGGGCCGTCGGCGACGATCTCGCCGCCGCTGAGCAGTATCACCCGGTCGCAGGTGTCCATGATCATGTCCAGGTCGTGGGAGGTGATCAGCTTGGTCTGGGGCAGCTGGCGGATGATGTCGATCACCACCCGGCGGTTGAAGGGGTCCAGCGCCGCGGTGGGCTCGTCCATCAGCAGCGCCTCGGGCCGCATGGCCAGTATCGTGGCGATGGCCGCCATGCGCTTCTCGCCGCCGGAGATGCGGTGGTTGTGGCGGTGCTTCAGCGCCTCCAGCCCCAGCCGCTCCAGCGCCTCGTCCACCCGCGCCTCCGCCTCCTGGCGGAACAGGCCATAGTTCAGCGGCGCGAAGATCATGTCCTCGTACACGGTGGGCATGAACATCTGGTTGTCGGAGTTTTGCAGCACGAAGCCCAGCTTGCGCCGGATCTCCGGCAGCGTGGCCTTCCCCACCGGCACGCCGTCCACCTCGATGCTGCCCTCCACGCTCAAGAGCCCCAGCAGCGCCTTCATCAGCGTGGACTTGCCCGCGCCGTTGGCCCCGATCAGGCCCACGGACTCCCCCGCCCCGATGGCGAAGGACAGGTCCTTCAGCACGGGATGCTCCCGCTCGTAGCCGAAGCGCACGTGTTCGCACCTTATCATCATATTCACCTCACGACCGCGCCGCCCAGCAGCGCGGCGACGTCCACCCAGCGCAGCAGCGCGCACGCCCCGACGACCAGCGCCGCGTACAGCCCGTCCGACGCCCGGAAGGGGCCCGGGTCGGCGTAGTGGAATTCCCCGCGGAAGCCCCGCAGCTGCATGCTGGCGTAGAGCTCCTCCGCCCGGTCCACGCTGCGCAGCAGCAGCTGGCCCAGGAAGGAGCCCCAGGCGGTGTAATGGATGCCCTTCTGGCCCGGGGCGCGCAGGTGATAGGCGTCGGTCATCACCGCCAGCTCCTGGGTCATCACGCCCACATAGCGATAGGTCAGCAGCAGCAGCGTCACCAGCATCCCCGGCACGCGCAGCCGCCGCAGCGCCGCGCACAACGCGTCGATGGACGTGGTGGCGATCAGCAGGAAGGAGGCCGTCAGGCACAGCACGCCCTTGAGCATCAGCGTCAGCATCGAGACCACGCCGCCGGAGACGGCCACAGTGCCGATCCACAGCAGCGGGGCCCGGTCGAAGAAGGGGTTGAACAGCCCCACCGCCATCACCAGCGGCAGCACCAGCCGCATCTTGTAGAAGCAGGTCCGCGCCGGTATGCCGCTGAGCTGGAACAGCAGCGCCGGATAGACCACCATCACCAGCACGCCGCTGAGGGCATACTTGCCGAAGGAGGCCACCGCGACGATGTACGCCACCGTCGCCAGCAGCTTTGCCAGCGGGTGCAGGCGGTGTATCGGCGATTGCTGCGCGGCGAGGTCGTCCATCTGGCGCAGCTCGCCCAGCGCCCGGTCCAGCTTGCTCATGAATCGTTCCTTTCAATCAACGCACGTGGGAGGTATCCCATTCAGGATACCTCCCCGCCCGCGCTTTGTCAATGTCAATCGCGTTTATTTCGCGCCCTGCCGCCGCCGGCGGAAGAATCCGCCCGCCATGCACACCAGCAGCGCTACGCCCGCCACCATGGCCGAGCCCACCAGGCCGGACACGGTGGTGCCCGCCTTGCTCTCGCTGCCGGCAAACGCGTAGTCCGGCAGGAAGGCCGTGGCCTCCTGCACGCTGCCCGCCGCGTCGGCCAGGCCGCTGTTGACGCCGAAGTTCTCCTCGTCCAGGCCCATGTTCTCGCTGTAGCCCGCCTCGGCGTTGCCGAACAGCGCCCACTCCAGCCCGTCGGGGTTGGAGCTCGCCAGCAGCGACAGTCCGCCGCCCACCAGCGCCGCGACCACGGCCAGTATGACGACCACGGACTTCAGGGAGCGCTTCGCGGACACGCCCTGGGCGTTGGCGTCCACGTCCCGCAGCAGCTCCGGCCGGGATTCGTACACGAACACCAGCACCGCCGCCGTGACCAGGCCCTCGATCAGGCCGATGGCCAGGTGGATGGGCTGCATCAGCGCCATGAACGCGCCGAAGGGCAGCTCGGTGAT
>ONHI01000015.1 GCA_900317565.1 uncultured Eubacteriales bacterium
TGTTCAGCCCCGCCGAATACCGCTATTGCCCCGGGCACGGCGCGATCATGGAACTGAAATAGGATCAATCCATTGACTTTCCCGCGTCAATCCTTTACAATATACACATCGACATAACATTCACGGGGAGGTTTCGATCATGAAGAGGATTCGCGTTCTGACCGCCGCGGTCCTGGCGCTGGCGCTGCTGTTCGGGCTGTGCGCGGCGCGGGCGGAGGCTTACTATGACTACACGGGCTACGACAACCTGATCGGCGCGATGGAGGTGGTCAACTGCACCTCCTGGACTTCGCTGCGCGCCTATCCCGACTCCCACGCCGCGCGGCTGGCCAAGGTGCCCGTGGGCGCGGTGGTGGTCAACTGCTACTACCAGGACGACCGCTTCACCTACTGCGAGTACAACGGCATCAGCGGCTACATACTGAACAACTGCCTGTCCTTCATCTACGGCCCGGTGGGCTATGAATACCGGGAGGAGGACTATCTGGGCAACATGCAGATCGTCAACTGCACGTCCTACGCCTCGCTGCGGGACTATCCCAGCACCAGCGCGAACCTGCTGATGCGCGTGCCGCTGGGCGAGCTGGTGACCAACGTGTTCTACCACGACGACCGCTTCTCCTACTGCATCTACAACGGCGTGGAGGGCTACATCCTCAACAGCAACCTGTCCTGGATCTCCGGCGGCAGCAGCGCCAGCGGCTACGATCCCACCTGGATCGGCAACGCCTGGATCGTGAACGTCGGCTCCTGGGCCTCCCTGCGGGAGCTGCCCGACACCGGCTCCTTCCGGCTGGCCAAGGTGCCCCTGGGCGAGATGGTCACCGACTGCTACTACGTCAACGACCGCTTCGCCTGCGTCACCTGGAACGGGCTGGTGGGCTATATCCTGGTGGACAACCTGGGGTGGTGAGCGCCACGTGAAAAAGCGGGCCTTCGCAGCTGCGAAGGCCCGTTTTTTCACGCCTGTGCCTGCTCCAGCATCGTCTCGATGCATATGCCGTAGCCCATGGCCGGGTCGTTCACCATCACATGGGTCACCGCGCCGATCAGCTTGCCGTCCTGGATCAGCGGGCTGCCGGACATGCCCTGCACGATGCCGCCCGTCACCGCCAGCAGCGCCGGATCGGTCACCCGCACCACCATCGCCCGGGCGGCGGGCTGGAGCTTGTCGGACAGCCGCACGATCTCGCAGGCGTACTCCCGCGGGCCGCCCCCGTCCACCGTGGTGATCAGCGTCGCCGGGCCCGTGTGGATCTCCCGCCGGGACGCCGCCGGCAGGCCCTCGGGATACAGCGCGCTCTCCATCGGCGCGTCCGCCCGGCCGAATATGCCGTACTCGGAGTTCAGCGCCACGGTGCCCAGCGCCTCGGTCTGGCCCAGGAAATCGCCGGTCAGCTCCCCGGGCGCGCCCTCCCGGCTGGGCGTCACGTCCACCACCCGGTTGTCGTAGATCTCGCCCTCGCCCACGGGCATCAGCACGCCGGTGTCGATGTCGGTGATGGCGTGGCCCAGCGCGCCGAAGCCGCCGTTCTCCGGGTCATAGTAGGTCAGCGTGCCCACGCCCGCGGTGCTGTCCCGCACCCACGCCCCCAGGCGGTACGCGCCGTCCCGCTCGTCCTTCGCCGGGGTCACGTCGCACTCCAGCACCTTGCCGTCCCGCAGCACCTGCAGCCGCGCCGGGTCCCCGCCGGACAGGCTGGCCGACAGCTGCTTCGCGCCGTTGACCGCGCTGCCGTTCACCGACTGGATCACGTCCCCGCTCCTGAGCCCTGCCAGCCGCGCCGGACTGGGCGTGCGGCCCAGGTCGGAATTGCCGACCACCACCACGCCGCCGGTGTTCAGCGCCACGCCCACGGACTGCCCTCCCGGCACCAGCCGCTTCTCCGGCCGCACCGACAGCTTCACCGTGCGCAGCGGCACAAGCCCCAGCAGCCGGAAGGTCAGCTCGCCCTCGCCCGCGCTGCCCGCCGTCAGCTTCAACAGGCCGCCACCGTCGTCCGAGGCGCTCTCCACGCACGCGAGCGCGCCATCCTCCCCCGTGGCGTCCGCGCGCACCGCCGCCGCCACGGGGATCTCCATGACCGTGCCCGCGCCCAGCACCATCTCGTCCGGCAGCCGCGACAGCGCCCCCAGCTGCGGCGACAGCATGAGCAGCGCCATCGCCGCGGCCAGCGCGCCGGCGAGCCGCCGCCTCACTCTCTGGCCCATATCCTCGTCCTCCTTCTTCACCCCGCAAAATCAACCCCCGTCGATTCGCGCCGCGCTTCCAGCCCCTTCCAGTCCCGCGCCAAAACCGCGCCGCGAACCACCCTGTAATCTTGCCGCGCCGGCGGCCCGCTATGCTGGCAAAACCCCCGCGCGGTGGGAATCATTGCTGCGCATAGCCCCGCCGCGGCGGTTTGCGGCCCGTCGGGCCCGCGCTGGCAATCATTTCCTGCATATCATGATTTTAACCTCTTTTTACAGCATTTATGCCGTTTTGCGGGCAAAATCGGTTGCTATATTTTTTTAAACCGATTATAATAGAGTTTGTTATGATGGAGGAATGTCTGATGCGGGAAGGCGGCCCGGATTTCTCCGCCCTGCGGGGAAGGCACATACTGATCGCGCTGTCCGGCGGCGCTGATTCCGTGGCGCTGGCGGCCATGCTCGCCGACGTCCGGGAGGCGCTGTCGCTGACGCTGGACGCCGCCCACCTGGACCACGCCATCCGCCCGGAGAGCGCCGGGGACGCCGAATGGTGCCGGGCGCTGTGCCGGCGGCTGGACATACCCTTCCACACCGTCCGGCTGGACGTGCCCGCCGAGGCCGCCCGCGCCGGCGAGGGCCTGGAGACCGCCGCCCGGCGGCTGCGCCATGCTTGGCTGCGGCGCGTGAAGGACGTGGTCGGCGCGGATTGCATCGCCCTCGCCCACCACATGGACGACCAGGCCGAGACGGTGCTGATGCACCTGGCCCGGGGCACGGGCCCCGAGGGCATCGGCGGCATGTCGGAGACCTCCGGCGATCTCGTCCGCCCGCTGCTGGGCCTGCGCAAGCGCCAGCTGACCGAATGGCTTTTGGCGCGCGGCCTCTCCTGGCGGGAGGACGCCACCAACGCCGTGGCGGATACGCCGCGCAACGCCCTGCGGCTGCATGGGATCCCCGAATTGGAGAAATCCTATCCCCGGTTCGTGGAGGCCGCGGCCCGCTATGCCGAGGCCGCCCGGGCGGAGAGCGAGTACGTCGCCGCCCAGGCCCGCGCCTATCTGGACGCCCACCTGCGCGCGCTCCCCTGCGGCAGGCTGCTGCGGCTGGAGGAGGGCGCGCATCCCGCCCTCGTGCGCCGCGCGATCCGCGCGATCTGCGGCGGCGATATGAGCGCCGAACGGCTGCGTGCCGTCGCCGCGCTGGCCGAAGCGACGCGGGGCGCGACGCAGATCTCCGGCGATCTTTACGCCGAGCGCGGCCGCCTCGGGCTCTATTTTCTCCGGCGGCAGACGCCCGCTATGCGGGAAGCGCCGCTGGCAATCCCAGGCGAAACGGCGCTGCCCGGCCTCTGCGCCATCGCGGCGAAGGCCGCGCCGCCCGTCCCCCTGCGGGACGATCCGCTGCGGCAGGCGCTGGACGCGGACGCGCTGGAGGGCGCGGTGCTGCGCACGCGGCGCGCGGGCGACCGCATCCGCCCGCTGGGCTGCGGCGACCGGCTGCTGTCGGACTACCTGACCGACAAGAAGGTGGACCGCCCGCTGCGGGACTGCGTGGCGCTTCTGGCAAGGGGCGACCGGGTGCTCTGGGCCTGCGGCCTGGGCATCGCCGAGGAAGCGAAGCTCACCCCCGGCACGCGCCGCGCGGCGGAGCTGACGTGCCGATACGCATACAGCATCTGAGAAACAAACGACGACAGGAGGAAAGGCCATGCAAAACGACATCGAGCGGGTATTGCTTTCCGCGGAGCAGATTCAGAATCGCGTGCGCGAGATCGGCGCGCAGATCGCGGAGGAATACAGGGACAAGAACCCCGTGATGATCTGCATACTGAAGGGCTCCACCATGTTCTTCGCCGACCTGCTGCGGGCCATGCCGATCCGGCTGACCATGGATTTCATGGCGGTGTCCAGCTACGGACGCACCACCAAGTCCTCCGGCGAGGTGGAGATCCGCAAGGACCTGTCCGGCTCCATCGAGCACCGCCACGCCATCATCGTGGAGGACATCATCGATTCCGGCTTCACGCTGAGCTACCTGTCCCGCATGCTCTCCGCCCGCGGCGCGAAATCCATCAAAATCTGCACGCTGCTGGACAAGCCCGCCCGCCGCGCGCCGGGCATCACGCTGAAGGCCGACTATTCCGGGTTCGAGATCCCCGACGCCTTCGTGGTGGGCTACGGCCTGGATTACGACGAGGCCTATCGCAACCTGCCCTACATCGGCGTGCTGAAGCCGGAAGTTTACGAAAATAACTGATTTTTGATGGGATTATGCGGGTATAAATCGTTATAATAGAATAGATGAAATCTTACCCGCGCGATGGCGGCAGCCCAGGGGGGCAAAACGGCCCCGGGCCGCGCAAGCCGCTTTCCTGAAAGAGAGGACAGCTGATTTGAATAAGAGACCCGTTCGTAGGGCCCTGCAGGGGCCGCTGATGTACCTGCTGATCCTGGCCGTCATACTGCTGATGGTCCACATGCTCAGCGAGGGCTCCCAGCCTACCACCGAGACCATCAGCTATTCCAGCCTGCTGGAGTGGGTGGAGGCCGACCTGCGCCACAGCCAGGGCGAGAAGCTGACCGGCGACATGCAGGGCAAGACGCTGGGCCGGGTGGTGATCCAGTCGAGCACGCTGATGGCCGTCACCGAGGAAAACATGGCCTCGGCGGAGCTGACCGGCCATTACGACATACAGTGCGTGGTGCCCAGCGAGGAGCAGTTCTACACCGACGTCAACGCCATCTACGCCTCGGTGCTGGGCCGCAGCGTCAGCCCCACGGAGTACGATTTTGAGATCACCTCCCGGCTGCCCGCGCAGCCCGCCTGGTGGGTGGAATGGATCCCGCTGCTGGTGACGGTGGTGCTGTTCGGACTGCTGTGGTACTTCCTGATGCGCCAGCAGGCCGGCGGCGGCAAGGGCATGATGAGCTTTGGCCGCAGCCGCGCCAAGATGACCGACCCCAACGCCAACAAGGTCACCTTCGGCGACGTGGCCGGCGCGGACGAGGAGAAGGAGGAGCTGCACGAGATCGTGCAATTCCTGAAGAACCCCCAGCGCTTCACCAAGGTCGGCGCGCGCATCCCCACGGGCGTGCTGCTGGTGGGCCCTCCCGGCACGGGCAAGACGCTGCTGGCCCGGGCCGTGGCCGGCGAGGCCGGCGTGCCCTTCTTCACGATCTCGGGCTCCGACTTCGTGGAGATGTTCGTGGGCGTCGGCGCGTCCCGCGTGCGCGACCTGTTTGACCAGGCCAAGAAGAACGCCCCGGCCATCGTGTTCATCGACGAGATCGACGCGGTGGGCCGCCAGCGCGGCGCGGGCCTGGGCGGCGGGCACGACGAGCGCGAGCAGACCCTGAACCAGCTGCTGGTGGAGATGGACGGCTTCACCCACAACGAGGGCGTGATCGTCATGGCCGCCACCAACCGCAGCGACATACTGGACCCCGCGCTGCTGCGCCCGGGCCGGTTTGACCGCCGCATCGTGGTCAACTATCCCGACGTGAAGGGCCGCGAGGAGATATTGAAGGTCCACTCCCGCAACAAGCCCCTGGGCGAGGACGTCGATCTGGGCGTGCTGGCCCGCCGGACCCCCTATTTCACCGGCGCGGACCTGATGAACGTGATGAACGAGGCGGCGCTGCTGACGGCGCGCCAGGGCCGCGATGTGATCCACATGGACGCCATCGAGGAGGCCATCACCCGCGTGATGGCGGGCCCGGAGAAGAAGAGCCGCAAGGTGACCGACATGGACCGCAAGCTGGTGGCCTACCACGAGGGCGGCCACGCCATCGTGGCCCACTACATCCCCGAGTGCGACGACGTGCACGAGATCACCACCATCCCCCGCGGCTCCGCCGGCGGATACACCATGTACCTGCCCCAGGAGGAGTTCCACTATGTGACCACCGCCCGGATGAAGGCCCAGATGGCCAGCGCCATGGGCGGCCGCGTAGCCGAGGCGCTGATCTTCGGCGACATCACCACCGGCGCGTCCAGCGACATCAAGTCCGCCACGGACATCGCCCGCAGCATGGTCACCGAATACGGCATGAGCAGCAAGATCGGCCCGGTGTTCCTGGGCACCGAGCACGAGGTGTTCCTGGGCAAGAGCTTTGGCCAGCAGAACAGCGGATTTTCCGAGATGGTGAACACGGACATCGACACCGAGGTCCACGCGCTGCTGCAGGAGGCCTATGACCGGGCGGAGAAGATACTGTCCGACCACATCGACCAGCTGCACGGCCTGGCGAAGATACTGATCGACCGGGAGAAGATCGACCGCGCCGAGTTCCTGGCCTTCATGGACGGCAAGGCCGATGAAGAAAAGGTCGAGGCCGAATTCGTCGCAAAGCCCGAGCCCGCGGACGCGCCCTGGAAGGACGCCCTGGCGGATACCCTCTCCGATGCGCCGGACGGCGGCGAAGGCGGAGAATAAAAAAATTCCGACAGCGCAAAGTCAACCGCGCTGCCGGCATTTTTTTCTTGCAATTCCGCCGAAAATCGTTTATCCTATATACAGGGTACGTGTGTACCAAATATGTGAACGGGAGTGAATCGACATGAGCAAGAAACTGTTGTCCCTGCTTCTGGTGTTGGCACTGGCCCTCACCATGAGCGCGACCGCCTTCGCGGACTACTACTCCAGCCTGCTGCCCGCGGTCAAGACCATTCCCTCCGAATACACCGGCAAGACGATCATACTGCATTCCAACGACGTGCACGGCGCGATCGACGGCTATGCCTACATGACCGCGCTGAAGCAGAAGTTCCTGGATGCCGGCGCCAGCGACGTGCTGCTGGTGGACGCCGGCGATTTCAGCCAGGGCACCCCCTACGTCAGCGTGACCAAGGGCGCCGCCGCCATCGAGATGATGAACGCCGCGGGCTACGACGTGGTCACCCTGGGCAACCATGAGTTCGACTTCGGCTATACCCAGCTGATGGAGAACCTGAAGAGCGCCGAGTTCACCACGCTGTGCTGCAACGTCTATCTGGACGAGACCGGCGAGACCATCCTGCCCGGCAGCACCGTCGTCGAAACCGCGGGCGGCCTGAAGATCGGCTTCATCGGCGTCGAGACCCCCGAGACCGCCACCAAGGTCAACCCCGGCCTGATCGGGGAGATCAACTTCGCCACCTTTGACAAGCTGTACGAGGCCGCCCAGCAGGCCGTGGACGGCATCAGGGACGACAGCGACATCGTCATCGCGCTGACCCACCTGGGCATGGAGCCGGAAGGCGCCCACAACGGCTATCGCTCCGCGGACCTGATGGATCACCTGACCGGCGTCGATTTCGCCATCGACGGCCACGCCCACTATGTGATGACTACCACCGAGGATGGCAAGCCGATCCAGTCCACCGGCACCAGGTTCGCCTATGTCGGCGTGGTGGTCATCGACGACGAATCCCATAACATCGAGGACAACTTCCTGCTGGACACCGCCAAGCTGGCCAAGGACGAGGAAGTGGACGCCAAGGCCCAGGAGATCATGGCCAGCATCGACGAGGTCTACGGCGCGCCCTTTGCCACCACCGAGGTGGAGCTGAAGGGTGAGAAGGCCGACAGCCGCACCCACGAGACCAACCTGGGCGACCTGATCACCGACGCCATGGTTTGGAGCGTGGTCAAGGAGGGCGGCATCGAGCAGGTCGAGCCCAACCACGTGGTGGGCATCACCAACGGCGGCGGCATCCGCGTCACGCTGCAGCCCGGCGACATCTCCATGTCCGACATCAACACCGTGCTGCCCTTCGGCAACACCGTCACCGTGATCTACGTCACCGGCGAAGAGCTGCTGGAGGCGCTGGAGGCTTCCACCTTCTGCACCCCCGAGACCATCGGCGGCTATCCCCAGACCAGCGGCATCGAATGGACCCTGGACACCACCGTGGAGTACGACCAGGGCGACGTGTACACGCTGGACGGCAAGGAGAGCTCCTACTTCGCGCCCGCCTCCATCAAGCGCGTCACCATCACCGCCATCAACGGTGAGCCCTTCGATCCCGCCGCCACCTACGCGGTCGTGACCAACAACTTCTGCGCCGCCGGCGGCGACACCTACAACGTGTTCAACCGCGCCTACGTGGAAGGCTCCGGCTTCGACACCGGCATTCCGATGGACCAGGCCGTCATGGCCTACATCACCGAGGTGCTGGAGGGCAAGATCACTGCCGAGCAGTACGGCGAGCCCCGCGGCTCCGCGACCCAGATCCTGGCCGAGGCGGCCGAGGAAGAGGTCGAGCCCGCCGCATAACCCCATACCCGGGTTGCACAGACGCAGCGCCGCCGGAATTCCGGCGGCGCTGCTGTTTTTGCTGTTTGTGCTATTGTCTCGCTTCCAGTATCGTGCGTATGAACTCCCGGGATCGGGGCTGCTTCGGGTTTTCAAAGAATTCCCGGGAGGGGCCGGCTTCGATCACGCTGCCGCCCTCCATGAACAGCACCTTGCTGGAGACGTTGCGGGCGAAGTCCATCTCGTGGGTGACCACCAGCATGGTCATGCCCTCGTCGGCCAGCTGGCGCATGACGGACAGCACCTCGCCGATCAGCTCCGGGTCGAGGGCGCTGGTGGGCTCGTCGAAATAGATGATCTCCGGGCTGGAGGCCAGGCCCCGGGCGATGGCCACGCGCTGCTGCTGGCCGCCGGAGAGCTGGCCGGGATAGCTGTCCAGCCGGTTGGCCATGCCCACGCGCTCCAGCGCGGCCACGGCGATATCCCGGGCTTCGGCCTTCTTCATCCTCGCGCCGACGGTCAGCCCCAGGGTCACGTTCTGCAGCACGGTCTTGTTCAGAAACAGGTTGTAGTTCTGGAACACGAAGGCGGTCTTCTTGCGCAGCCGGGCGATATCGGCCCGGTTCGCGGCGTGCAGGTCGAAGCGCTCGCCGTCGAAGGTCAGCTCCCCCGCGTCGGCCCGCTCCAGGTAGTTCAGGCAGCGCAGGAAGGTGGTCTTGCCGGAGCCGCTGGGGCCCAGTATGGCGATCACGTCGCCCTTCTCCACGCCCAGGTCGATGCCCGACAGCACCTCGCGGCCCTCGAAGCTCTTGCGCACGCCCCTCACGTCAAGCATCATTTCCGGTCACCTCCGTAGCTGGCCAGCTTCTTTTCACCCAGGTGCTGCAGCCAGGTCAGCACCGTGCAGAACAGCAGGTAGATCAGCGCGACCTCGGTGTACAGGCCCAGCGATTCGTACACCCGCCCGTTGATGACGGTGGCCTGGCGGAACATCTCCACCACGGTGATGGTCGCCGCCAGCGAGGTGCCCTTCATCATCGATATCAGCGAATTGGACAGCGCCGGGAAGGCCGTGCGGAAGGCCTGGGGCAGCACGATGTGAGCCATGATCTGCATGTAGTTCAGCCCCACGCAGTAGCCCGCCTCCATCTGGCCCCGGGACACGCTCTCCAGCGCGCCGCGCATGCTCTCGGCCATGTAGGCGCCCTCGTTGAAGCCGAACACCAGCACCGCCGTGGGAAAGGCGGGCAGCGTCACGCCCAGGTCCGGCAGCCCGTAGAACACCAGGTACAGCTGCACCAGCAGCGGCGTGCCCCGGATGATCCAGATATAGAAGCGGCAGATCTGGCGCAGCACGGGCACATTGGCGTACTGTATCAGCGCCACCGCCACGGAGATCACCAGCGCCAGCGCGAAGGACAGCGCCGTCAGCGGCAGCGTCACCCGCACGCCATAGCCCAGCAGCTTGGGAAAGGAATCCACCAGGATGCCCCACAGCCGTTCGTTCATCGATTACACCTCTGCAGACATTGATAAAGCTCATGCAGGGGCGGCGAAGCGCCGCCCCTGCATGAGATTCGCTTCTTCCGGGACGATCAGCCCTGGGTCAGGTCCACGCCGAAGTACTTCTCGGACAGGGCCGCCAGCGTGCCGTCCTGACGGGCGGCCTCCAAAATCTCATTGATGGCGGCGACCAGGCTCTTGGAATCCGAGCCCTTGCGCACCGGATAGGCCACGGGCTCGCCGTCCTCCAGAATCTCAACCACCTTGATGTTGGCGTCGGGATGCTGGGCGAGATAATCGTCGATGGAGCCCTTGGCGTTGATCGTGGCGTCCACGCGGCCCTGCTCCACCAGCATGATGGTCTCGGTCAGCGTGTTCACCGGGGTCACCGTCGCGCCGAAGGCCTCGGCGATGGCGGCGAAGGTGCTGGAGGCGGTGTTGGCCGTGGTGTGGTCATCCAGGTCGTTGACGCTCTGGATATCCTCGTTGTCCGAGCGGGTCACCAGCACCACCTGGGTGTACACATAGGGCGTGGAGAAGCTGTACTTCTCGGCGCGATCCTCGGTGTAGCCCACGCCGTTGCAGGCGATGTCAAACCGGCCGGCGTCCACGCCCGCCAGTATGGCGTCCCAATCGGTCTCCTGGAACTCCGGCTCCACGCCCAGGCCGTGGGCGATCAGCGTGCCGATCTCGATGTCCAGGCCGGTCAGCACGTCGTTCTCATCGTGATAGGTCCAGGGCGACCAGTTGCCCTCGGTGGCGATGATGAGGGTGCCGCGCTCCTGGATCCTCGCCAGCAGGTCCCCCTCCTCCGCCACGGCGGCGACGGAAGCGGCCAGCAGCAGCGCCAGCAGCAATGCGATCAGTTTCTTCATGGAATATCCTCCTTTGACTCGGCATACGGTTGCGTTCAATTAATGCGCGCTCATCTCTATGAAGCGAACCCATCATACCACATAATTCCGAGTAAATCAATCACCTTTACACAGATTTTAGAAAAGAAAAAGCTATGATCCGCTATAGCCTGTTTTGGGCCGTTTTTCGCCGGTTGCAAACGGCGCGGCGATGCGCTATAATGGCTCTCAGGACGCCCGAATCGCCGGGGCAGAGGCCCTTGCGGCGCGGGCAATGCGACGAATAAGGCTGGGAGGCTGAAGCTATGTTCAGGGAATATCTGAGAGAGCATTCCATGGCGGCGCTGCTCGCCGGGGGCAGGCCCCGCCTGTTTCCCGACATGGATGACCGCGACGCCTGGGAGAACATCCCGGAGGCATTGAAAAATGAGATTGCCGCCGCGGCCGCGCAGTTCCGCAAGGCGGAATATCCCCTGCTGAGGGCCTCGCAGTTCATGGCGTTCTTCCGCGACGGCAGCCGCACGGCCTGGGAGGCGCCCTACTTCGCGCGGCGCAGGAAGCTGATACTCGCCGCGCTGGACGCCTGCATCCGGGGCGACGGGGCGCACCTGGACGAGGTCGTGGACGGCATATGGCTCGTGTGCGAGGAGACCTCCTGGGTGCTCAGCGCCCACAACGACGCCGGTCCCGCCTTCGCCGGGGCCATCCTGCCGGACGCGGAAAACCCCGTGATCGACCTGTTCGCCGGGCAGACGGCCATGATACTCTCGCTGGTGTGCGCCCTGCTGGGCGGACACCTGGACGCCGTCTCCCCGCTGATCCGGCGGCGCGTGCGCCGGGAGGTGGAGGCGCGAATACTGCTGCCCTTCGAGCGCCGGGACGACTTCTGGTGGATGGGCGTGGTGCGCAGCGACCTGAACAACTGGACGCCCTGGATCGTGTCCAACGTGATGCTCACGGCGGCGCTGTGGGTGGAGGACAGGCCGCGGCTGGCGGCGCTGCTGGAGCGCGGCTGCCTGATGCTGGACCGCTACCTGGATTGCGTGCCCGCCGACGGCGGCTGCGACGAGGGCGCGGCCTATTGGGGCATGGCGGGCGGCGCGCTGCTGGACGCGCTGGAGCTGCTGGAGCGCCTCACCGACAGGCGCATGGCCTTCTGGACGGACGACAAGATACGGGGCATCATGCTGTACCCGCTGCGGGCCTGGGTGACGGGCCGGTGGTTCGTCAACTTCGCGGACTGCGACGCCCGCCCGAACATGTACGGCGAGCGGCTGCAATTCGCGGGCCAGCGCATCCAGTGCGAGGGCCTCGTCGCGCTGGGGGCCCGCTTCCCCGGCGGCATCGCCCAGATGCTGGACGACACGCCGCAGCTCTGGCGGCTGCTGAACCTGCTGTTCCATCCGGTGGAGCCCGCGGCGGACGCGCCCCTGGAGCGGGACGTCTGGATCGAAAGCCTCCAGCTGCGCATCGCCCGCCGGGGCGCTTCGACGCTGGTCTGCAAGGCCGGGCACAACGGCGACAGCCACAACCACAACGACGTGGGCGCGTTCATGCTCTACCGGGACGGCGAGCCCGTCATACTGGACGCGGGCAACATGGTCTACACCCGCAAGACCTTCTCGGAGGCCCGCTATACGCTGTGGAACACCCGCTCCATGTACCACAACGTGCCGCTGATCGGCGGCGTGGAGCAGCGCGCCGGGCTGGAATTCGCGGCGCGCGGGGTCGAGCGCCTGCCCGACGGCATGCGCATGGACATCGCCCCGGCCTATCCCCCGGAGGCCGAGATCGACACCGCCGCCCGCGCCTTCGCCATCGGCGAGGATGGCGCGGTGACGCTCACGGATGACATCGCCCTGCGCCGGGAGGCCCCGGTGGAATGGGTATTCATGCTCCGCAGGGCCCCGCGTGTGGACGGCCAGGGCCTGGTCAGCGGCGGCGTGCGCATCGCGCCGGACACGCCGCTTGAGATCGCCGTGGAGGAGATCCCCGTGGAGGACCCGCGCATGGCGCTCACCTTCCCCGGCAGCCTGTGGCGCGCGCGCTTCATCGCCGCGCCGTCGATGCGCCATCGTGTGACCTTCACGGTCGCGTGAGAAACCGGATTGCTGATAATCCTATAACAGTTTATATAGTGAGGCCTTTACTATTGCTATTACGGCGACATGTACGACCGGCCGGAGGCCTACCGGCAGTCGGCGCTGCGGGCGGGCGAATGGGCGCATCAGAACACCTTCCGGCTGATGGAATACCGGGGCTCCACCTGCGACAACACCGACATCACCGACAACGAATCCGGCATCTACGCCATATTCGGCTTCCTGGCGCTGTACGACCTGACCGGCGAGCAGAGGTGGCTGGACGCGCTGATCGGCGCGGCGGACTACGCCGAGACCTGGACCTACTGCTGGTCCTTCCCGGTGGAATGCCCCTGGCCGAACCATCCCTTCACCAAGAACCCCATCAGCGGCCAGAGCCCGGTGACGCTGGGCGGCGGCGGGGGCGACATGTACATGGCAGCCTGCGCCTACGTCTACTACCGGCTGTACGTGATCACCGGGGACAGGCACTATCGGGACTACGCCGCATGACATGACGAGGGGCAGCCGCAGAAGCGGCTGCCCCGAACTTTGTGCATCCGATCATTGCCCCAGCTCGATCACGTTCACGGAATGCGGCTCCAAGAGGATATCGCCAAAGGGCGCGTCCCGGACGGCGACGCCGACCTGCGCGGCATCAAAGTCATTGTAGCTGTCGGCGCTCTCCCCGTTCAGGACGTGCTGGCGCATCGTCCCATGGGTCCCGGCCGTCTCGATCTCAAGCGATATCGGCCTTTCCGGATCCCGGTTGACGACGGCCACCGTCAGCGCGCCGTCCCGCTTCAGCGCCACCGCGTCCAGCGCGTCGACGGCCACGCCGTCCGCATCGCAGCGCGGGCCGTCGGCGATATAGCTCGCCACGAGCCGGTCCCCCAGCAGGTTCCTGTAGAGCTCGAACACGTGGTAGGTCGGGCGCAGCACGATGCCGCCGTCGTTCACGCCGATCGCGCCGCGGCCGCACACCGTCGGGGAGAAGTTCGCCATCCGGACGCTGTCCCCGTGGCGCATGCAGAGGTTGAGGAAGCCCGCGCAGAACACCGCGTCCGCCATCGTATACTGGGCGTTGTCCTCGTTGGCCTCCCGCCGTTTCGCCGCCCGGGCGTGGTCCGCCGCCAGGTGGGAGAAATCCACGATGCCGGGATGAAACCAGCCCCGCAGGTTCCACTCGTCAAAGGCGATGCGAATCCTGCCCTCCAGGCCCAGCGCCGCCAGGATCCCCCGGGTCTTGAGGATGCTGTCCTCGAACTGCCCGACGGCGCGCAGCGTGCGCGCGTAGCCGGAGAGGGCGTTGGTCTCCCACGCCGGATCGAAATAGCCGTGGATGCTGATCCAGTCGATCAGATCGCCCGCCTCGCGCAGCAGGCTCAGGTTCCAGTCCAGGTCCGGCACCGCCGCGGCCAGCAGCTGTATGGACGGGTCCACCCGGCGCATCATCTTCGCGCTCTCCCGCACGAAGCGCCCCCATTCCCCGGGCGTCTTCGCGCCGATCTCCCCGCCGGTATAGTTCTCATTGCCGATGGACCAGAGCTTCACCCCGTAGGGCGACGGATGGCCGTTGCGCGCCCGCGCCCTGGCCCATCTTCCCAGCGACGGCTCGTTGCAATACTCCACCCAGTCGGCCATCTCCTCGGGCGTGCCGGTGCCCGCGTTCGTGCAGATGTAGGGCTCGGCCCCGATGGCCTCGCACAGCCGCATGAACTCGTCCGTGCCGAAGCGGTTGGACTCCTCCACGCACCACGCCTTGTCGTATACGGGCTCGCGCGCCCGTCCGACGCCGTCCTTCCAGTGATAGGCCGAGGCGAAGCAGCCGCCCGGCCAGCGCATGACCGGTATGCGCAGCCGCCTCAGCGCGTCGATCACATCCCGCCGGAAGCCGTCCCCATCCGCCAGCGGGCTTTCGGGGTCGTAGATGCCCCCATAGACCAGCCGCCCGAAGTGCTCGATGAACTGGCCGTAGATCATCGGGTCGATGTCGTGCAGTTCATGCCGCTCGTCGATCCTCAGCTTCGCCATGCCGTTTCCACCTCCATAAATGGGCGCGGAGGCGGCTGTGCCTCCGCGCCAGGATTCGCAGTTATCCCTTGACGGCGCCCGCCGTCAGGCCCTTGATGATGTGCTTCTGCATGAAGCAATAGAATACAAAGATCGGGAATATGGTGAGCACCGACAGCGTCATGAAGGACGGCCAGTTGGTGGTGAACTGGCCCTTGGCGCGGAACACCTCCAGCACCAGGGTCGTGTTGGCGCGGCTGTTGAGGAAGATGTTCGGCGCGATGAAGTCGTTCCAGATCCACATGGTGTTGAATATGATGGACGTGGTCGTGATCGGCTTCATCAGGGGCATGATGATCGTGAAGAATATCCGCCCGACGCCCGCGCCGTCCACGATCGCCGCCTCGTTCAGCTCCCGGGGTATGGAGCGCATGTAGCCCACCGCCAGGAACACGGTCAGCGCCGAGCCGTTGGCGTAGAACACCACCATGCCCAGCAGGTTGTCCAGCAGCTTCAGGCCCTGCATGACCTCGAACAGCGACAGCAGTATGGCCTGGAAGGGCACCAGGAAGCCCAGCATCAGGTAGACCAGCACGCCGTTGTTGAACTTGTTCTCGTTGAAGGAAATGGGATAGGCCGCCATTTCGCCGATGATGACGATCAGCAGCACCGAGCAGAGCGTCAAAAACAGCGTGTTCCGGAACGCCAGCAGTATGGGCGTCTTCTGGAAGACCTCGGCATAGTTGCCCAGGTACAGGGAGGTGGGAAACGCGGTGGGATTGTAGGAGACCTCCTTCAGCGTCTTGAAGGTGCTGATCACCAGGAAGTAAAACGGATACAGGAACACGGCGCAGATCGGAAGTATGAATATATCCGACAGCGTAAAGTGCCTCTTCAGAAACGCCTTCATCAGCCATGCACCTCCCGCTTGCGCATCGTGGTGAACTGCACGGCGGATATCACCATGACCAGCAATATGAATATCGCCGCCAGCGCGGTGGAAACGCCGTACTGCCGCTCCGAGATGCCGCGCTGTATGATGATCTGGGTCACCGTGTAGTTCGCATAGCCCGGGCCGCCCTTGGTCAGGGCGTAGGGCAGGTCGTAGACCTTCAGGCCGTTGGTCAGCAGCAGCAGCGTGTTCACCGTCAGTGCCGGCGCCAGCAGCGGTATGGTGATGAATCGGAACTGCTGCCAGCGGTTCGCGCCGTCGATGGCGGCGGCCTCGTAATACGTGGAATCGATCGCCTGGAGATAGGCGATGTTCACCACCGTGTGCCAGCCGGTGCTGGTCCATACCGCCACGGCGATGATCGAAAATTTCGCCATCCATGCGCTGGAGGTCCAGCCGATGGGCTTCACGCCCAGCGGCTTCAGCATCGCGTTCAGCGCGCCGGTGCCCAGCGGGGAGAGGATATAGCCCCAGATATAGCCGATCAGCAGGGCGCTGATGACCGACGGGAAGAAGAACACCGCGCGCTCAAAGGTCTTGACCCGCTGCTGGCGGTCCAGCAGCACGGCCAGGGGCACGGAGATCAGATTGATGAGTATGACCACGAAGAAGGTGTAGAACAGCGTGTTGAACAGCGCCTGGCGCATGACGTCGTCGCGAAATACCGCCGCGTAATTCTTGAAGCCCACGAATTGATAGGTGTGCTGCACGCCGTCGAAATCGGTGAAGCTGTACAGCAGCGTCTTCAACAGCGGGAAGACCGTAAACAGGGTAAAGGTGATCACCGCGGGCAGGAGGAAGACCTCGTATTGCAGATTGCGGATGATGCGTCTTTTTTTCATATGCAATCACTCCAGGCTGTTTTGGCAGGGGACAATGCGCGATTCCAAATAGGGGGCATCCCTCAAAAAAACGTAAAGAACCAAAAAGGGGGACTGAACGTCCCCCTTTTCATTCAGCCAAATCAGGCAGCGCTCACTTCCGCCAGCTTGTCGTCCAAGCGGGCGGCAGCCTCTTCGGGCGTCGCGGCGCCCACCAGCACATCCTGCAGGCTGGCCAGGAAGGTCAGGCGCAGGGACTCGGTGTAGCTGATCCACTGGCTCATCGGGATGTGGAACTCGCCGGCCTTGACGGCCTCGACGGCATCCGCCAGCTGGGGCGCGATCTCGGGCTCATAGCCGGAAGCCACGGTGAAGCCGCCGTAGGCGTTGAACTGGGCCTCCAGGCCTTCGGGGGACACGCAGAACTCCAGGAAAGCCTTGGCGACGTCGGGGTCCTTGGCGTCCTTGTTGATGCAGGGGCCGACGTTGATGCAGCCGCAGTAGTAGACATGCTCGGTGCCGGGAATGCCCATGCACTCATAGTTCAGGTCGGGGTTGATCTGGGCGATGGTGTTCACGTTCCAGGAGCCGGTCATGATCATGGCGACCTGCTCGGTGGCGAACTGGGTGACCATGTCGTCGCCGGAAACGCCCACCATGTCGGGGGTCAGGAAGCCGCGATCCACCAGCTCGCGGACCATCTCAAAGGGCTTGGTCCAGCCGTCCACGAACTTGGCCTCGCCGGCGAACACCTTCGCGGTGAAATCGGGATCCTTGGTCAGGGTCTCGGCGCCAAACAGCGGCGCGGCGAAGTTCACGGCGGCGTCCTGGCAGTTGTCCAGCAGCGGCACATAGCCGTTGTCCTGCAGGGTCTGGCAGACGTTCAGGAACTCCTCCCAGGTCTGGGGCTCGCTCTCGATGCCGCAGGCCGCGAACATGTCCTTGTTGTAGAACAGGCCGCCGACCCAGCAGTCCACCGCCGCGCAGTTAGGATACATTTCCTTCACGGCGTCCGGGATGGTGCCGTCCTGCATGTAGCTCTCGCCGGACAGGTCCATGGTGTAGCCGCCGACGGTCAGGGCCTCGCGGTTCTCCAGCGCCATGTAGAACACGTCCGGCGCGGAGCCGGTGTACAGCAGCGTGGAGAGCTTTTCGACGTAATCGGCCACCGGCGGGGCGTAGGTGTAATCCACGGTCACGTTCGGATACTTCGCCTTGAAGGCGTTGATGACGGGCTCGCTCTTCGTCTCGTCGTACCAGGACAGTATGGACAGGGTACCGGAGAGCTCCTCCGCCACGGCGGAGAGGCCAAGGGTCGCCACCATGGCGACAACCAGCATCAGCGCAAACAGCTTTTTCATGGAAACTACCTCCTTAACTCTATTGGGCGATTGCCCCATGGCCCTATTATACGGCCTGCGTCCCGGCCCCGGCCATAGAAAATATTGCAAAAAAATTATAAAATATAGCGGAATATCCAAATCGCCTTGCCCGGTTTCGCCGCATACGCTATAATTATTGTGAATTTACACGGGAGGCCGGCGCTATGCGGATGCGAAAGTCCCTGGGAGGCTGGGTGCTGAGATACACGCTGGTCATCAACAGCGCGCTGCTCATCGTGCTCGGCGTCGTGCTGACGGGATTGTCCGGCAACACCCTCCAGGAGGAACTCGTCAGCGCCATGGACCGGGTGCTGACCCAGACCAACAGCGTCCTCGACACCTACCTGATCGACATGCGCTCCCGGCTGGTGAAGCTGGCCTCCCAGCGCAGCGTCATCGCCTGCCTGTCCGGGCCGCGCCCCAGCTACGCCGAATCGCTCCCCTATGAGCGGGACATGGACGACCGGCTCTCCGGCATCGACCTGTTCAACCCCATCGAGGACGTGCTCGTGCTGGGGGACAACGGCTATGTCTACAACCTGAACATGCGCAAGAACCTGCTGGCGGACTACGACTTCACCGCCTGCGACTGGTACCGGCAGGCCGTGCGCGTCGAAAACGGCATACACGTGCAGATGCTCGGGCTGCACGACCAGCTCTACTACAACCCCATCACCGAGCCGAAGGCCCGGGAGCGGCAGTCCTTCTCCCTCTCCATGGCGGTCTCCCATCCGACCAGCTACAAGATCATCGGCGCGATCGTCTGCAACATGGACACCCAGAAGCTGGGACAGCTGTTGCAGCAGGGCAATTACGAAGAGGAGGGCTGCATCGCGCTGGTGAACCGGGAGGGCGTGGTCTGCGCCCAGAGCGAGGGCGAGGTGGGCGACGTCCTTCCGTTCACGCTGCCGACCGGCACCTCCGGGCACTTCACCGAGACGGTGGACGGAGAGACCTACCTGGTGTGCAACTGCGCCTCCGAATTCTCCGGCTGGCAATTGATGTTTTACATTCCCCTCTCCCGCATCCGAAGCCATGCCCGCCCCCTCTGGGGCGCCCTGGCCACGGTCCTGCTGGTCTGCCTGGTGCTGAACACGGTGGCGGCGCTGCTGTACATGCGGTCCATCCGCAGGCCGGTGGCGCGCCTGACCCAGTCGCTTTCGCTGGTGGACGCGAACAACATCTCCCCCATCTCGGTGCGGGAGGAGTACGTGGAGCTGGCGCTGATCTCCCGGAAGTTCAACGAGCTGCTGGAGCACATCGACGAGCTGATCCGCAAGGATTACCGCACCCGGATCGAGCTCAGCCAGTCCCAGCTGGCGGCGCTGCGGGGCCAGATCAACCCCCACTTCCTGTTCAACACCCTGCAGCTGCTGCAAACCGAGATCATCTACGGAAACGTGGAAAAATCCAACAGCATCATCATATCGCTGAGCCAGCTGCTGCGCTATTACATGACGAACAACGAGGCCCGGGTGACCGTCGCCCGGGAGCTGGATTATCTGAAGAAATACCTGACGCTGTTTGAAGGCAAGTACGAGGGCCGCCTGAAGACCGAAATCCGCATACAGCCCGACGCCGCCAGGCTGGCCGTGCCGAAGCTGCTGCTCCAGCCCATCGTGGAAAACTCCATCCGCCACGCGGTGGACATGAGCCCGGATTCGGTGACGATCTCCATCGAGGCCTCCGTCCGCGAGGGCACCCTGCTGCTCACGGTCATCGACGACGGCGGCGGCATTGCGCCGGAGCGGCTGGAGGCGGTGCAGCGGGAGCTGGAGAAGCCGGTGGACTGGCTCGACCACAACATCGGCCTGTCCAACGTCCACCAGCGCATCCGCACCTCCTACGGGCCGCAATACGGCCTGTCCATCGACAGTTACGACGGCAAGACCATTGTCACACTGTGCCTCCCGGCCGAAGAGGAGTTTTCATCATGAAGCTGCTGATTGTGGACGACCAGCATTCCGTATACCTCTACCTCCAGAAGGTGCTGGACCTGCCCGCGCTGGGCTTTGAGGAGGTCCGCTACGCCGAAAACGGCCTTCACGCCCTGGACATGATCGCCGAATCCCCGCCGGACATCATGCTCATGGACATCCAGATGCCGTTCATGAACGGCCTGGAGCTGTTGGCGGCGCTGCGGGACAGGGGCATTGCCCAGCCGGAGACCATCGTGCTGTCGGCCTATGACGAGTTCACCTATGCCCAAAAGTGCATCGACTTCGGCGTGCGGGGCTATGTGCTCAAGCCCATCGATCCCAGTGAGATCACCGGCCTGCTGCGGGAGACGCGGGATCGCCTCACGGCTGCGCGCAGGGAGGCCCTGCTGTCCGCGGCGATCCGGGATGCGCGTGCCAACGCCCAGCTCAGCCGGGAGGGCGGTACGGACGCCCAGGCCGTCGGACGCATCCGGGCCTATGTGGACGCCCACATCGGCGCGGACCTGTCCCTCAACGCCATGGCGCGGCAGTTCTTCGTCAGCCGTTACCAGATCAGCCGCCTGTTCAAGCAGCTGTATGGGCTGAATTACCAGGACTACGTCCTCTCCGTGCGGATGAAAACCGCCGCCGAGATGCTGGCCGATACCGACGCGCGGCTGTACGAGATCGCGATCGCCGTCGGCTTTGACGAGCCCAGCTATTTCAGCAATGTCTTCAAGCGGTATTTTGGCATGAGCCCCAAGGAGTACAGAAAGAGCAAGGCGCAACAGGAACGCCGCGGGAGGGATGAAGCGCCATGACACGGGAACGACTGTTTTTCCTCGACACCGATATCGGCCCGGACTGCGACGACGCGGCCGCGCTGGCCATACTGCTGCACCTGTGCAAAAGTGGCGCGGGCCGGGTGATCGGCATCACCCACTGCACCGGAAGCCTGTACGGCCTGGCCGCCATCGACGCGATCTGCCGCCGCTTCCGGGTCAGCGTGCCCACGGGCACCTGCAACGTTCGCGGCTTCCTGTCGGAGGGGCCTGCCCTGCGGTACACCCCCGTCATCGCCGCCCGGTGCGCGCACGGCTTCCCGCCCGACGGGCCCCAGCCGGATTGCGTGGACGCGCTCAAACAGGCGCTGTCCGGCGTCCCCGACGGCAGCGTCACGATGATCGCCATCGGGCCGATGATCAACCTGGCCCGCTACCTGCGGGAGGAGCCGGCCCTGATGCGGGCAAAGATCGGCCGCATCGTGTGCATGGCCGGCGCGTTTGAAGCGGACGCGGCCTTCACGGAGTGGAACGTCGAGATGGACATCCCCTCCGCCCGGTACGTCGCCGGGCACTGGAAAGGGCCCCTCGACTTCTGTCCGTTCGAGGCGCTGGCCGACGTGCTGACCGGGGCCTGCCTGGCCAAACGCCCGGAGCACCCGGTCGCCATCGCCTATCGGGAGTATACCGACGGCGCGATGCTCCGCCCCTCCTGGGATCTGGGCACGGTGGCCGCGGCGGTGAACGGGCCCGAGGCCCCCTTCGAATGGAGCGCGCCGGGCACGATCGCCATCGACGCGCGGGGCAGGACGACCTTCACGGCCCATCCCGACGGCAGGCACCGCTATCTGAGGCGTGCCGGAAGTGCCGGGGATGGCGCCAGGCACATCGAGGCGCTGCTCGAGCGCGCGATAAACGATCAACCATGATGCCAAATCGCATCATGGTTGATCGTCGCTTTTTCTCATCACCGCCACGGCGCAGGGGATGCGCCCCTCGGCCAGCCGTATGGACACGTCCCGATAGCCCGCGTCCAGGAAGAATTGCCGGTAGCTCTCCACCGTGAACTGCCGCTTGAAGTCCGCCCCGGCCTTGCCCACGGCGGTGGCGAAGCCGCTGGTGTTCCCCTTCCCGTCCCGGTTCATGTAGGTCGGTATGATCAGCCGGCCACCCGGCCTGCACACGCGGTCCAGCTCGCGGAGCGCCTTCATCGGCTCGTCCAGCAGGTGGATCACGTTCCCGGCCACGACGGCGTCGAAGCAGTCGTCCGGATAGCCGAGCGCCGTGATGTCCGCCTGAGCAAAGGTGATGTTGTCGAAAGCGGCGCAGTTCTTCCGCGCCCGCGCCAGCATCTTCGGCGCGAAATCCGTGGCGGTCAGGCTGGCGCATCTTTGCGCGATGACTTCAGTGAGCAGCCCGGTCCCGCAGGCGCACTCCAGCGCGCGGTCGCCGGGCTCTATCATTTCCGATACGATCCTCCTCAGCGCCACGTGCGTTCGCCGGTTGACGACATTGACGAACAGATCGTAGACCCCGGCCACGCTGTCCCAGAACATCGGCCTTCCTCCCCGCGCAGCTTATTTGATTCCCGTCAGCAGCGCTGAACCGCTCAGCGCCATCCAGCCCGCCTCGAACTTCGTCATGTACTTCCCGTCGGTGGTGTCGATCAGCTCGACCTTCTGATAGCCCATGTCCTTGAGCTGCCTGACAAACGCCTGCATGTCGCCGTACTTCGATTTGGAGAAGATGTCGTGCAGCGCGAAGGTGCCGCCCTTTTTCAGCGTCCGCAGCGTCTCCAGCAGGTACTGCTGCCTCTTGCCGGGGATGTTGTGGTACACGTAGTTGCTCACCACGGCATCGAAGGTCTCGTCCGGGAAATCGAGGTGCGTGGCGTCGCCCTGCTGGAAGCGGGTGTTCGTCGCGCCCTCGGCCTTGGCGTTGTTCTCGCAGAGCTTCTTGTTGAAGGAGGCGTATTCCTTGCCCCAGCGGTCGATGCCCACGACCTGGGCCCGGGGGTTGCGCCTGGCCACGGCGATGGCCAGCGCGCCGCTGCCGCAGCCCACGTCCAGGCACTTGACCCCGGCGGGCAGCTTCACGTGCGCCGCCGTGCCCTCGATGATCTGACGTGACATCTGCCGCTTGCCGTCATAGCTGAAGGCGCGATGCATCAGCACCGCCCAGACGGTCAGCCCGCAGAAGATCACCGCCGCCGCCGCGAAGGCGATGACCAGCGCGGTCTTCAGCGTGCCCTTCAGCAGCAGGGCCAGTATGATCGCCACAATGCCGCAGCCAATCGTCCCACCGAGAAAAGAATATATCATGCCCTTGGGCATCCAGTTTTTATAATCAGGTCTCATAATACAGCCTCCTTCTTCTTCAGCGGCAGCTTCCTCGCCCTTTCTTCCGTGTCATCGTCCTCCACATAGCCGTCGTAGGGTGCCTCCGGGTCGGCGTATTTCTTCGTGAAGGGCTTGCAGATCTCCGTCCGGTGCGCAAAGGCGAAGTCCAGATCATCGCTCCAGCCGGTGTGGCCGGTGATCACCGCGATGCGCCGCTTCCGGGCACGCAGGTTCGCCTCCAGCTTTTCAAGGGACCGCACGGCCAGCCGGTTGTCCTCCGCCAGGGTGCTGATGAAGCTGTAGCCGCCGTCCGCGCCGAACCAGATCGTGTCGCCGGTAAACAGGTATTCGTCGTCGATCAGATAGACCATGTGGCCCCAGGTGTGCCCCGGCACCAGCAGGCATTCGACCTTGATGCCGTCGACGGTGAACACGTCGCCGTCCTTCAGCAGCATCTTCCTGTTCTCCATCTTCACCATGGGCAGCCTGTACAGCCCGTGGATCACCCTCCGCCGCTTCTCCCCCGTCAGGTATCGATTCTCGATCTCGCCGATGTAGACGGTGGCGTCCTTGAACAGCCGCTCGCTGTCCGGCTCCAGCGCGCCCACGTGGTCGGTGTCCTGATGGGTGATCAGTATGTGTCTGATCGTCGCCGGGTCGATGTCCAGCCAGCCCATCTTCTCCTTCAGCCGCGCGTAGTTGTAGCCCGCGTCGATCATGATCGTCGCGCCGTTCTTCGTGTAGAAGAATATATTCGCCACCCACTCCCGCACGCAGGCGACGCGCGCGTCGATGCGCCCGGTATTCAGGGGCTTGAAGATCGCCCTGCCGCGAAACATCGCGCTCATGGATCGCTTTTGATTGTCAGAATCCCTTCTGGCCATGATATCGCCTCCTCAGTTGATCCCATCGGAATGACAGAACATGGGGTCCGCGTCACTTCTTCACGCTGACCCACAGGCCGTTGTCCCGCTTCACCAGCTCGTACCGTCCGGCGATGGGATTCCGGTCCCCCACGATGCAGTAGTCGCACAGGCTGCCGGTGCAGCAGGTCCCCTCCCGGATCAGCGTCGCATGCAGCTTCTGCATGGCCAGGTGATCGCAGTTGCACATCACGGGCAGCACGTCCTCCATGTGGTGGCGCTTGGCGAATTCCGCGTTCGGGCACTGGGTGAAGCCGTAGCGCACGACGCCGTTCTGCCTGTCGTAGGCATAGCCCTGCATCCGGAAGGACCCCGGGAACGCCTTGATCTCGCGGTCGCGCTGATCGGCGGTCTTTTTGAACACCAGGTTCGCGATGCGGTTGTCCAGCCTGCGGTTCAGGTCAAACACCCGGCCCAGCACCTCGAACCCGCTCATGAAGCATTCAAAGACATCCTGCTGGACGTCCTCCAGCGGCGGCTTGTCCGGGATCACGGCATACCAGGCGAAGATCAGTATGGGGTCGTAGATGCTGATCTTCATCTTCACGCCGGCCATGGGCGGCTCGTCCTCCAGGAACGCGCAGTATTGCAGCTGTATCTTCTCCCACAGCTGTGCCGCCGTGGGCTCGTCGTAATAGCGCCGCAGCAGCGTCTGAACGCACTTCTTCGCGTTCTTCGTGTAGATCGCGTGCTTCGAGCGATCGAGGGGCAGGTCCTTTTCTCTCATGATACAGGGCTCCTTTCAGATGAGCGCCACGATCCCCGCGACGACGGCGGCGCCGGCGACCCAGATGGCCGTGAGGATGCTCCGCTTTTTCAGCACCTGCGGCCAGGTCTGCACGAAGGGAATGTCCTCCGTGCCCGGAATGACCCAGAAGGCGCTGTGGCCGACCCACAGCCGGTCGATGACGATGCCGTCATACCAGTTCATCACTTCCAGAAACAGCAGCGCCTGCCAGTACGCCGCCCGGAAGGCGCGAATCCCGTTCCAGGCGCGAATGATCAGCACCAGCGCCGCCGCCATGACCCCAAAGAAGGCGATCATGAAGCGCTTTCGCCTGCGGGCGACCGTCGCCGGGTCCGTCAATCCCAGCGCGTAGACCCTTTCCTGCACGGGCCTGGGATAGAAGAACAGGCCGTTCAGCGCGTCGTTCCCCACGCCCAGCTTTACCATCAGCGTGAACAGGGCGCAGTACAGCGCCAATTGCAGGGCGATCATAGCGCCGCCTTCCTGCACCGGAAGCAGGCGATGCCCTCGTAGCGGGTCACCTCCACCTCCGCGTACAGCTCCGACAGCCGCGCCTTGAGGCTGTCCTCGGTCTCGTAGGGCGGCGTGAAGAATCCCTTGGGCTGGTAGAGATGCTTGATGAACCAGTCCGTGCGCGCGCAGCCGCCCTGGATGTAAAAGCAGCCGCAGAAGGTGCCGCCGGGCTTCAACACCCGATAGGTCTCGCGGTAAGCCGCCTCCTTGTCCGGGAAGGCGTGGAAGCCGTTCAGGGACAGCACGGCGTCGAAGCGCCCGTCCTCAAAGGGCAGCGCGCCCACATCCCCCTGGACGAAGCGGACGTTTTTGATCCCCATGCGCTCCGCCCGCGCCCGGGCCGCCCCCATCATGTCGGGCGAATAGTCCAGGCAGGTGACGTCCGCGCCGGGAAGATCCCGATAGACCGGCATGGTCAGCACGCCGGTGCCCACCGGCACCTCCAGCAGCTTGCCGGCAAATCCCTCCGGCACGCCGGACAGCGCCCGCTCCAGATAGGCATAGTTTTTCTCGCCGTCCATGTTCCACACGATCCGGCATATCGCCTTCCCCAAAGCGGTGGAATAGGTTATCATGCCGTCGTAGAAGCTGGCGTGGTCTCCGGTCTGCCTGTAGGCGTTCCTGATTTCCGTGCGCCTGTCGCTCATGGTCTCTCTCCTCCCTCAGTGGATCACGGTCACCAGCCATCCCACCAGAAGGGCGGGAATCAGCGCAAATATGGTGCCGGGAAACAGCATTCCCCTGGCGTGGAACCACTTCTGATGACAGGCCGCGTCCATGTGCTCCGTGCCCTCCAGCCGGAACATCGGGATGGCCGCAAAGGCCCCCATTCCGATCAGAATGACCCCGATATTCACGTCCCTTCGCCTTCTTGTCCTTCAGAGCAGCCCACAGACCCACGCGTGAGCGCCGTCCCGGCTTATGTTAGAAAATACTAACCAGTGCCCATCATAAAGCCCATCCCGCAGCCGTCCGTCGTCGGCCCCTGTGCATGATGGGCGATCATGGAGTTAGTTCACGTTTACTATTATAGCGCATGCGCGCCTGCTTGGCAAGATGGTGACGATGATTGTTAACATACAAGCCTGAAGAAGGCCCTGGGGCCAGGTGCTTCGCGCAGTCGGGAAGCGCCTGCCCCGGGCCGTCTTCAGGCTCGTTTGAGGGCGTCGGTTGCGGGGATATTACAGGTCGGGCCTGAGCTCCATCGTCGCGTAGGCGGCGATC
Organism: uncultured Eubacteriales bacterium; assembly: GCA_900317565.1. GTDB lineage: Bacteria > Bacillota > Clostridia > Christensenellales > Aristaeellaceae > UBA2862. The sequence goes on from ONHI01000015.1 coordinate 26,484, forward strand.
AGCTCCGGCGTGGCGGTGTAGTAGCGCACGCCGCTGTTGAGCTTCGCGATGGCGGCCATGTCATCGTCGGTGAGGGCAAAGTCGAATATGTCGAAGTTGTCCCGGATGTGGGCGGGATTCTTGGAGCCGGGGATGACGATGTTGCCGCTCTGCACGTGCCAGCGCAGTATGATCTGGGCGTTGGTCTTACCGTACTTCTCCGCCAGCTCCGTGAACACCGGCTGTTGGATCAGCGTCTTGTCGCCGTGGCCCAGCGGGTACCAGGCCATCAGCGCCATGCCGGTCCTGGTGAGGATCTGCTTGAGCTCGGTCTGCGGGAAATAGGGATGGGCCTCCACCTGTACCACCTGAGGCATGATCTCCATGGTGTCGATGGCCTCCAGCAGCAGCTCGTCCGGAAAGTTGGACAGGCCGATGGCCTTCACCTTGCCTTCCTTGTACGCCTTCTCGATGGCCCTGTAGCCCTCGCGCCAGTTGTCCGTGGGCTGATGCAGGAACAGCAGGTCGATGTAGTCCGTGCCCAGGCGCTGAAGCGTCTCGTCGATGGCGGTTGCCTTCCCGTACACCGTGGGCCACAGCTTCGTCACCAGGAAGATGTCCTCCCGGGCGACGCCGCTGTTCCTGATGCCCCTGCCGGTGCCGCTCTCGTTCATGTAGCCGTTGGCCGTGTCGATCAGCCGCACGCCGCTGCGCAGCGCGCTCTCCACGGCGGCCTCCGCCTCCGCGGGGCTCATCATGAACACGCCGATGCCCGCCATGGGCATTTTGATGCCGTTATTCAGGGTAAAGTATTCCATGGTGTACCTCCTCGTGAATGGTCCTTGCCAAATTGACAAACAGGGATTTGTCACTTTGCAGATGGCGAACCTCGCGCCGGGCTTGCCGCGGAAGAAGAACAGCCCCGTGTCCGCCTTCCACGGGTCGGCGGCGACTTCTGCTTCCGAATAGATGGGATAGAATAGCTGCTCCCCCGCGTCCGCCCTTTCCCTGAGCGTGTTGACGATCTCCACCGTCTTGGCGGGCTGTATGTTGCTGTACCAGGTCAGGCGCAGGTCGCCCAGCGTGCTGCCGCTGTAGTAGCCCTCGTCCGCCGGGAAGATCAGCCGTCCCCAATCCCCAAAGCCGGGATAGGAAACAACCTCGTCGATGGGCGTGTTCTGATTCCATTGCATCGTCTCAACCCTTCCAGGCAGGGCCGTCATCGCCAACAGCATCAGGCCCAATGCGATCAACCGTCTCATAGCCGTCAAAAATCAGTCTTCGCGGAGAGCTCGGCCCAGGCGTCCACCTCGCGGATGCGGCTTTCCAGTGTGGACCGCACGGCCTTCACGGCGTCGCTGCCCAGCAGCAAGCGCATCGGCGCGTCCTCGCGCTCCACCGCGTCGATCAGCACGTCGCCCGCCTTCTCCGGGTCGCCGGGCTGCAGACCCTGGTTCACGGCGTTCTCCGGCGCGCGCTTCCACGCGGTGTCGGCATAGTCGCCGATGGTCAGCGCCGCGCCCTTCAGCGAGGAATCGTAGAAGTGGGTCCGGAAGGCGCCCGGCTCCACGATCATCACACGGATGCCCAGGGGCTTCACCTCCGCGGCCAGGCCCTCGCTCATCAGCTCCATGGCCGCCTTCGTGGCGGCATAGTAGCCTGAGGCCGCGCCCGTGCGCACCGCGCCGATGGAGCTGACGTTCACGATCGCGCCGCTGTGGCGCTCGCGCATGCCGGGCAGCACCGTCTGGATCAGCGCCACGGGGCCGAAGAAGTTGGTCTCAAACATCTGATCCACGCCCGCGCGGTGCGCCTCCTCCACCGAGGAGCGATAGCAGTACCCGGCGTTGTTCACCAGCACGTCGATCCGCCCAAACTTCTCGGTGGCGGCCTGCACCGCCGCGCGGATGCCGTCCCTGTCGGTCACATCCAGCGCCACGGCCAGCGCGGTGTCCGGGTAGTCCTTCACGATGCTCTCCACCTTGGAGACGCTGCGCGCCGTCACCACGGCGTTGTAACCGCGGCGCAGCACCGCCCGCGCGATGCCCGCGCCAATTCCACCCTCGCTGCAGCCTGTGATCAGCCAAGTCTTGTTCATGCTCATTTTCCTCCTTCTATTTCAGTGTGTCCAGCCAGGCGTCGAACTCCCTGGCGGCGTTGTAGGCCTCCGCGAAGGAAACAGCGCCGGCCTTGATCATGCTCCAGAAGCCGGAGCTCATGATGTCCTCGGGGCCGTTCTCCATGTAATCGCCAAAGTAGAAGATGATCGGGATCTTCGCCTCCAGCAGCTTTTTGTACTGCTCGCCGTCCACCTGGGGCGCTCCGCCGGGCTCGGTCACCGTGCCGCCTGCGGAAAACATGCCGATGTCCGCAAGATTCAGGGTGGTGTCCCCCACCTCAGCGAACGCGGTGAGGGCAGCGAAAAGCATCGCAACGGTCAGCAGTACGGCAAGCAGCTTCTTCATGGCGTTTGCCTCCTTTTCGATCTGTCGCTCAGTCCTGCCCGAAGAACAGCGGCAGGGCGTTGAACATGAATTCCTGTACGGCGTCGAAGTCGTGGTGGCCGCCTTCCTTCTGGTAGAACATGTAGTGCTCCGGCGGGAACACGCCGTCCCGGGACAGCATCTCCTCCGCCATCATCAGGGTCTGGCTCTTGACCACATCCTCTGTGCCCACGGCGTGGTAGATGAAATAGCCCCGCTCGTTCAGGTCGTTTTCCTCGACGATCTGCTGGACGTAGTCCACGTTGCGCACGGTCTGGAAATCGCCGTAGGTGCCGTAGTACCAGCTGGAGCCGCTCATGGGCAGGAAGTACCGGATATAATCCGTATCATGGCAGAATTCCATCCAGGTGGTCACGCTGCCCAGCGAGAAACCGCCGAATGCCCTATGATCCCGGGACGCCGCCAGGTCCTCCAGAGAGGTGGAGGCGGCGTAGGTGTGGAACGTCCCCTCGACGGCGGGCATCAGGTGGTCGGTGAAATCCCGGTGGAACTCCCTGAGGGCGTCCTCAGAGGCGCCGTAATCCCGGTCGCTGCTCTCGTTGTAGAAGGTGGCGGACACGGCGATGATGGGTTTGATCTCGCCATTTTCAATCATGTGGTCCAGCATGTTTTTGATCATGCCGTCGCCCATGTAGAAGTACTCCCCGGCAGCGCCGCCCCAGCCATGCATCAGGTAGAGGATGTCATAGCGGGTTTCAGTATCGTTCTCGTCGTAGCCATAGGGCAGGTACACCCAGGCGGTCTTGGTCACCGGCGCGTCGCCCCGAAGATAGTCCCGGGAAGCATACTCCACCTGCACGACGGCGCCGGGATGCTCAGAGGCTGCGGCATAGGCCGCGGGCACGGGCTTCGTCATGCCCGTCTGGGCCGTTTCCTCCGCAAGCGCGCCCGCCGTCAGCGCCAGCGCCGCGAGAATCATCGATATCAGCTTTATCATGGTCGTCTCTCCGTATAATCATATTCTTCTTCTGTATTTTAGCATTTCATTGCAGGAAAGTACAATGCAAATGTCGTATTCTGGTATACGTCAGACGTATACATGGGAGATGAGCGCATGATCGATACCTATTTGCTGGAGCAGCTGAGGGCCGTATACGAGTGCGGCACGCTGTCCGCCGCCTCCGAAAAGCTGCACCTGACCCAGCCGACCCTGACCCGCTCCATGCAGAAGCTGGAGAACATCATCGGGGTCAGGCTGTTTGAGCGCACAAAAAATCGCGTCCATCTCAATGAGAATGGACGCCTGGCCGCGGAGTGCGCGCGGCAGATATTGATATTGGAGCAGGACATGGTCAACCGCGTGCGGGCGTTGGATCGCTCCTCGCGCATGCTGGCCGTGGGGATGATCTCGCCGGGGCCGATGCTGGAGCTGAACCCGCTGCTCGCGTCCCTCTACCCGGACATGACCATCGCCACCGAGCTGCGCCCGGAGGAGGAGCTGCTCCAGGGGCTCAATCAGGGCATCTACCAGATGATCATACTCAATCACAGGCTGGAGGACGACGGACTGTGCTGCCATCCCTGCGGCTCGGAGCGGCTCCACTTCGCCGTCCCGCCGGAGCACCGCATCGCGGGCATGAAGGCATGCGGCTTTAAGGACATGGACGGCGAGAGCTTCCTGATGGCCAGCGAGGTGGGCTATTGGGACCACATTGTCCGTCGGCAGATGCCCAAAGCCCGCTTCCTGTTGCAGAGCGGAATGGAGGCGCTGAACGAGCTCGTCCGCGCGTCGTCCCTGCCGCACTTCGCCACGGACCTGACGCTGCGCCTGTACGGGCGCGATCCCCGGCGCGCCTATGTGCCCATCTCGGACGATGCCGCCGTGGAGCACTTCTACTGCCACTGCCGCAGGGACGATGAAAGGAAATATCTCGCCTGGTTCCAGGCGCTGGAGCGGCGGTTGAAGCAGGTTTAGAGTGTGTTTCTAAATCCCGGGAGATGCAGTTTCGAGTGGATTTGACTGCATTTCAAGGCGCTTTTCCGCAGGCTTACTGGTTGCAAGTCAAGGAATGCGCTTCAGGGATTTTAGAAACACACTCTAGTCCGGCGGGATATGAACCGCACGACCGCGGTCCATATCCCGCCCCTTTGCATTGGATTCAGGCGCGTCCCCAGAGCGTATAGCTGCCGGGGCCGACCTCCGTCGCCCTTCCGTCGATGACGAGGGTCGCGGGCACCGGCGTGTCGATCTCATAGCGCACGCCCTCCGCGCCATAGTTCCATTTGCTGGAGATCCTGCCGTTCCTCGTGTCGATGGACGCCTCCAGCCAGCCCAGCCGCGCGTCGGGCGTCGGCGCAACGATTGCCCGGGAGAAACCGGGATGGGCCTCGTCGTGGCGGATGCCCGCGGCCACCTCGTAGATCCAGTCGATCACCGAGCCGTAGGCGTAGTGGTTGAAGGAGTTCATGTCGGCGCTCCAGAAGCCGCCGTCCTCCATGATGCCGTCCCAGTGCTCCCAGATCGTGGTCGCCCCCTTGGAGACCGGATACAGCCAGGAGGGATACTGCTCCCGCAGCAGCAGCGACCAGGCCAGGTCCGCATGGCCGTACTCCGACAGCACGTGCAGTATGTGGGGCGTGCCCACGAAGCCGGTGCGCAGCTGCGTGCCGTCCCGGACCACCATTTCCGCCAGCGCGTCCGCCGTGGCCTGCACATCCTCCGCCAGGCCGAACCGAACCGCCAGGATGTGCTCGGTCTGGGTGCGATAGTCGGTAAAGGTCGCACGGAAGGCCAGCACGATGGCGTCGTACAGCGCCTCGTATCTTGACACGTCCCTTCCCAGCAGCCTGCCCGCCCTGATGACCAGGGACGTGGAATGGGCGTAGAAGGCGCTGGCGATGAAGTCCTCCCGGGTGGAGCCCTTGTAGCTGCCGGAGGGGGCGTCCAGGCCCAGCCAGTCGGCGAAGTGGGTGCCGCCGGTCCAGAGGTTCGGCGTGGTGGTCATGCCGGTGATGGCGTCCACCCAGCCCGCCATGGTGTCATACTGGTTCTCCAGCACCTCGATGTTGCCGTAGGTCTGCCAGATCGTCCAGGGGCAGATGGTCGCCGCGTCGCCCCAGGCCGCGCTGGGCCTGTCGCCCGGCAGCACGTTGGGGATCACGCTGCCCACGCTGCCGTCCGGGAAACGGTCGGCGGTCATGTCCTTCAGCCACTTCAGGAAGAACCGCTCCACGTCGTAGTTCAGGCTGGCGGCCCGCACAAACACCTCGGCGTCGCCGGTCCAGCCCAGGCGCTCGTCCCGCTGGGGGCAGTCGGTGGGCACATCCAGGAAGTTGCCCTTCTGGCCCCAGAAGACGTTCGATATCAGCTGGTTGACGCCCGCGTGGCCGGTGCGCACATGCCCGATTTGGCGCATGTCGGAATACACGGCGATGGCCGTGAACTGCTCCGGCGCAGGCGTGCCCGGGAAGGCGTCCAGCTTGATGTAGCGGAAGCCGAAGAAGGTCAGCTCCGGGTGCCAGGTCTGCGCGCCCTCCCGGCAGGTATAGTTGATCTCGGCCTTCGCGGAGCGATAATTTTCGTTGTAGAAGTTGCCGTCCCGGTCCAGCACCTCGCCATGGAGTATGCGCACACGGTCCCCCGCGTGGGCGTCTACGCGGAATTCCACGTAGCCGGTGACCTCCTGGCCGAAGTCCACCACCGTATCCCCGGCGGGCGTGGTGAACACGCGCTTCGCTTCCACGCGCTCCATCTCCCGGACCTCCTCGCCCTCCTGGGGGATCAGGTTGTCCATGGGCGCGTCGAACAGCGCGCAGGGCTTCGGCGCGTCGTCGACGAACCCGGCGTCGCAGGTCTCGCCGTCGTAGATCTCGCTGAAGCGTATGGGCGATTCCACCCACTGCCAATCCTCGCCGGTGGCGATCAGCTCCGCTTCGCCGCCCTCGTAGCGGATCAGCAGCTCCGCGATCAGCGCGGTCTGGCGGTTCTTGCGGCGGGTCTTGTCCGCGCTCTTCAGCCAGCCGGGGATCGGGGAGGCATACCAGCCCTTCCCCCCCCGCACACGCAGCGCGTTCTCCGCGCCGAGCAGCCCGGTCACGTCATAGGTCTGCACCTGCAGGCGCGTGTCGTAGGAGGTCCAGCCTGGGGCCATCACGAACTTGCCCACGCGCCGATCGTTCAGAAACGCCTCGTACACGCCCAGCGCGGTGATGGTCAGCGTCGCGCGCTCCACCTTCCTGCCGCGTCGCGCGCTCCACCTTCCTGCCATCCCCGGCGCGCCACGCCCTGCGGTACTCCGGCACGACATCGCCGGTCGTCAGGCCCGTATTGATCCACTTTGCCCGTTCAAACATCTCAAATCCCCTCCACTGTTATTTTGGCATGGTTCATGTTCCCGTCCAGGGAAGCCGCCCGAAGCGCACAGGCGCCTCGCCTGGTTTCAATTAAGTAAGATGAATTCGACAGAAGCCCGCCGATTCCTTCATGGACAGTGCACTGTCGCTTTTGTGCTCTGCAAATATGCCCCGATGCGTTCGCATCGGGGCATGGATCGATAATACATGAACCGTTA